>JAGNWT010000054.1 GCA_017985935.1 Anaerolineales bacterium | reverse complement strand
AGTCTTCAAGCTGCTCAGCAAAAGCACGTTCACCGCGAAAAAATCTCAAGTCCACAAGGGCTTGCAGCCGGGTGCGGATCGGCTCAAAAACCAATGCCAGTAGAAAAATAGAACCACCGACCAGATAAGGATTATTGGCAGGAAGATTATTGTGCAGAACAAGGCCCGCGCCAGCGGTGAGCAGGGCATACCCAGCCATCACGAACACGGTCAGCAGAGCGTAGGTCAAACCGCGCCGCACGAGGTCATCGGTGCGCAGGAAGCGGAATCGTAAAATGGTGTAACCGATCACCAGCGGGAAGAATGCCAGCGGCAAAAACAGGTACGGAGAAAAATTGGAGGGGCGAAAGAAGCCAACGATCAACCAAATGCTGAGCGGAACAAATGCAAAGAGTGTTCCAAGCAGAATGGTGCGTGATTGTGTTTTCACCACCGGAGAATAGGCATAGTTCGCGTGATAAAGATTCATCACGATGTAGAAGATCGCGCCGACCGCAACGAAGCCATAAATATATTGCCAGGTGCGGATGTAAGCAGTCGGATGTTCCTGATCGAAGAGGGTGGTAAATGAAAAAGCGGTCAGACCGATGGCGACAACAATTCCCAGCCAACGCAGATAGGGACGGTTGATCACAACCCGCGGCTCCACCGGGAAGGAAAGGGCAAGGTCCATCAATGCGCCGCCAGAAATGGCACAGGCCGCGGTCCACAAGAACGTGAACTCATGGGTGGTGACCAGGTTGAAATAAGTACCTGTTACGATGGCAAGTGACGAAGTGAAAAGGGAAAATGCGCGCCCGGCTGGTTCGGTTCGGCGCAAACCAAAGATCCATACACTGGCGCCGAGAAAAACAATGCTAAGAATGGAAGGAATAACAAAATAAGTCACGCGTGCAGATGATGGGAAGGTATGCAAGGTGACGGTCAGATTGCGATCTGTCTTATCCTCAGAGCGGACAGTGACGCTCACCTCATCCTTGGGTTTGTACGCTTTTAATACAGCGTTCACATCCCGTGGATTTGTTACCGGGGTGCCGTCAATTGCGACCAACTGATCCCCCACCACCACCTGCCTGAACAAGAACCACTCATCACCTGTGGGAGCGCCTGTCCCGTTGAACACCATGGTGTGTTCGTAAAATGCCCCCAGGAACGGCTGATTAAACCAACTGCTTGCAATGAACAATCCCATGACGAACAGAATCACAGCGATTGTTTGATAAATGAAAACGACCCATTGCAACGCTTGACTGACGACAGAATTGTATCGTTTGAAACTGATCTGCATATTGCGCTGCGCACTCTGAGCCGCCATAGTGTTTGAATTTTACACTACATCCATACCGGAGGTATATGGTACTTTCATAACAAAGAAGAAAGGTAAAACAAAAGAGACCACAGATGTGGTCTCTTTTTATTATTCAATATGGATGTGAACTAGATGTCCAAATTTCTCACGCTCTTGGCATGGGTCTGGATGAACTTCTTGCGAGGATCAACCGCATCGCCCATGAGCATATCAAATGTACGGTCGGCTTCCGCCGCGTCTTCCACTGTAACGAGAAGCAGGGTGCGGTTCACCGGATTCATGGTCGTCTCCCACAACTGCTCGGGGTTCATTTCGCCGAGACCTTTGTAACGTTGAACGCCTACTTTATCGTTGCCCCACTCTTTTACAGCCTTGTCCTTCTCTTTATCACTATACGCATATTTGACCTGATTCTTGTGAGCAATGCGATACAGAGGCGGCTGAGCAATATACAGATGACCGTCGTCGATCAACTTCGGCATGTAGCGGAAGAAGAAGGTCAGCAGCAAGGTGCGGATGTGACTGCCGTCCACATCGGCGTCGGTCATGATGACGATGCGTCCGTAGCGCAGTCCTTCAATATCAAAGTTATCCCCCACCCCGGTGCCAAGGGCAGAGATCAAAGAGCGAACTTCGTTATTGCCGAGGATTTTGTCGAGGCGGGCGCGCTCGGTGTTGAGGATCTTTCCGCGCAAAGGCAGGATCGCCTGAAAGTGGCGATCACGTCCCTGCTTGGCAGAACCACCAGCCGAGTCACCTTCCACAATGTACAACTCAGTCTTGGAGGAGTCACGCTCGGAACAATCTGCCAATTTGCCGGGCAGGGTCAACGACTCAAGCGCAGACTTGCGAATGACAAGGTCGCGCGCCTTGCGTGCCGCATCACGAGCGCGGGCAGAGGTGAGACACTTCGCAATGATGGCTTTCGCCGCTTGCGGATTTTCTTCCAGGAATGTGCTAAACGCCTCGCCCACCACCTGCGTGACGTAGGTCTGCACTTCGGGATTCATCAACTTGACCTTGGTCTGCGATTCAAACTGCGGGTCAGGATGCTTGACCGAGACAATGGCGGTCAAACCTTCGCGGGTGTCATCACCGGAGAAGTTCGGGTCGGCATCCTTGAGCAGTCCGTTCTTGCGGGCGTAGTCATTGACCACGCGCGTAAGCGAGGAGCGCAAACCAGTCAGGTGCGTACCGCCATCAATGGTGTTGATGGTGTTGGCAAAAGAATATACCGATTCAGTGTACGCGTCTGTGTATTGGATCGCGGCTTCAATGCCGATGTTCTCGATTTCTTTTTCAACATGCACCACAGGGTGCAAATTCTCGCGGTTGCGATTCAAATAACGGACGAACGACGTAAGCCCGCCTTCGAAGTAGAAGGTCATTTCACGGTCGGCACGTTCATCGACGAACTTGATGGTGATGCCGCGGGCGACAAAAGACATTTCACGGAAGCGCTGAACAAGGGTGTCAAAACGGAAGTCAATGTCTTCAGTGAAGATCTGCTTGTCAAAGCGGAAGGTTTGCTTGGTGCCGGTCTCATCCTTGACCTTGCCGATCTGCTTGACCGAACCCTGCGGTACCCCACGCTTGTATTCCTGCCGCCACAATTTGCCGTCGCGTTTGATCTCGGTGACCATCCACTCAGACAGGGCGTTCACAGCACTGACACCCACGCCATGCAAACCGCCGGAGACCTTGTATCCGCCGCCGCCAAATTTTCCGCCGGCGCCGATCACGGTCATAACCACATCCAATGTTTCCATTGGCTTGCCGTTCGAATCCTTTTTGGTGGGATGCGGACCAACGGGAATACCGCGCCCATTATCTTCAATGCTCACGCTGCTGTCAGGATGAATGGTGATATTGATGGCTGTACAAACTCCCGCAAGGGCTTCATCGATCGAGTTATCCACCACTTCATACACCAGGTGATGCAAAGCTTTAATGTCCGTACCGCCCACGTACATGCCGGGGCGTTTACGCACATGCTCGATCCCTTCCAACGCCTGAATGGAACTGACGTCATAATTTATTTTGGTTTCTTTTTCAGCCATAACAACCTCCAAAAATCCTTGCTAATGAAATCATGCCTGTTTTGCCACGGGTGTTCTTCGCAGTTTCTCGATCACACTTTGCAGCCAGATGCTCATGTCATGATAATAGATGAAACTTCCCGCCAAAAGAGCGGTACTCACAAATGAATGCCCAAAGATGCTCAAAAGGGTGACCCATGAATCTTCGGGGGGGATGCTCCACACAAAGTTCAAGCCAAAGGCAAGAAGGAAAACGGTCAGCACGAACATGCTGCTTGTGGGAAGCGTGAAGCGCGCCAATTGCACGCTGCTGATGATGGAGGCAAAAAAGTTCTGCTGCCTTAGAAAGATTCCATGCGGCCAAAAGAACATTGGCACGATCACCCACATCGATGCGAGGCTGAGGAACAAAACCAGAAGATTCGCCACGAAGGGGCTGAACTGCAAGGTCACAGCCAAAAGCAGAAAGAGCGGCACCCCTACCATCACAGAAAGAATGCCCCAAAAAATGGAGACGAAGATGGTCTGGGTGATGGCACGGGTTAGCGCAAGGGGCTGACCATCTTTGCTCGGAACGGACATCTTTGCCACGCTGCGGAAATACAACCCGCCGCCGATCCAGCCAACGAGGGTGAGCAGAAAAATCCAACCGAACAACCCTGCCGCGCTGACCTGCAGTACTGCGGGAGCACCCAAAGGAGTTTGAGCCGCATCTCGAGACAGGAACAGGCTGGAGATCCCGATCGGGAGCGTTCGAGAGATCCAAAACAAATTAATGGAAGGGATGGTGCTTTCATACCATTCCAAAATACGTTGGATATCTTCCGCAGGCACGCCGCTCGCCTTCCAGATCGAAACTACTTCGGGTTTGATCGAGTCAAACAGGGCATTCATCCGCAGGCGTGGACCAAGCCAGAGGAAGAGATTCAGCAGCAACGGTAAAAAAATGGCTGTAATATGGGTTGCGATGGCGTCGAAGCCTGCCCTGATCGAGTTAATAACGCCGGGGGGAGGCGGCAGATTTTCTGTCTTAGTTACTTCCATAACATTTCGATTCTACCATACCCCTGCTTGCGTTCACACGCTCCCACAGGTACAATCTTTCCATGCAAGAGAACCGTTCCTACCTGCCATCAGCCGACCGGCTGGGACTTTTGGTCGCTTCGGTGCTGTTAACTTTCGCGCTGACCCGGCTCATTCAATCGCCGCGCTTCACGCTGACCATTACCCTGCCCGGTTTTTACTTTGCCTACCCCCTCACCCTGAGCAACGCCATGAGTTTGCTTGCCGCCGCACTAACCGCCAGCGGCATGGATTGGCTGACCCGCAATCATCCCTCGCTCGGCAAAAAGCCCAATGTGGAACACCTGATCCTGCCGACATTGACCACATTTGTGATCGGCGCTCCTCTTAACCTGCTTTCGGGGGGAAATGCCTGGTGGTTTGGTTTTGCTTTTGGCGCAAGTTTGCTGGTGATCGTCTTTCTCGCGGAATACATTACCATCGACCCTTCCGCGCCTTCCTATGGATTTGCCCGCGCCGGATTGACCGCACTTGGTTACGCGCTGTTCCTGATCCTCGTCACATCGCTGCGCGAGACCGGCGTGCGTATGTTCCTTTTGGTTCCCATCGTATTCATTTTTGCCGGGTTGATCAGCCTGCGAATTTTGCACCTGGACGGCACAGACCGCTGGGACTTCCCCTGGGCGATCGGCATCAGCATTGTCTGCGCACAGATCGGCGCGGGGCTGCATTACTGGCCGCTGACACCGTTACAAGTCGGGCTGGCGTTGACAGGCCCGCTTTACGGGTTGACCATGCTGTCGGTGAGCCTTGCTGAAAATATTCCTTTGCGCCGCGCAGTGACGGGTCCCGCCGCCATCATCGGCATGGCATGGTTCGCCGCTATCTTTTTACGGTAATGCAATCCCTTACGCTCACAACAGAACAATTAAAGAAGATGACCACGCATGTTGATGCGCAATTTCCGCTCGAGGCTTGCGGGCTTTTGGCAGGAAAAGACTCACGGGTGGAATCTGTGCTTGAGGTGACGAACCAGGCACAAAGCCCGACGCGATACGTGATGGATCCGATCGAACAGTTGAATGCCCTCGAGTGGATCGATTCCCAAGGGCTTGACCTGTTGGGGATCTTCCATTCGCATCCCACCGGACCTGAAATTGTTTCGCCAACCGACATAGCGCAAGCCGCCTATGCAGTGGTGTACGTCATACTTTCCCGCGTGGACGGGAATTGGCGCACCCGCGGATTTTGGATCGAAAACGGCAGTTTCAAAGAAGTGGCTTTGGAAGTGTTGTAAGCAACCTTATTTCGTTTTTCGTGTTTTATGATTACATTCAACTAAAGGAGTTTCAATGCAAATCGCGTTCGATATCGGAAGCATTCTACTGGCATACCTTTTTGGCTCGATCCCCTTTGGACTGCTGATCGTAAAATTCAAAACAGGAAAAGATATCCGCGAAATTGAAAGCGGGCGCACAGGCGGCACAAACGCGATGCGCGCGGCTGGTTTTTGGGCAGGTTTCATTACTGCCATGCTCGATATTTTGAAAGGCGCGGTGGGTGTGTGGATCGCCTCTTGGCTGACGCCCGATCATCACTGGGTGCATGTGATCGCTCCGCTCGCGGCGATCATTGGACACAACTATTCCATTTTCCTGCCGCAGCGTGATGCGAATGG
Organism: Anaerolineales bacterium; assembly: GCA_017985935.1. GTDB lineage: Bacteria > Chloroflexota > Anaerolineae > Anaerolineales > Villigracilaceae > Villigracilis. The sequence goes on along the minus strand of JAGNWT010000054.1, from coordinate 21,283 downwards.
AAAATTAACCGGCTTGGGCGGTGGCGCAGGCGGAGCGCCTTCTGTGGGCGGAGCGATGGGTCTATGGCCCGGCTCGATCCTCATTATCCTTCCGCTTGGGATGCTGACATTCTTCACCATCGGCATCGCATCCATTACCACGATGGCTGTTGCATTTTTTGCGATCATTGTCTTCGCGATCCGCGCTTCGCAGGGATTGATGCCGTGGATCGACATTTGGTATGGCATCGGCGCAGAAGTGCTGCTGATCTGGGCGCTGCGCCCCAACATCAAAAAATTACTGGAAGGCAATGAGCGGGTAGTGAAGTACAGTTTGAACGGCTGGTTGAGAGCGCGACGGGAAAAGAAGGAAAGCCAGTAAAGTATTCATGGAATGAAAAGAGACTGCCGCGCGGCAGTCTCTTTTTTTACGTTGCAATTGAAAGCAGGTCAACGTGGACGACGGGGAAGTCCGCAGTGCGGGCAGACCCGTATGCTGATGGAAACCGTGTAATCGCGCGGACAGGAGCAGTATTGGGTGGTATCCACTTTTCGGGGTTTTGCCCCGCTTGATACCGCCCATTTGCCGGCGGAGTCTTTTTCCTGTCTTTTCTTGCATTTCTTGCAATAACGGACCGTGCTTTCGTAGGCGTAGATCCATTGGTGAAGCCCAAGCTTACATGAGATCATGATCATTTTTCCTATTCACTTGACGAAGTATTCGATCGAATGTTTACCCATGCAAATTTACCAGCACACGAGTGCGCGAATTTTTACGCACAATTTTGAATTTGGCAAGAATCTCGCCGCCCTGTTTTGCAGACTCGAATCCCTCCCAATACTCCACATCATCGTTGAACCATCACGCGCTATCAAAAAGCGGACTGTTCCTCACAGTCCGCTTTTTCTCTGTTTTGCAAGATATTTTATTTCCCGTACCTCTTGCGGATCTCCGGCATGAAATATTCATCAAAGAACTTATCCGCATCATAATCGGGTTTCCATTCCCAATCGGTGCGAGCCAGAGAGTCATCCACATCCTCGGGCCAGGAATCTACGATGCCCTGCCGGCGCGGATTTGGCTCAAAGGTGATTCGGGCATTGGGGAAATCCTTAAGCGCGCGCTCGCGGAACTCCCCCGCTGTAAGCGCAAAGGCGGCAATGTTATACACGCTGTTGGAAAGTTTCTCGCGCGGCACATCCATCAGCATCAGCAGGGACTTGATCGCGTCGGGCATTGCCATGAAGGAGATCTTCGTATCTTCACGCACGAAGCAGGCGTAGGGTTTATCCTGCGCCGCCGCGTGCAGCATCTCGGGTCCGTAATCGCTTGTGCCGCCGCTGGGCAATGTAAAAGCGCTGATCAGCCCGGGGAAGCGGATGGCTCGAAAGTCCAGCATGACCGGCGGGTTTGAATCCAAATGCTTCTGCCCAAAATATTTTCCGTAGTACATGCCCAGTTTTTCGCAATACAATTTATTACAACCGTACATGGTATGCGGAGTGTTCCAATCCTCCTCCTTTACCGTGCCAGCCTTAATTTTCTCCGCCAGGTTCGCCATGCCGTACGCCGCGATGGAACTCGGGAAGATGAACTTGACCGCCTTGCCATATTTCTCAGAACGATACGCCGCCAGCATCAGCAGCTGCATCGTCCCTTCCACATTGATGCGATGCGCTTCTTCAGTGGCTACTTCAGCCTTTGAAGAAAGCGAAGCCGCCAAATGAAAAATGATATCGAAGTCATAATCGTAAAAGGTCTTGATCTTGTAAACCAGATCCCCCTGCACATGCTCCGCCGAAAGATTCTTGATCGAATCAGGCAGCGGCATAAAATCCGCGGTCACGATGCGGTAACCTCCTCGCTGCGCCAACCCCTGCACCAACGCCTGCCCGATCTCACCGCACGCGCCGGTAACAAGCACTTGCTTCTCGCTCATGATAGCTCCTTATATGCTAGAATGACGTTCACTTAATTTTACGACACAATCCATGAAAACCTGTCACCAAACACGCATGATGTTTTTACGCATCTTGATTTTTACTATGATCGCCGGGATCGGAAGTTCGTGCGCCTTTATGGATAACCTCAACGCCACACCGACCCCTGTCAATTGGACGGCGACCCCGTCTCCCACCCCGACCATCATCTGGTTCCCCCCATCGGCTACTCCATCGCCCGCCGCATTCCTTACCCAAGCCCCCACCCCTGAAATGCGCCCCGGCATCGGGCGGACTTTCCTCACTGACGATTTTTCAGACGAGGATCTTTGGGGTACCTCTGTCACTGAAAAATCCAGCGCGGCGATCGATAACAACCGACTCAACCTCTCAGCACAAAGCAGGGAGTACATCATCAGCCTGCGGAAGAATCTCTCGGAAGATAATTACTACGCCGAGATCACCGCCCGCCCCAACCTGTGCCGCGCAGATGATAGTTACGGCATCCTTGTCCGCGCCAGTGACGTGGCTTACTTCCGCTTCTCGTTGTACTGCAATGGCACGGTCGGCGCGGAACGCATCAGCAGAGATGAATTTGAATCTTTGCAAAAACCTCTCCCCAGCGGAGACGTCCCGCCGGGCGCGCCGGGCGAAGTCCGCATTGGGGTATGGTCGGTCGGCAGAGAGATCCGCCTCTTCCTCAACGGACGTTTTCAATTCAGCATCAACAACACCAATTTTCCCATCGGCTCGGTCGGGGTCTTTGTCAACTCAGCCGGAGATAACCCTGTCATTGTCTCTTTTTCTGATTTGACTCTGCAGCAGGTCGATTACCAGCCGTAAAAAACGGCAGGTTGCAGAATGGTATACTCCCCTCCCACAGGAAAAGATCCCATGGAAAACTCCACATTGATCAGCGCAAGTTCTCCGCTTAAACGCATCATGCAGGCTGTTCACGCGGTTGAGGCTGGTGAGTATTCGCCTGAGATCCTGCAAGACCTTACCAAAGACACCGGGGAACTTGGGCAGCTTGCCCGCATGCTCGATAACATGGCGCGCGGAGTCTCGATCCGCGACAATCAACTGCGGCTGCTGCGAAGAGTGATCCCCATTGGAGTTGCGCTTTCTGCCGAAAGAGATTTCAACCGCCTGCTTGAGACCCTTGTTGTCGAAGCGCAGTCTGTCACCAATGCCGATGCCGGCACGCTCTATTTATTGGAAAATAAAAAACTCAAGTTCGTCATTCTGCGAAACACTTCGCTCGGCATGAACATGGGCGGCACAAGCGGACATGAGATCGCATTCCCGCCCGTCCGCATGTACAACGAAGATGAAAGCGAGAATCACGCCAACGTGGTTTCAAAATCCGCGCTGACCGGCAAACGGATCAACATCGCAGATGCCTACGAAGCGGAAGGCTTCGACTTCTCCGGCACCAAATCATTCGACGCCAATACAAAGTACCGCTCCAAGTCATTTCTCACCATTCCGCTTCACGACAACGACGGCGGGGTGATCGGCGTCCTGCAATTGATCAACGCCATCAGCAAGGAGACCGGCGAGATCATTCCCTTCGCAGACGATGCCGCACTTGAGGCTCTCATTCTGCTGGCTACAGCCGCGCTTGATGGTTATATCCGCGAAGCGTCGCTCAGGCAGGAGATCGCCAAACTCAAGATCGAGATCGATGATTCGCGCCGCGAACGCCAGGTAGCGGAGATCACCGAGACCAAATACTTCAAAGACCTGAAAGACAAGGCAACGATATTAAGGGCGCGAGTCTCCAGGGAAAACAAAGAAGAATAGTAACAAGCAACGGGGGAAATTTCACAGCATGGTATGCAAAAAGCCCTGCATTCCCTTTCATGTATAATCGCTTTATGCCGCCATTATCTCCTTTTGATTTTTTGCAAAAGACAAAAAGCGAGGAAGAACTGCCTGATAAGCTGCTTTTTTATTCTCCACACAAAAAAGCAGTGGAAGCCATTGAGCCAGACCTGAGAACATTGCTGCCCGCGGAACTGTACGCCAACCTGTATGTAGCAAAGTGGGCAGACGCCGGCGTGGACAAGGAAAAACTGCTCGAGCAGTTTCGGTCTTTCGAAAAGGAGCAGAGGGAAGAGTTGATCGAACAGATCAAGCAAAAGAACCGGGAGGATGGGGAAAAGCTCCTGCCTGTTTTCAATCACCTGGCGGCTTTGCAAAAGATCCTTTCAGACTACACATCGAGCTTGATCACAGAGAAACGCGTGGACAGTCCGCGCTCCCTACTGCTCAGGCGCAACGGCGCGTTGATGTTCACCGACCTTGCGGGTTTCACCAAGTTAATGGAAGCCTATGCCGGCAAAGGCAAAGACGGCGCAGAAGACCTGCTCAAACATCTCACCAGCTACTTCACGTCCATTATTGAAGTGATCTCCAAGGCAGGCGGTGAATTATTGGAATTCACTGGCGACGCCTTATTTGTGTTGTTCCCAATCCCCAGCAGACATGGGGATGAAGAAAAGAACCGAAACGAGTTACGCAAAGCGGTTATTCGTGCGGTGCGGGCGGGAGTGCGCATGCAGGAGGCAATGGAAAGTTTCAAGAAGATCGAGACCGACCGCGGTCCTCTGACCCTGCAAATGCGGATCGGGATCCACGCGGGCGGTTTCTACTCCACCGATGTTGGAACGCCCCGCCGCAAAGAGCATGTCTTGCTGGGCAGAAATGTGCAACTGGCAAAGAAGACCGAGAGCAACGGCGAGAACGGCAGGGTCAATCTTTCACTCGAGGCGCACCACTATGTGTCGGGAGAAAAGGAATTCGCGTTCAAAGAAGGCAAACCCGGTTACATGCTGTTGGAACACAGCGATAAAGATACAAGCGGATTTGATATTACCGCCAAGACCACCACCCGTCGTCTCGCCAGCGCCATCCTGGAAGAAAAGAACTTCAACGGCGCCATGAACAGGATTCAAGACCTGCTCGACGCCATAAAGCAATTTGCAAGTTTCATTCCTTCACCTGTGCTAAACCTGATCGTGGAAAGCGCCGCCCAACGCCGAATCCCTGCTGATTTCCCAAGCCCAACGGTGATGTTCGTTAACTTCATCGGGCTGCCAGAGATGATCGATAAGGGCATCTATGATGAAGAGAGCATTGTCGAAAGCTTCAACGATACCTTTGCCAGGATCAACGCGGCAGTGGAAAAACGCGGCGGGGTATTGAAGAAGATCACCTATCACCTGACCGGCTCGGACATCGTCATCTACTTTGGCGTGCCCACCGCCCACACCAATGACCCCATGCGTGCGGCATCGGCCGCGCTGGAAATTCGCGAGATCATTCGGGACGCAAAAGTCCCCAGACTTGTGGAAGGAATCTCGGAGCCTGAAACAGAAGCGGATGGAAAACCGAAGATCTACAGTCAGATCGGCATCAACCTCGGGCCTACATTTGTGGCCGAGATCGGGCATCCACGCGGACGGCGTGAATTCAACGTGCTGGGAGATACGGTGAACACCACAGCGCGTTTAATGAGCTATGCCGGGGTGAATGAGATCCTTGTTTCGGATGCGGTAAAAATGGAGATCGAGGAAAAATACGATTGCGAATCGATCGGGGAAGTTTCACTAAAAGGAAAGGGCGCTCCCATGGCGCTGTATAAGCTGGGGCAGTCAAAATGACCGCATCTCGGTCTGAGCTGTGAACATCTGCCTCGCATTTCATGAAAAAATACGCAAAAATCACCTGTTTTCAAAAGCCAGTTTTGAATTTGCAAGTAGTTAGGCTATAATCCATCGAAAATAAGAGCTAGACAACACTATAAAAATCTGGAGAGGGAAGATGTCCAAAATCATTTCAGTACATTCTTTTCGCGGTGGCACGGGGAAATCGAATACAACGGCTAATATTTCCACGCTGCTGGCGATGGAAGGTTTTCGTGTTGGGGTGGTGGATACGGATATTGCCTCGCCCGGAATTCATGTCCTATTCAATCTTGATGAAACCGAAATGGCACATTCCCTGAACGACTATCTTTGGGGCAAATGCACCATTGAAGAAGCCGCTCATGATGTGACAGGGCTGGTCGGCGGGGAAGTTAAAGGCAAGATATTCTTAATTCCATCCAGCATTAAGGCCGGCGAGATCGCGCGCATTCTGCGCGAAGGCTACGACGTGGGTCTGTTGAACGATGGCTTCAAGGATGTGGTCGATAAATTGAATCTCGATTACCTTTTGATCGATACCCATCCCGGTTTGAATGAAGAGACCCTGCTCTCAATTGCGATCTCAGACGCGCTGGTGATCATCCTGCGCCCAGACTCACAGGACTATCAAGGCACGGCAGTGACCGTTGATGTGGCCCGCAAGCTCGATGTCCCCAAGATGCTAATGCTGGTCAACAAGGTGCCCACGACCTTTGACCTGAACGAAGTACGCAAGCGGGTTGAAGAAACCTACAACGCCACCGTGGCGGCGGTATTCCCGCACTCAGACGAAATGATGACCCTGGCCAGCTCGGGAATTTTCTCCATTCAATATCCCGACAGCGCCGTCACCAAAGCCATGCGTGAATTGGTAAACCAGATCAAATAAGGCAGGTCTAAAGAGGGTATTATCATGAGCGAATCACCATTTGAAGTTGTGCTCAAGGAACTTCAGACCCGCACAGAAGATGTTCGCCCTTCTGATGTCGTCTTATTTTCCGAACCGCTTCGATCGGCACTGAACTTCGTGATTCGCCTTGGGCGCTTCAGCCTGACAGAATTTGCTGAAAAATTAGAATTCCCCCGCGAAGATACGAAAAAGATCGCCGACCTTTTGGTGGAAAGAAAACTCTTTGAAGTCACCCGGTTTTCCACTGCCGAGGAAACCTATTATCAGGCGCGGCTTTCGGCAAGCACCCGGCCTCTCACCCGCCCACCTTCAGATATCTGGAAAAAAATCGACTAAGCACAACCCGCCCGAAGCATCGGGCGGGTTTTACATTCGGCTATAATTCGAACATGGCAGATAAACTTTTTTCACGCTATGAAGAACTCAAAGCGCAGGTCAACGCCCACAATTATCGGTACCATGTGCTGGACGCGCCCATCATCAGCGACCTGGAATATGACCGCCTCCTGAATGAACTCAAAAAAATAGAAACAGACCGCCCGGACTGGGTCACACCAGACAGCCCCACGCAGCGTGCCGGCGCCAGACCTGCCGACCGCTTCGAGAAGATCCGCCACCCGGCAGCCATCCTTTCGTTGGCAAACGCCTTCGGCGGCGATGATGCCCGAGCCTGGCTGGAGCGTATCAAAAAGATCGATGACCGTGTCGAGCAGGCTAAGTTCGTGGTCGAGCCAAAGATCGATGGTCTATCGGTCGTCCTGCATTATCGAGATGGTCTCTTCGTGCAGGGCGCAACCCGCGGCGATGGTGAGATCGGAGAGGATATCACTTCGAACCTGCGAACGATCCGCGCGATACCGTTGCGGATCCCGGTGGACGGTGATCGGACTTCGACCATGAAAGTTCCCAAAAATTTGGTGGTTCGCGGCGAAGCGTACATCCCCATTAAAGACTTTGAAACGCTTAATAAAAAATTGGAAGAAGCGGGCGAGAAAACCTATCTCAACCCGCGTAACACAGCAGCCGGGTCACTGCGACAGCTTGACCCGCAGCTTACCGCCTCGCGCCCGTTGACCCTGCTGGTCTACCAGATCGTCCACGCGGAAGGCGGCGAAGTGCCCACCTCGCAATGGGAGATATTGAAATATCTCAAGGGGTTGGGTTTCCCCGTCACTGATGTTTCAAAGCGATTCAATGACCTCGAATCCGCGATCGCTTACACCGAGACCTGGAATGAAGGGCGGGACGGTCTTCCCTACGAAGCGGACGGCATGGTCATAAAAATCGATGATTTGAATCTCGCCGCCGATCTTGGGTTCGTTGGCAAGGATCCGCGCGGCGCCATCGCATTTAAATTCCCCGCTCGCGAAGTGACCACCACCCTGCTCGGCATTGATGTGGAGGTTGGACGCACCGGGGTGCTCACTCCAAAGGCTGTGCTTGAGCCGGTGGAGATCGGCGGCGTGATCGTTCGAAACGCCACCTTGCACAACTTTGATTACATCGAAGAAAAAGATATCCGCATTGGCGACCGGGTGCTGGTCAAACGCGCGGGCGAAGTGATTCCATACATTATCGGTCCCGTGGCAGATGCCCGCACCGGCAAAGAAAAAAACTACAAGCCCCCTGCCAAATGTCCCGCATGCGAACAGGATGTTGAACACATCGAAGGCGAAGTGGCATGGTACTGCGTCAATTCGGCCTGCCCTGCACAGTTGGTGCGCAACATTGAGCACTTCGTTTCTCGCGGAGCAATGGACATCACCGGGCTGGGCATTAAGATCGTGGAGCAGCTTATCGAGGCGGGGCTGGTCAGGGATGTGGCCGATCTTTTCACGCTGAAAAAGGAGCGGCTGCTCGAACTGGAAGGCTTCGCGGAAAAGAAGGCAGAGAATCTGCTTGGGTCGCTGGAGCAGGCAAAAGGTCAGAGCTTGAACCGCCTGCTTGCGGCGCTGGGAATTCATGGGGTCGGAGAAGTCATGGCCGGCGATCTCTCCCGCGCGTTTGGAGATCTATCCGCTTTATCCAAAGCCAGCGCGGAGGAACTTCGACAGATCGAAGGCGTGGGACCGAACATCGCGGAGTCGATCGTGGATTGGTTCTCGCAGTCTGCAAACCAAAAGATATTAAAGAAGTTGAAGGCAGCCGGGGTTTGGCCTGTAGCCCAAAAAGATGAAAAGAAAAAAGACGGTGCATTCAGCGGACAAACTTTTGTCGTGACGGGTACGCTTCCAACACTTTCACGCGACGGAGTGAAGGAATTCATTGAAGGCAACGGCGGCAAAGTGACAGACAGTGTGAGTAAGAAGACCAGCTACCTTGTGCTTGGCGAAAACCCCGGCTCAAAACTTGAAAAAGCAAGGTCGTTGGGCGTGAAGATCATTGATGAAGATGAATTGAAAAAGCTGGCCGGGTAATCTTCACATTCAACTAGACAGAACATTTGCCGTAGACTAAACTTACATTATTCTGCTTCGGAGGATTTCAATGGATTTCAACAATACAAACGATTCCCTGACACGCCGTGTTCGGGCATTTACAGACCGCGTAAGCTATCTAAAATCGAACGACCTGTATTATTTCAATACCCCCGTGGAAGAAATTCTGCCGGGAAATAAAGTGCGCGTGCGCGGACGTGAAATGGGAATGTATGCCTCCTACAGTTATCTTGGGCTGGTCGGTCACCCACGCATCAATGAAGCCGCAAAGAAAGCCGTGGATAAGTTTGGAACAGGCACGAACGGCGTACGCATGCTGGCCGGCACGTTGACCCTTCATAAGGAATTGGAAGAAACCATCGCCCATTTCAAACACGCCGAAGCCGCCATCACCTACTCTTCAGGTTACGCTACCAACCTGACCGTAATCTCCTCCCTTTTGGGGCGCGGCGATTACATTTTCTCAGACAAATTAAATCACGCCTCCATCGTGGACGGCTGTTTGATGTCTGGCGCGGAATTCCGCCGCTTCAGACACAACGACATGGAACACCTCGAAGGTCTGCTTAAGAACGCTCCCTCGGATGTGACCAAACTGGTCATCGCGGATTCGGTCTTCAGCATGGACGGTGACATCATTGACCTGCCGAAGACGGTCGAGTTGTGCAAGAAGTACAATGCCTGGCTGATGATCGATGAAGCTCATTCTGTCGGTGTGCTTGGCAAAACCGGCACCGGCATTGAAGAACACTTCAATATGTACGGATCGATCGACATCAAGATGGGCACGTTGAGCAAGACCATTCCTTCAGTGGGCGGATACGTCGCCGCGAGCAAGGAAATCATCACCTACCTGAGCCACGCCAGCCGCGCTTACATCTTCTCTGCCGCGCTGCCGCCCGCTCAAGCCGCCGCCGCGAACGAAGCCTTCAAGGTCATCCTTGACGAACCGTGGCGCCTCGAACGTCTGAATCAAAACACCAAACAATTCATCGGCGGGCTGAAGGGCATGGGCTTCGACACCATGTTGACCGAAACCGCCATCGTGCCTGTCTTGTGCGGGCAGGATGATGTGGCTTTTGCCATGACCCGCGAAGCACAGAAGAACGATGTCTTTGTCCTCCCGGTGGTATCGCCCGCCGTCCCCGAAGGGCTGGCGCGCCTGCGTGCCACCGTTACCGCCGCTCATGAGCCGAGTGAGATCGCCCGCGCAATGGATGTGATCGGTGAGGCAGGCAGAAAACTGGGGTTGGTGAAATAGCCGAAAGGTAGAAAGCTACAAGTTGAAAGTTGCAGGTTGAAGGTCGGAATGCGGCAGCGCATCCCGACCTTTTTGGGGGAAAGTGAATCCTGATAGTTCCTGATAGAATTTTTATAACATTTTTCTTATAAATTCCCTGTACAATCTCTACATGTCAAAAGGAGTTTATAACTATGAAATGGCAATGGAAATTAGGAAACTTTGCAGGTATTGACGTTTACGTTCACGCCACCTTCCTGCTTCTGATCGGGTGGGTCGGCTACAGTCACTGGCTGGAGCACCAGAATTGGGGACAGGTGTTCAACGGCATCCTCTTCATCCTCGCGCTCTTCGGGTGCGTGATCCTGCATGAATATGGTCACGCCCTCACCGCTCGAAAGTACGGCATCAAGACCCGCGACATCACCATCTACCCCATCGGCGGAGTTGCCCGCCTCGAGCGCATGCCCGAGAAACCGATCGAGGAGTTGTGGGTCGCGCTGATGGGACCCGTCGTCAATGTGGTCATCGCCGCGGGACTCTTCGCGTATCTCTATCTGACCTCGAGCCTGGTCCCGCTCAATGAGCTGACCGTTGCCTCGGGCAGTTTCCTCGAACGTCTGATGACCGTCAACATTTCTCTCGTCCTGTTCAATCTCATCCCTGCCTTCCCCATGGACGGCGGACGTGTACTGCGGGCATTGCTCGCCATGCGCATGGACTATGTCAAGGCGACTCAGATCGCCGCGAACATCGGTCAGGGCATGGCGCTGTTGTTCGGGCTGATCGGTCTATTTGGGAATGCCATGCTGCTTTTCATCGCCTTCTTCATTTGGATCGGAGCATCTCAGGAATCAAGCGCCACGCAGATGAAGAACGCCATCAGCGGAATTCCCGTCGGACGGGCGATGCTCACCGATTACAAGAGCCTCTCTCCGCGCGACCCGCTCTCGCGCATGGCGCAGTTGATCCTCGCCGGCTCACAGCACGACTTCCCCGTCATTGATGAAGACCGCGTGGTGGGAATCGTCACCCGCGATGACTTTCTCGCCGCGCTCACCCAGCACGGGCAGAACATCGCCATCTCCGCTGTCATGCGTAATGATCCACCCGCAGTGGATTCCTACGAAATGGTTGAGAGCGCCCTGGTGCGGATCCAGGAATCGGGTGTGCCCGCCCTGCCCGTTACGCATGCGGGGCAGTTGGTCGGCATCGTCACCGCCGAAAATATCACCGAATATCTGATGATCCGCTCGGCATTGAAGGTCTCGCGTGTGGTGGTCTCGGTCTGATTGTGATTGCAAGGGCAGATAAGAGGATTCTTAACCACAGATTTCCCTTCTTCTGTATACTATCAAAATACTCCGATGGGGAGTAGCCGCCCAAAATATGGGTAGCACAGTCGTCAATACGGAAGCATTTCCCGGCTGTACTGAAAAGGCAAGACCATCGTCAAATCTTTTGGCGATGGTCTTTTTATTTTCAACCAAATGACCTGACAGGTTTTGAGAAACTGTCAGGTCTAAAAATGAGGTAACAATGCTTGACCAATTAGAGACAACGATCCTTTCTGCATTACAAACCATCTTCGACCAGTTCGGCTGGGCGGGCGTGTTCGGCTTGATGGTATTCGAGAATGCCACCGGCATCACACCAAGCGAGATCATCCTGGCTTTCGCAGGCTGGATGTTGATCGAGCGGCACGGCATCTCGCCAAGCTTCGTCCCGCTGGCGGGAGTCTACGCGGGGCTGGGGAGTGCCATCGGCGCATCCATTACCTATTGGGTGGCGCGCCTCGGCGGCAGACCCGTGATCGACCGGTTTGCGAAGATCTTCCGCATCGACACGACGCTCATCACCAAAGCCGAAGAGCAAACCCACAAATGGGGCGCGGGTTTGGTGCTCATCGGGCGCGTCATCCCTGGGATTCGCACGTTGGTCAGCATCCCCGCGGGCTTGGCGAAGATCCCCTTCCTAAAATTCTTTGTGGCGACTTTTATCGGCGCGTACATTTGGTGTACACTTCTCATTGGCGCGGGCTATGTGCTGGGGCATGAATGGATGTTGATCAGCGAATACATCAAGACCCACCTGCCGCTGGTACTGTCGCTGGGCGTGCTTGGCATCGCCGTTTACATCGCCTATCAATACCGCGCAAGCATTCCCGCGCTGGCATGGATCAAATCAGAAAAGAAAATGGACACAGAATAATGAATTGGCATCTCCTCGATATTCAGGACAACCTCACGAACTTAAGATCAGACCCTCAGGCAGGGCTCACCAAAAGTGACGCCGCGCAGCGCCTGAAAGAGCATGGCGCGAACGAACTTATCGAACGCGGCGGACGCACACCTTTTCAAATTCTATGGGAGCAGATCACCGCCACGATGGTGCTCATCCTGATCGGTGCGGCAGTGGTGGCGGGACTGCTCGGCGACTACAAGAACACCATCTCCATTCTCGCCATTGTCGCTTTATACGCCCTGCTGGGTTTTGTTCAGGAATATCGCGCAGAGCAGGCGATCGCCGCGCTCAAGAAAATGTCCGTGCCGAACGTGCGCGTCCTGCGAGACGGTCAACTGACCGAGATCTCGGCGCGGGAATTGGTCGCTGGTGATGTCATCCAATTGGAAACAGGCAACGTCATCCCTGCTGACCTGCGGCTGCTCGAAGCGGTCAATCTCCGCATTCAGGAAGCTGCACTGACGGGCGAATCTGAACCGATCGAAAAACAGACCGCCGCCCTCTCCGGCGACGACCTGCCGCTCGGTGACCGCCGCAACATGGGCTACATGGGAACCATCATCACCCAGGGGCGCGGACTTGCCCTCGTGGTCGCCACAGGCATGCAGACCGAGCTCGGCAAGATCGCCGATCTCATTCAACAAGTGAAGCAGGAGGATACTCCGCTTCAGCGCAGGCTTGACCAACTTGGCAAGACCCTCGCGGGCATCGGCGTTGCGATCGCGGCCTTGATCTTCGTGCTGGGGCTGATGCGCGGCGACGAGATCCGTCACATGCTATTGACGGCTGTCAGTGTGGCAGTGGCGATCGTCCCTGAAGGGTTGCCCGCCGTGGTCACCATCACGCTCGCGCTCGGCGCACAGCGCATGTTACAACGACAGGCGCTCATCCGCAAATTACCCGCTGTGGAAACGCTCGGCTCGGTCACGGTCATCTGCTCAGACAAAACAGGAACCCTCACCGAAAACAGGATGACGGTGGTTGTGCTGGATGTTGCCGAACACGCATTGGACTTGACCGAAGAGGTCGGACGCAACGGCACGCTCCACGCGACCCGTGGGCTGGGTACGCCCGCCCAATCATCCCTTTCGCTGGCGGCGATCGGCGGCGCCTTGTGCAACGATGCCAAACTGATCGACACAGGCGACGACCGTTATCACACGCTTGGCGATCCCACTGAAGGTGCGCTGGTCGTAGCCGCCGCAAAGATGGGCTATTGGAAATCCTCGCTCGATTCCTCCTTCCCGCGCACAGTGGAACTGCCCTTTGATTCAGAACGCAAGCGCATGACCACCGTGCATCATTTGGAACGCTACGACCCGACCATTCTCGCGGGGCTTGAAGTGGGACATCACCGCTACATCGCCTTCACCAAAGGCGGCGTGGACGGTCTGCTCGATGTGACCACTCATATCTGGGTGGACGGAAAGTCTCAACCGCTAGACGCAGAATGGCGGACACGAATTGAAGCGTCGAACGAACGCCTCGCAAAGAAAGGCATGCGCGTGCTTGGCGTTGCCTTCCGCCTGCTCGATGCCATCCCCGAGGTGATCCAGACCGACCTTGAGCAGCAGCTCACGCTCGTGGGTCTGTTCGGCATGATCGACCCGCCGCGCGCGGAAGTGAAGGATGCGGTGGCAACCTGCCGCGCCGCCGGCATCCGCCCGGTGATGATCACAGGCGACCACCCACTGACCGCGATCGAGATCGCGCGGCAGTTGGGCATCACCGACAACGGGCGCGCGTTGACCGGCGTCGAAATTGAAAACCTGACCTTCGATGAATTAAAGAATGTAGTGGATGAAGTGAATGTGTTCGCGCGTGTTGCACCCGAACACAAGTTGAGGATCGTGCAGGCTTTACAGGAGAAGGGTCACATCGTCTCAATGACCGGCGACGGTGTGAACGATGCCCCCGCCCTGCGCAAAGCAGACATTGGTGTGGCAATGGGCATCACCGGCACAGATGTTTCGAAGGAAGCCTCTGACCTGGTCTTGCTCGATGACAACTTCGCCACCATCGTGGCTTCTGTGAGAGAGGGACGCACGATCTACGACAACATCCGCAAGTTCGTGCGCTTCAGCGTGGCGGGCAACATCGGCAAGGTGCTGGTGATGCTGCTCGCACCCTTCCTCGGCAAGCCGCTTCCACTTTTGCCTTTGCAGCTGCTCTGGCTCAACCTGCTGACCGATGGTCTGCTCGGCTTGGGCATGGGCGTGGAAAACTCCGAAGCAGACACGATGAAGCGCAAACCATATTCGCCGCAGGAAGGCGTTTTCTCGCGCGGCGCGGGCGCACAGACGATCTGGGTCGGCGCGATGATCGGCGCCCTCGCCCTCGGACTCGGCTCGTGGTATTACTTCAGCGACCGCCCCGAATGGCAGACGATGATCTTCACCTCGCTGGCTTTCATGCAGGTCTTTCAGGCTCTGGCTTCACGCTCTTCCAAAGACTCGCTGATCAAACTGGGCTTGTTGAGCAATCCCCTGCTGGCGGGCATGGCTTTGTTGGTGGTCGTCCTGCAGATGATGGTGATGTACATCCCCGCTCTGGCTTCGTTCTTCGAGGTCCTTCCTCTCAGCGGCTGTGACCTGTCCATTGCGGCGGCTGCGGGTGTGGTGGTCTTCGTGGTGATGGAGTTGGAGAAGAAGTTGAAGAAGTAAGAAATTAAAAGTTTTGAAAAATAAAAAATCCCCGCCTAATGTTTGGCGGGGATTTTCTTTTCTCTTCTACTTATCTTCTTCGTCTTCTTCTTCGTCGATCTCCAGTTCATCCAACTCCACATCGTCCAGATCTTCGAGGTCGAGCAGGTCAAACTTGTTCAGCTCTTGATTGAAGTCGAGATTTTCGAGCGCGCTTTCAAGATACTCAAGCGCATCTTCATCTTCTGTGGATTCGATCAGGCTCAGCAAATAGATGCGGGCGTCTTCGCCGCCGATCTGCGAAAGCGACCAGATGACAGCCGCGGTCACATCGTCATCTTCTTCCTCTTCTTCGAGCATTTGGATCAAGGCCGGGCTGGCGCTTGCGATGTTGAGCTCACCGGCTGCCTGCACTGCGGCGAGGCGGATGCGCGGATCATACTCAAGCAGTTTCGTGAGCACGTCTTCATTCCAGCGTTCATCGTGAGAACGTCCCATGGCACGCAAGGCGCTGGCGACCCAGGCAGGGTCTGCCCGCTCAAAAGCGAACTCGATCTCGGCGACCATTTCGGGGCGCGAGGAATAGCCAATGGCTTCGAGCGCCTGCTTGCGCAACAGGTGATTATTCTCTTCGTTCTTGATGACCGCCAGCAGGGCGTCTTCCGCTTTTCTTTGCAACTCGGTCTTGATCGCTTCCAACTCGCCGAGCAAAATGAATTCGCCAAGCAGGTCAGCCGCGGCAATGCGCGGAGCGAGCACTGTATCGTTTAAGAGAATGTCGGTTAATTTGCCAACCAGCTTCGGGTCGTCTGATTCGGCGAGCAATAGAATGGCGCGGGCGCGCACTTCTCCATCCGCATCATCCAGCAACAGATGACCGATCTCTTCGTAGTTGACCAGGGTATCTTCTTCCAAGTTGGCGATCAACTGGTCGAGCAGCAGTAATTGACGGGCAGGCTTGACGCTCGACCAGATATCAGAAAACAAACGCAGAGATTTAGGGTCAAGGTCAGAATAGAGTGTTAGATGTCCACGCGGGATGTCCTTTTTGGAATCCAGCAAATGATCGAGAGCTTTTTGTAGGGTAAGTGCTTCTGCCATAATTAGGGAATGGGAACTTGAACGGGGTTGATGAAATCCATCACGTTGACGAAGAGCAGCAGACCGATGAGAAGAAGCATGGCAATGCCATTGACCATGTTCTCGCGTTCCGGCGGAATGCGGCGTTTAAAGAAGATCTCAGGCAGTGTGAAAAGAATGCGTCCGCCGTCAAGCGCGGGGATGGGCAGAAGATTCATCACGCCGAGAGAGATGCTGAGCATGCCGATCAGGTTGAGGGTCCAGTTGCTAGGCCGAGGCGCGCTTGCCCCTGAAGGCGCAGAAGCAACCTCCTGCCTGCTGGTCACATCCTCTTCCACAGCAACATCGAACATATCAAAGATCCCTTTGAAACCGACCACGCGCGCATCGGCAGGAGCGATCACTCCCTGGATCAACGCGATGGGAATGTAAACGATCGTTGCAGCCTGGAGTCCGGTCACTGCCGCGCCGCCTGTAATGCTCTCTACAAAAGTGGCGGGACGCGTGGGGTAGGTCAGCCCGACGCCAAGCGCACCTTCGCTCTTCAAACGGGAGGAAAGCGGAGTGGCGGTGATGGTGATCTCTTCGCCGTTCCGGTCAATGAGCAATTCCACGGGCTTGTCGAGATTTTCTTTGATGATCGCGATCGAAGCTTCGATCTCAGTCACGCGCTCACCGTTGATGGCAAGCAGGATATCATTCTCTTGAATGCCCGCTTCCTGCGCCGGGGATTTTTCAGAAACAGAATCGATCTTGACCGAGCCGGGAACGGGCACGCCTTCTGCGGAGATCAAGAATGAAAAGACGATCACCGCTGTGATCAGGTTCATCAGCGGACCGGCGAACAATACGACCAAGCGCTTCCACGGATTCGCAGAAGCCAGCCCGCCGGGGATGTTGGGGTCGTTCTCGCCTTTCGGGCGCACGAAACCGCCAAGCGGCAAAGCGTGAATGGTAAACTCCGTTCCCTGCCAGGTGAAGAGCGTAACCAGCTTTTTGGAAGGCAAGCCAAAGCCGAACTCCTCCACCTCGATCCCTGCCCAACGGGCGGCAATAAAATGCCCCAACTCATGCACAAAGATCATCCCGCCCAACGCGAGCAGGAATACTATTAAAGTGATAATACCAGGTACCATTTTTTTATCCTTATCCTCTATTTAACGACGATTGGATTATATCTTCAATTACTTCGGGCACAGTTAATGTTTTATTAGAGGGAAAACGGCGCAACCTGCGCCATCTTGATGCGTAAGTTCTCATATCCCGCATATCCCTGCGAAAACACAATTTGCAAATGGAATATAATGGAATTACGAAAAAGGAGATTCAAATGAACGAAAAGAAACCTACCAACCTGATGGTGTCCCAGCAAGGCGGCGTAGTTCGCAACGTACTTAATCAAATGAAACTGATCTTTCGGCTTATGGGTGACAAACGCGTGAACATCTTCGCCAAACTCATCCCCCTCGGCACACTCGCGTATCTCTTCTCACCTGACCCGATCATGTTCCCCATCATCGGTGTGGTGGATGATGCCGCACTGTTGTGGCTTGGATCCTATGTCTTCACCGAACTGTGCCCGCCAGATGTGGTCGCCGAGCACATGAAGGAACTTTCGGGCAACATGCAGGTCAACCCGATGGATGAAGTGGTCGATGCTGAAACCACAGACGTCAGCGATAATCCCCCCTCTTAACTCAAACCAACATGAAACGACTTTTACTGTTATTAACTCTGCCAATTCTCGCCTGTGGAGGATTGGCAGATTCTGTTTCTCCGACCATCACACCCATCGCGTCATCCACGCCGATGCCTGCCCAGCCCACCCAAACAGACCCAACCTCCACACTTGAGCCTGCCACCCCGCAGCCCCCCACTGAGACTCCCATCGTCAACGCCAGTGGATTCCCGAACGCAGACTCCTACCAATGGACCGTGATCACCGCCGGGCTTGACCGCCCCGTGGATATTCAGCCCGCCAATGATGGAACAGGCAGGTTGTTCATCATCGAGAAATATGGCGCCATCCGCATCTTGGAAAATGGTCAACTTCTTAATACGCCGTTCCTCAACATCTCAGACCGCGTGGATGACAGCGGCAACGAAATGGGCTTGCTCGGACTGGCGTTCCACCCCGAGTACGAACAGAACGGATTCTTCTACGTCAACTACACGGGTGACGGCGGACATACGCGCATTTCCCGATTTCAAGCCAGTGGAAGTCAAGCCGACAGCGCCAGCGAAAAGGTCTTGATGGTGATCGATCAGCCCTTCGCCAACCACAACGGTGGTGGGCTGGCCTTCGGTCCCGATGGATATCTCTACGCCGGTCTTGGCGATGGCGGAGCCGCGGGCGACCCGCTCAAGAACGGACAGAAGACCTCCTCCCTGCTTGGGAAGATCCTGCGCATTGATGTGAACAACGGCGATCCGTATGCCATCCCTGCCGATAATCCCTTCGGAACAGAGGTTTGGGCATACGGGCTTCGTAATCCGTGGCGCATCTCCTTTGACCGCGCAACAGGCGACCTGTGGATCGGGGATGTCGGTCAGAATCAATGGGAGGAGATCGACTACCTTCCCGCAGGTTCACCAGGCGGCGCGAATTTTGGCTGGTCAATTATGGAAGGTACGCACGGATACGACGGCTCGTCCCAGCCCGGTCTGCTCCTGCCCGCAGCGGAATACAGCCATAGTGAAGGCGGATGCTCGGTCACGGGTGGGTATGTCTATCGCGGCGCGATGCCCGAATGGAACGGTGTTTATCTCTATGGAGATTATTGCACAGGAAGGATTTGGGCGCTGATCCTCTCCGATGGTCAGTGGCAGTCTCAGGTCATGTTCATAGCGGGAGACACCATCACAACCTTCGGTCAGGACGAAGCTGGTGAAGTTTACTTCGCAAGCGACACAGGCAACGTCTATCACCTTACAAAAAAATAAGGATATATCACATCCGAAATAGGTGTTTTGTCATTGCAGTATATGACGCCTGTCACTGGTATGGCAGGCGTTTTTGTTTTAAACTAACTGCATAAATCAGGAGATTGATATGGCAGAAAAGATTTGGAAAACTGAAAAGACCAAATACTGCGAGCATGTTGATCACGAAATCGAGATCCAAAACGAAGTCGTGGTCCCCGCAGAAGTACTGCCCGATCAACCGCCGCGGATCGTCGCCCGCCGTTGCTCCAACGCTTTGGAATGCAACATGATGGATAAGGCGTCCTGCTCCCTGTGTGGAACAAATCCTGATCTTGACCCAGTGTAATTGAGCGACCGAAAGTTGCTCTTCCAAACTCTCTCCTCCCTCTGAGTTGGTCTATTGGCTGCACCGCGTATGACGCGGTGCATGCCGTTAAAGCAGAAATGCGGACGATCGTCCGCATTTCTGCTTTAAAGTTCCTTCAAGAATTTTTCCACGCTTGAGTCAATAGGGTTGCTCTTGATCTCCTGCGGAGTTCCCGCCTGCTTCAACTCACCGCCGATCACCACCGCCACACGGTCGCCCATTTGCGCGGCTTCCTTCAAGTTGTGCGTGACAAAGATCGTTGTGCGATGTTCCTGCGCGAGCACGCTCGACAGGTCATTGAGCAACTGCCCGCGCGTCTGCGGATCGACCGCCGAGAAAGGCTCATCCATCAGGAGCAGTTCAGGCTCAAGGACGAAAGCCCGTGCAAGACTGACCCTCTGCGCTTCGCCGCCCGACAGTTGACCTGCCCGCCGTCCGAGCAAAGAATCCACACCCATGGACTTGCTCCACTTCCCTACTTGCGTGTGGATGTGTTCCTTCTCCACGCCGCGGAACTTTAGTCCCAAACCGATATTTTGTTCTACCGTCATATCCATCAATAGCGGGTCTTGAAAGACAAAAGCGATCCTTCTGCGGTACTCCAGTTCGTTCCAGTCCTTGAGACTCTTATTATGTAATTTGATCTCGCCTTTTGCAGGTTTCAGCAAATGCGCCAGTGTCAAAAGCAGGGTGCTTTTCCCCGCGCCGTTGGGGCCAACCACCGCGAGAGTCTCGCCGCGTTTTACGTGGAGCGAATCCACTTGCAAGACGCTGCGTCCATTACGTTTGATGAGCAAGTCGGAAATTTCGATCATTGTGATTTACTCTTCCCCTTCTGCTGGATCAAGGTCAACGCTAGGTTAATGAGATATGTGAGAGTTAAGAGCAGGGCAGAGAGCGCCAGCGCTTTTTCAAACTCACCCTTGGATGTTTCCAACACGATCGCAGTGGTAAGCACCCGCGTCTGTCCGCGGATATTCCCGCCGACCATCATGGACGCACCAACTTCCGAGATCACCGATCCAAACCCAGCCATGAGCGCGGCAAGCAATGGCAGGCGGGCTTCACGCCACAGGTACCAGATCATTTGCAAGCGGGATGCCCCCAGCCCGAGTAATTGTTGCTGCAAGCGCGGATCGAGCGCTGCCAGCGCCGCGGCGGTCAACCCCATCACCACAGGAGCAGAGATGACCGTCTGCGCGATGATGATGGCTGCTGGCGTGTAGATCAGTCTCAAGCTGCCGAGCGGGCCGCTGCGCCAGAGAGTCATGGCAACCACAAGTCCCACCACCACAGGCGGCAGCGCCATGCCCGTGTTGACGATGCTCAACAACAGGGAACGCCCGCGGAAGTTGCCAAGCGCCAGCCAGGTGCCAAAGGGCAGGCCGATCACAAGGCTGACAAGGGTCGCGATGGTCGAGACTTGCAGTGAAAGAAGGGTGATCTCAAAAATATCAGACATGGGAGAGGGGATTTGATAAAGTAAAAAGTAATACGTTAGACGTATTACTTTTTACTTTATCGCTTATTTTCTTTATTTCAAGATTTTACTACAGCCCAAGATCGGCATCGGTCTTGTCGGCATCGGGTATGAAGAGCGGCTGACCGAATTTTTCCACGCCGAATTCAGCAATGACAGCCTGTGTGGCGGGATCAGTGATGAATTTGGCAAAAGCCATTGCGCCGTCATAATTCACTGCGGTCCACTTTTCAGGGTTGACGGTGATGACATGGTAAACATTCAGCAGGGCATTGTTGCCTTCGAGCAAGATCTCAAGCTGGAGGTTGTCTTTGTTGGCGAGGTAGGTCGCGCGGTCGGTGAGGA
>JAGNWT010000053.1 GCA_017985935.1 Anaerolineales bacterium | reverse complement strand
TTCTCCCACTTGAAATGCGGACCGTTCGACCCACGCGTGGTATACCAATTATTGAAATTCCAATCATGTCCCTTTGAGCCGGCGAACGGTTCTTCAAAGGCGTAACCATTTCCCTGAAAAATATTATTCCGCATCACAGAATTGAACACCGGGCGGATCATGCTCATCGCATTCAGATCTTTTGCATTCGTCCAGAAAGTATTGTGATAAAAGAGCACTGCCCCATCGGAGGCCAGATCCCATTTGATACTGGTGCTGGTGAAGTTCGTGATCGTTGAACGCATAATCCAGGTGGGACCCTGGGTCACAGGCGCAAGTGAAATTCCCACAAACACATTATCCACAGTGTTGTTCCTGAAGCGATGATTGACACACGCACCCTCAGGTTCAAAAGCATCATCACTGATGTGATGGATGCGGTTGTTATAGATATCGGCATCCAGAGCAAGGTCAAATTTTTCCAGTGCGGCGGAAGAGCCGGTGTAAATGCCATTGAAGAAATGGTGCAGGTCATTATTCCGCACGATCGCGCCGATATGCCCGCGCAATACAATGGCGGTGCCCTCCATGGAAGTGCTCTTCACTGCCTTCCACGGCCACTCGTTGACAGGCGGATCATAGATCTCGTTAAATTCGATCCGCGTATCATTCCCCTGATCTGCACTACCGTTCCAATTGATAAAGATACCCAACTGGAGATTGTGGATCTTGTTCTTACGAATCACCACATGCGACGAGTTCTTCACGCAGATGCCGCAGGAATCCTTCGTGCCATAATAGCGGATCTCAAATCCTTCGATCCACACCCAGTTCACGCCGTTCGCATCAATGGCATGGTTAAGGTCTGGAGCCTGCCAATTATGAGTCGAAGGGTCGTCCTGACTTCGAACATACAGGCGGGTGGTGTTGGGCTCCATGAACCACCCCTCGGTCATCGTGACCTTGTTATGTCCGCGGCTTTCAAGCAACCCGGTCAGGTTGTCATAGTTGTAATAGCGCATCCCGTCACGCGCCAAATATTTGATCGATGGAGCGACCCGGGTGTACCACACGCCCCTGCGATACGGAGTCCAAACGCTCCCGCTGATGGTCTTTGACCCGTCGAGGATCGCACCGCTCCCCTCCGCCTTGATCTGAATCCACTTTCCATCTGCGCCTGAAGAAGGGAAGGACAAATTCTCATGGTACACGCCGTCAGCCACCAAGACCTGTGTACCGGGCGCGGCTTTATTGAGCGCCTCTTGAATGGTTTTGAAAGGCTTGGGCTGCGAGCCGTCTCCACCGGGGGCGGCATCATCATTCACATACAAGATCGTCGTCGGCGTGAACTGCAACTCCTCCACCTGCGTGGTGGTCGAAGCCGCAATCTCAACGCCTGCATCCACCACCTTGACATCATACGCAGTGGCAGGCGAAAGACCGAACAAGCTTCCGACCAGGCGCGTATTATCGATCCGCATCACTGGATGTCCTGTGCGCCATTCTGTTTCCCCGCCCTTGCGATACATCAACACAGCGGATTTTGGCAGGGTGGACCCGCTCACCACCACGCCGATCGTTTCGATGTTTGGATACAGCTCGATCTTGGATAAGACCGCGATCGGGCTTACCGATAATTGATCTGTTTCAACTTGAGAGATGGTCGCAGGCGAAGGAATACTCCATGCAACGAGGCACAGGGTTAAAGTCAGCAGAATGGGGAGTTTTTTCATCATCGATTCCTCTGGAATGGATTTTAACCCCTTAAATATAAAACGGGTTGAGCGTGAAACCTGCTCAACCCGTTTGCATCTATCCGTACAACTCTTTCCTGAAAAACTCGGGCAGGGCAAATGCAGCCTTGTGAATCTCAAGGTTGATGTAATTGTTCACTCCAGGCGGGAGAGGGGTCTGCAACCCGTTCTCCCAGGGAGTATTCGAGACATACATGAAGCCGATCCCGCCGCCAGGGTAGGTGGGGATGTTGGCGTAATAGTACGCAGGGTTTTTGGTCAGCCCCTTTGCCGAACGATAGATCTCTTTGATCAACTCAGTATCGAAGAAAGGCTGCTCACACTGCGTGGATGCCGCCCCGTTGGGAGTCAACGCCCGCACCATCAACTTGTAGAACTCGTCTGAAAAGAGACGCTCCGCCATGCCGATGGGATCGGTGGTATCTGAGATGATGACATCGAATTGACCGGGGTTTTCTTCGAGGTAGCCGAATGCGTCCCGTACGAGCAGACTGGCACGGGGATCCGCCCACGGGTCGCCGAAAGATCGGAAGTGCTCGCGGGAGAGATCCACCACACGCTGGTCCAACTCACAGACCACAGCCTCTTCGACGGAGGGATATCTCAACACCTGCTGCAAGGAACCGCCGTCGCCACCGCCGACGATCAGCACGCGTCTGGGCTTCCCTACTGCCAGCATTGGCACGTGAACGATCATCTCGTGATAGCCGAT
Organism: Anaerolineales bacterium; assembly: GCA_017985935.1. Taxonomy (GTDB): domain Bacteria; phylum Chloroflexota; class Anaerolineae; order Anaerolineales; family Villigracilaceae; genus Villigracilis. Next base: position 25,061 of record JAGNWT010000053.1, on the reverse strand, counting down.
GTTGTCGCGCTCGGTGAGCTGGATGATGCCGTCCAGGATCATCGCCTTGCCAAAGAACTCGGTCTCGACGACCTGCAAATGCTGAAACTGGGTCTGCTCGTCGGCAAGGATCTTTTTTACACGGATGCCCTTGCGGTAATAGGGGTGTAATTCTTCAGTGAACCAGATACTCATTCAATTCCTTATATGGCGATCGGCATTCTGGTTTCAACAGATGCTTCGCGGTCCAGCTTGCGGAGTGAAAAATCATCCGCGCCGAGGGCTTCCTTGATGCGCATGATCAACGGCATCATGTCCTTGCCGATGGCGCAGGTGAATAGGTCGATCGCGCAGTAATTATGTTCGGGCCATGCATGCAAACTTGCATGCGACTCTGCGAGAAGCAAAAAACAGGTAAAGCCATGCGGGCTGAACTTGTAAAAGCCCTCATCCACAACCGTCAAGCCGCTTTCGCGGACAGCTTGCGCAAACAGCGAGGATGCCTTCTCGCTATCCATGAGGATCTCATGGTTGCAGTCGGAGAGGTCAAAAATAAAGTGCTCTCCCAATTTCAAAGTCGCGTTCACTCACACCTCCAGGGTTAAAAATGAAAGAACCCACCCAAAGACGATTCACCAACGACTCCGCAGGATGTATCCCTGCGTAACGAATGGAACAGCCTTCAAGCAGACTCTGTGCGCGCAGTTATACCTTCATCTGTCGTGATGTCAATCTTTTTTGCCAGTGAATATTATTTACTGCGCAATCTTGCGGAGATCAAAATCATCATTGACCCGTTCGCGCAGGTCATAATCGGTACTGCAGACAGGAGCTCAGCAATGATTTTACAAGGGAGTAAAAGAGCAATAAAAAAAGGGCGTGGAATGTATCCATGCCCTTTGCTGGAGAAGAAAACAGGATCTACTTTTCTTGAATATAAGCGTGAAGCTGATTATCAATGGTGAGGATATGATTGATGATCCAGCGCGCCAACTCAACGACCGTATCATGCAGAACAGCCGCATCAGACCCGGAAGAATTCTGCCACTGTGAATACAGCCTGCCGAATTTTTCGCGGTATTCATCATGAGCCAGCCGGTTTTGTTCGGCAATATGGCATTGAACCCGTTCCATGATCTGCTCTTCGGTGGCGAAATGCCATTCGGCATAATTTTGAAGGAAGTCGAGAATACCCCCGATCGTCTTCCTATCTGCCCCGCCCGCCTCAGCCTCCGCAAGCTCATTGAATTTATTGATCAGCTCTTGATGCTGTTCATCCACCTCTACCGCCCCGGTTGACATGGCGTTATTCCATTCGAACATATGACCTCCCGAAAAAAACTTTCTTTATGATTTTTGTCAGTATAGCACGGCAGCAATGGTACGCCTCCTTACAAACCCCTTTTAATCTTCAGGGTGCAGACTGGATAAAGCCTGATTCCCCTGATGATAAAATCCTCCGAGTGATTACGAAAAGGCACTCTGCATGAGTTTTGTTTATTTACTGATCGAATTCCTTGATGAGCTGGTCTTCGGACTCGGAGAGACCTCCTGGCCATTGATCCGCACCGACCTGCACCTCAGTTACACACAGATCGGGCTGCTATTAAGTGTGCCGGGAATCATCGCGGCTTTCATTGAGCCCTTCCTGGGGATTTTAGGCGACGTCTGGAAGCGCCGCCTGCTCATCCTTGCGGGCGGATTCTTTTTCACCTGCTCGCTGATCCTGACCGCGCTAAGCAGCAGTTTTGTTCCTCTGTTGGTTTCGTTCATCATCTTCTTCCCGGCTTCGGGCGCGTTCGTCAGCCTTTCGCAAGCCACGCTCATGGACTCTGCCCCCGACCGGCATGCTCAGAACATGGCACGCTGGACCTCTGCCGGCTCGCTTGGGAATGTCTTGGGACCGCTTCTGCTGGGCGCATTCGTATATTTTGGGCTGGGCTGGCGCGGAGCGTACGCTTTCACTGCGTTCATCTCCGCCCTCTGCCTGTTTGCTGCTTTTCGCCTGGTTCCACCCGATGCCTCGTCCACCTCTCAACTGCCCAGCTTTCAAAGCGTCTTCGACGGCTTCCGCGCTGCCCTCTCGGCTCTTAAGCGCAGGGAAGTTTGGCGCTGGCTGCTGCTGTTGGAGTTCTCCGATCTCATGCTCGATGTGTTCCTCGGCTTTCTTGCCCTATACTTCGTGGATGTAGCCCAGGCAACCGACTCGCAAGCCGGCATCGCGGTCACACTCTGGCTGACCATGGGCATGATCACCGACTTCGTCTTCATTCCCATCGTGGACCGTCAGCCCAACCCCATGACCTACTTGAAACGGACAGCCGTGCTCGAGGTATTCGCCTTTATAATTTTTCTTCTGGTGCCCGGGTTCATCCCCAAACTGATCGCGATCATCTTCGTGAACATCTTCAACACCGGCTGGTACCCGATCTTGAAAGGCAGCCTGTATTCCGCCCTCCCCGGTCAGAGCGCGAGCATCATGGCGATCGAATCGGTTACAACTCCAATTGCCAAACTCCTCCCGCTTATCATTGGGCTGCTTGCAGACCAATTTGGATTGGGGAGCGCGATCTGGCTCTTGTTGCTGGGCCCGCTTGCCCTTATGATTGGGCTTCCAAGACAACAAGCGCCCCACAATGACTGACACCTCCGTTTATATTCACATCCCCTTTTGCAAACATCGCTGCGCCTACTGCGACTTTAACACGTACGCCGGGCAGGAAAATTCGATTCCCGACTACGTCAACGCCCTCATACGGGAAATAGAATTTGTCGGGCAACGCTCCGCAGGGCTGCCGATCACCGTCCACACGGTTTTCTTTGGCGGCGGGACTCCTTCGCTTCTTTCCGCGCCGCAATTTGATTCCATACTACGGGCTTTACGCTCCGCCTTCTCATTGACCGCTGACGCGGAGATCAGCATTGAAGCCAACCCCGGCACCATCTCGCCAGAAAAACTGGATGGCATACGCAAAGCAGGGATCAACCGCATCAGCTTCGGGGTCCAATCTGCCAATACCGAAGAACTGCGGATGCTTGAACGAATCCATGATTTTTTCACCGTGATCGAGGCTGTCACTTCGGCGCGCAAGGCTGGCTTTGACAACCTCAACCTCGACCTGATCTACGGACTCCCCGAACAGACACTCGACTCGTGGAAGACGACTCTGCACCGCATTGCAGACCTGCACCCGGAGCACATCTCGGCGTACGCGCTCACCCTTGAGCATGGCACTCCATTTGGACGCTGGTCCTCAAAGGGATTGCTCCCCATTCCCGACCCCGACCTCGCCGCCGAAATGTACGAACACGCGGAAGAGTTTCTGGAAGAAAATGGATATGTTCATTATGAGATCTCAAATTGGGCAAAAACAAATGCTGAATATGAATGCCGCCACAACCTGCAATACTGGCGGTCACTGCCCTATCTGGCTTTTGGCGCGGGCGCACACGGATACGCAAACGGTTACCGCTACTCCAATGCACTTCGCATCAAAACCTACATCGAACGTCTGACTGCCGATCACAGACCGTTTCGCATCGAGTTCCCGCTCTCTCCGGCCACGGTCAACCAGCATAAACAAACACTGAAAGACGACATCACCGATTACATGATCAACAACCTCAGGCTGGTACATGCCGGGGTCGCTGAATCAGATTTCAGATTAAGATTCGATCGCAGCCTGCTGGATGTATATCCCAAAGAGGTGAGAGAACTCCTCGCGAATGGTCTGCTCGAAAAAAAGACCTCCGAAAGCTCGGAGGTCTACAGGTTAACCAAACGTGGAAGACTGTTGGGCAATCAGGTCTTCATGCGCTTTGTATAGGTTATGGATTGGTGCAGTAATAAGCGGCCACTGTGAAAACACCAGGCCTGAGCACCCAGGCGCATCCCGCCGCCTGACAGCTTCCCATATCATGATATTGATCGGGGTTGGTACAGCCAGACTGATTTCCGGGCCCGGGGGTGGGCGGTGTTCGCGGACATAGTTTGGTTTCATATCCTTGCGGATTAAAACCAAATGCTTCCTGACAGGTATTATCCACTGCGTAAAGTTCCTTGAGCGGATAATATTTCTTGTCCTTCACCGGCGACCCAGCCTGCTCCTCGGTGAAGCGGTCAACATAGTCCAACTTGCCAACATCTTTGAGCCCTGCATCTGCGACCACGCCCAACATGAACACTGTCCCAGACCATGACTTTTTGAATGCGAATTGCAGGGTGGCGTAAGAGGAAGCATTCGCGCGGACCCATGCCATATCCGGGTCGGCATCGCCAACTCCGCCGTTGAACAACAAGGTTTCGTATCCATCCGATTGGAATGGGGCGTCTGAATGGTCGCTGGAAAGCCCGGCTGAATTATGATTCTTATCCATATAGACTTTGACATTCGCAGTCTCCCAGGTATTGAGGTAGGGAGGCTGAGCCCAGATCACATAATCACCAAAGCCGTCATGATCGGTGTCGAGCTCAACACCATAATTAATGCCCAGAGAATTATTCGGGTCATTCCCGATCAGCCTGATGGAAACATAAAACCAGGTTTCGTCCTGGGTGACCGAAAAGGTCACAATATCGAGGTCAGAGACGTAGGTCATGTCTTGCAGGAAGGGTCTTTCCAGACGGTTGATGTCGTAGGAATCTCCGTAGGGCGCGCGCTTCTCCGGCGCAGTGCCGGATGATTCCACATCGTAGATCCACGAACCATCACTCACATTTGTTGGCGGCATCGAGACATGCGTCACCACGGGTGCGGCGGTGGGAACATCCGTCGGAGGCTCGGCTGGCACTTCCGCGGTGGCAGTGGCCGGAGCAGGCTGGGTGGGCAGAACTTCGGGCTGGGAGGTTGGTATCGCTCCGCCAGGCAGGTTACAGGCAAGCGCCACGATCGCAAGGATCGCAAAAAACGAAAAAGGTTGCTTTACGTATTTCATCACATTCTCCTTTCGATTCATTATCCTACGTCATTATTATTTATTCAAGATACCCAAAAGATGGATAAAAAACGTCCCCGAAAATTTCGGGGACGTTTTGATATTGCCTGCTTTACTTCTTCTTCGCCTTCACCACGGTCTTCTTCTGGACCTTGGGGCTGGGCTTGGCAACTTTGGCTTTCGCCTTGGCTTTTGCCTTCGCAGGAGTGCGATGCTTCAGCGCAGCATGAGCCGCGGCGAGACGAGCCACCGGCACACGGAACGGAGAGCAGGACACATAGTTGTTGCCGATCATGTGACACCACTCGATGGATGAGGGATCGCCGCCGTGTTCGCCGCAGATACCCACTTCGAGGTTCGGACGGGTTTCGCGTCCCGCGGTGATCGCCCACTTCATGAGCTCACCCACCCCAGCGCGGTCAAGCGACTGGAAGGGATTGACTTCCAAAATTCCCTGCTCCTGGTAGGTGATGAGGAAGTTACGTTCGGCGTCATCGCGGGAATAGCCGAAGGTCATCTGGGTCAGGTCATTGGTGCCGAAGGAGAAGAACTGTGCTTCCTTGGCAACCGCCTTGGCTGTGACAGCCGCGCGCGGGATCTCGATCATGGTGCCGAACTTGTATTCGAACTTGACACCCTTCTCGTTCATCACGGTCGCACCGATGCGTTCAAGTCTCGGCTGGATCCATTCCAGTTCCTTCACGGTACCGGTGAGCGGGATCATGATCTCAGGCTTGACGACGATGCCGCGCTTGGTGCAGTCGGCGGCAGCTTCGAAGATGGCGCGTACCTGCATTTCAACGATCTCAGGCATGGAGATGCTCAAGCGCACACCGCGCAAGCCCATCATCGGGTTGGATTCGTGCATGCCCTTGATGGCAACGAGCAGGTCTTCCTTGGCTTTCAAACCTTCGGTCTCACCCTTCACACGCATGGTGATGACTTCTTCAAGAAGGGCTTCTTCATCGGGCATGAACTCATGCAACGGCGGGTCAATGAGGCGGATGATGACCGGGTAACCGTCCATCGCTTCAAAGAGACCGTCAAAGTCCTTGCGCTGATAAGGCAGAAGTTTATCGAGGGCGGCGGTGCGTCCTTCGCTGGTTTCGGAGAGGATCATGTCCTGCACGATAGGCAGACGCTCGGGCTCAAAGAACATGTGCTCGGTTCGGCACAGACCGATACCCACAGCGCCATAGGAACGAGCACGGCGCGCATCTTTCGGGTAATCGGCATTTGCCCAAACCTGCAAACCGCGTGTCGGCCAACCCTTCGGCGCGGTGCGAATGTCTTTGCGGGCGCAGACCTCATCCGCCCACTTGAGCAGTGTCATCAACTCGGTCTGTTCTTCGAGGCTCGGTGTGGACATGGGGATCTTGCCCACGAACACTTTGCCGGTCGTTCCGTCTACAGAGATCCACTCACCTTCTTTGACGGTGAGCTCGCCGACGGTCATTACGCGCTTGTCGAGGTCGATCTTGATGGCAGAAGCGCCGACAACGCAGGGGATACCGAACTGCCGGGCAACAACCGCCGCGTGAGAGGTCGCGCCGCCTTCGCTGGTCAGCACGCCCTTGGAAGCGATCATGCCGTGAACATCATCGGGCTTGGTGAACGGGCGCACCATGATGGTGTCCTGTTTTTCTTCCTTGGCAAATTTCTCAGCGGTATCCGCATCGAAATAGACCTGACCCACTGCCGCGCCGGGCGAAGCGTTCACACCCTTGGCAACGAACTTGCCAGCCTTCTCAGCATCTGTCATGGCGGCATCGTTAAATTGCGGGTGGAGCATGGCATCCACGTTTTCAGGGGTGATGCGGCTGATCGCCTCTTCCCGCGTGATCAAGCCTTCATTCGCCATATCCACGGCGATCTTGACGGCAGCCTTCGCGGTGCGCTTGCCATTGCGGGTCTGGAGCATCCACAGTTTGCCGCGTTCGATCGTGAACTCGACATCCTGAATATCCTTGTAGTGCTTTTCAAGCTTGGCGGTGATCCCCATGAATTCTTTATAAGCAGCGGGCATGTGCTTGACAAGGTTCTGAATGGCATCAGCATTACGAATGCCAGCCACAACGTCCTCGCCTTGCGCGTTGAGCAGGTACTCACCCATCATCAACTTCTCGCCGGTGGACGGGTTGCGGGTAAACGCAACGCCCGTACCGGAGTCGTCGCCCATGTTTCCGAAGACCATCGTACAAATATTGACGGCGGTTCCGAGGTCGTGCGAGATGCCTTCCTTGTTGCGATAGTCCACGGCGCGTTTTCCGTTCCATGACTTGAAGACCGCTTCGGTTGCCAGAGACAATTGTTTGTAGGGATCCTGCGGGAATTCCGAGCCGGTTTCCTTCTTGTAAACTTCCTTGTAGATCCCCACTACTTCCTTCCAATCCTCGGCGCTCATCTCGATATCGAGTTTGTATCCCTTCATGGTCTTGTAATGTGCCAGAGGATGCTCGAACGCCTCATCTGCGATATCCATCACCACGGTGCCGAACATCTCGACCAGGCGGCGATAGGAGTCATAGCCAAAGCGCGGATTATTTGTCGCGGCGATCAAACCTTCGGTCACTGCATCGGTCAACCCGATGTTCAGGATCGTGTTCATCATGCCGGGCATGGAGAACTTCGCACCAGAGCGGCAGGAAACCAACAGGGGATTCTTGGGGTCGCCAAATTTCTTGCCTGTCTTCTTTTCGACCTGCTTCATGGCAGCAAGTTCTTGATTCCACATACCAGCGGGGAACTTACCAGACTTGCGGTACTCGTTACAAGCTTCCGTAGTGACAGTAAAGAAAGGAGGAACCGGCACGCCAGCGCGTGTCATGTCCAACAAACCTGCGCCTTTGCCGCCTACCAATGCCTTCACATTGTCCCAATTTCCGCCGACCGTTTTTTCAACCTGCTTTACTTCATTAAACAGGTAAACAAACTTTTTCATTTTTACCTCCGTTTAGGAATTTAATATCATCAAATTAAGAAATGATTGTGAAATATTTTACCAAAAATGGTCTAATTCACACCTGACAAACATCACATATTATCAGGACTTCAATCTGTAAACTCATTGCAAAGTTATTTTTCATCCACTTAAGTAATAATACATTGAAGGAAATCCTATGACAGCTAAAGTGTTAGTTATTGACGACGACCTGGCGATCACAGACTTGATGAGCTTGATGCTTACCGCACAAGGCTTTGAAGTCGCCGCATGTAACAGCGGCATAGAAGGGGTCAAATGGGTTCGGGATCTCAATCCAAATGTTGTGCTGTTGGATCTGATGATGCCTGACCTTGATGGATGGAAGGTCTGCAAGGCGTTGCGCACATTCAGCAATGTTCCCATTCTCATCCTCTCCGCGATCAACGACCCAAGCATGGTCGCGAGCGCCCTCGATGCGGGTGCAGACGATTTCCTCGTGAAACCCGTGCCGAGCAGTGTGTTGGTCGCTCACATCAAGAAGATGATCCGGCAGACAGATTCGTATGACAGTTTTCAATCCAATGAAAGCGCCATGACGATCAGAAATACCCATCCCCTCCTTTCATAACCCAACAGAATCCTGATTATGTAAATATAAAAACGCCGCCTGTACAGGCGGCGTTTTTATATTTACATAAGAAACCTCAAAGCATTGGCTGTCTCTGATGGGAATTCCTTCATCGGCATGTGACCGGCTTCGGGTAATTCGATCAGGTGGGCTGAAGGCATAATTTGCTTGATCTCACGAGATCGATCCACAGGGATCAACACATCCGCAGCGCCATGTAAAAGGACAACAGGGAAATTAAAACTGGACAGACTGGGAGACGAATCTTCGCGCTCTGCCATGGCCTTGAGCGCGCCCATCACTCCAGATTTGCCTTGTCGCTCGATCACCCTGCGAACATAAACCTGCACATCCGCATTGGGCGATAGCTTTGAGCTCATGGCATCTGCCACAACGATAACCCCTTTTTCAGCCACATCTTCAGCCGTCTTATACCTGCCTGCTTTGCGTTCGGGAGAATCTGCAAGCGCCTGAGAAGAGACCAATCCAAGCCCGCTCACCTTCTGAGGATATGCTTTGGCAAAAGAAAGGGCAACGTATCCACCCATGGAGTGACCTGCAAAAGCAGCCTTCTCAATGCCCAGGTTGTTTAACAGACCGGAAATATCATCTGCCATGTCTGCAACGGTATATGAAGCATCCACCGATCCAGATTCTCCAAACCCACGCAAGTCCGGGATGATGAGGTCAAAATCATCCTGCAGGAGAAGCGCGACATCCTCCCAGGATGTATGGTCCAGTGGAAAGCCATGAATTAAGACAAGCGGATTCCCCTTGCCGCGGCGTTCATAAGCCAGATCAATTCCATTTACAGAGATATGATTCATGAGGTTATTTCCATTTGACCGGAGTCTTTAATTTGCTGCCCAGTTTAGACCTGTAATAGATAAAGCCATTGTCACGCCCAAATTCAAAAACACGGCGGGTGATATCCACATCAGCTTTGCAGTACTCCGCAACCTTATCCAGTTCGCCGGCACGGAACCATTCCACAGACTGCACGCCGTCTGCGGTCTTGGTCGCGCCGAGGCTTGCGCTGGCGATCGAGTCGAGGCTGAGGCGAAAGCCAAGATTCTTCTGCAGGTCGAAGAGCAGGTCGAGGGTCGGGATGGACGCGAAACGAGTCGCGGGCGAATAAGGCTGAAGAACGTGATAGTCAAATCCACGCAGGTTGAATCCGATAACCTTGGTCGCGGATTTCAGCTCATCGATCAGGGCAGGGACATCCTTCTCCCAGTAAACGGTGAAATCATTTTTCTCTGTGGACCAGGTTACGGCACACGCCACCAGCAGCTTGTCAAAATTATCCCTGCCGCCTACATCCTGAAAAAGGTTTTGGGATTCCAAGTCAAAAAATACGTAGTTCATCATCTCTCCAATTTATAAAGCGGAATTCTCTTTGACCCAGTTGTGGGCGAAGGCTAGCGCGTCATCACGGGAGTTGATATTGCCTGCCGCCTGCTCCTCGCGAATGGCTTCAAGGACCTGCCCGATCACGGGACCAGGTTTGAGAGCCAGCGCTTTTATCAAATCGTTCCCATCCAATAGACGCGGCGGGGCGACGACCTCTTGCGGGCGCTCCCAATAATTCTCAAGCAGGGTCCGCGCAACATCGAGGTAGGCTGTCCAGGTTTCGATGGTGAGCGAGTGAGCACGGGTGGCACGCAGGTCAGCAAGACCGAGCAGGATGAGTTCCAACCCAGCCGCATTACTGTCTCGAAAAAAACGGTAGATGGCTTTGCGCGAAGGCTTTTGCTCATCTTCGATGAGGCGGTCGGCAAAGGAATGGATGCGCATGTGATTGCGGATGATGACTCGCAGGCGGTCGACCTCGCCGTTGCTCAGGTTGAAGGCGCGCGCCCGCTCGGCTGCGATCTCTGCGCCTCGGACATCATGGTTAAAAAAACGGATGCGGCCGGAGTCTTCCACGGTCTTGGTTTCCGGCTTGCAAACGTCGTGATAAAGTGCGGCAAAGAAAAGCAGAGCACGCAAGGAACGATCCACATTGAGCGGCTCGGCGAAGTGTTTGGCGATCTGCTCACGGTAGCGTCCCAATTGCAAGCCAAGCAAGCCGGTGAACATATCATTCGTTTTCTCGGCATCGTAACCAACCCGCAAGGCGCGAATGACCTGATCGAGATGATCGAGCACAGCGAGAGTGTGAGTCCAGACGTCATAGACATGGGGCTCGGATTGCTCCACGCCTTTCATGGCAGACAACTCTGGCATGAGGTGAGGAAGCACGCCGAGCATTTCAAGGGCGCGCATGGAAGCATGCGGCTTGGGTCCTTGAAGCATCTTGAAAACTTCATCCCGCAATCGTTCAGCAGAGACGCGCCCAAGTTGATCGGCTGCCTGCTTCATCAATTCGCGTGTGTTCTTGTCAATACTAAATTCCAACGCGGCGGCTTGACGGACGGCGCGTAAAATGCGGACAGGGTCGTCGGTCAGGGCGGTTTGCGAGGCGGCACGGATCAGTTTGGAGCGCACATCCATGCCGCCACTCAAGGGGTCGATGATGGTTTCATCGCGCAGATTAAAGGCAATGGCATTGATGGTGAAATCACGGGCGCGAAGGTCGTCCTCGAGCGTGGCTCCGCGATAAACGGCAAAGTCCAGGAAGATGCGCGAACCATTTTCCTGCGTCAAGACGACCCGTCCGGTGTCTCTCTCTTCATCGAGTGGGAGAAAGTCTGCGCCGAGGGCATTGGCAACTTTTCGAGCGATGGAAATGCCGTTCGCAGGCAGGGCAAAGTCCAGGTCCGGTGAGACCCGCGAAAGTAAAAGGTCACGCACTGCTCCGCCGACGAGGTAAATATCCTGGTCGGCAGGCAGTACATCCACGATCTTTTTAACTAAAGGGTGAAGGTTGAAGAATGCAGGCATAAATTTGATCTCTGGTTTTTCTTTGTATCGGCTGTGTTGTGATGCGCGTAAGGCTTGTTCTGGCGTTCCGCCTTGCGCCACGACCCGTCCGTTTACGAGAGCCACCCAACGGCCTGCATAGGGAGAATGATGCTGGTCATCACTCATTGTTGTATCCGTTCGACGGGATCAGGCGGAAGGGTGGTATTTCTCCAAGTCGACTACGCCGACAAAGGGCAGGTTACGGTGGTATTCATCGAGGTCCAGTCCATAACCGAAAACGAACTTATTGGGGATGCTAAAGCCAAGGTAATGAATGGGAACGTGCGCTTCACGCCGTTCGGGTTTATCGAGCAGGGTGCAGACCTTGAGCGATTTGGGCTGACGTGTTTCGAGCATACTTAGAACCGCGGCAATGGTATGCCCGCTATCGACGATGTCTTCCACGAGCAGAACATTCTTGTCGCGGATGTCTGTTTGCAGGTCCAGAGTGAGGCGGGCGGAGCCGCTTGATTCCCGTCTGCCAACGCCATATGAAGAGACCGCCATAAAATCCACCATATGAGGCGAGGAGATGTTGCGGCTGAGATCTACCATGAAGGGTACGCCTCCACGCAGAATGCAGATGAGGAGCAGGTCACCGTTGGGATAGTCCGCGCTGATCTGTTCACCCAATTCCTTCACACGCGCTTGAAGGCTTTTTTCATCAATGAGAATTTCAGCGAGCACATCTTTGTAGTTTTGCATTTGAGCATCTCCTTGTTTTTATTGCGGATGATTCCCCACTAACGCGGGACTTCGTGATGAAGCCTGCAGCGCGCTTCGTACATTTCAGATGCGCCAACGATCACTACAGGGTCGTCATAACGGGCAGGGCTGCCATTAACAAGCCGCTGTGTGCGGGATGCATTCTCTCCGCAAACCATGCAGATCGCATGCAGTTTGGAAACATCTTCCGCCTCAGACATGAGAACGGGCATGGGACCAAACGGCTCGCCGCGAAAATCAGTATCGAGTCCAGCAACGATGACACGCACGCCGCGTGAAGCCAGCTCGCGAGCAATGCTCACCACTTCCCCATCGAAAAATTGAGCTTCATCAATGCCCACCACCGTGGTATCGCCGTCCAATCTATTACGGATCTCGGCAGATGCTTCCACGGGGATCGCATCAAAGGTCGAACCTGTGTGAGAAGCCACCTTTTCCACAGCGTAGCGGATGTCAATGGCGGGTTTGAAGACCTGCACTTTTTGCTTTGCGATGGTTGCGCGTACAAGACGGCGGATAAGCTCGTCGGTCTTACCGCTGAACATGGAACCGCAAACCACTTCAATGGAACCGTGCGTATGTTTCATTCGTCAACTCTCCCCCTCTCCCTCAACTGGAAAGGGTTGTTTTGGGATTATGAAAACAGGCAGACGCTTGCGCATCTGCCTGTCTAGTTTACCTGAGAAATCTCACCCTGACAAAGAAGTCAGAGAGTGGTATTACTCGCCTGCTTCAGCCGGTGCATCCTCAGCGGATTCGGTCGGAGCAGCCTTCGGAGCCTTGGCGGGCTTGGGAGGATCCTGAACCTCGGGGACTTCGTATCCCAACAGGCGCAGTTTCTTCTTGGCAGCGGTCAAAGCAGATTGACCAAAGCCTGCGATCTCAAGCACAGCCGCATTGCCTTCGCCGAGCTTGGCAAGCATCTGGCCGATGTTCAAAACGCCAGCCTTCTTGAGGGCATCAGTTGCGCGGGGAGTCAGTTCAAGATCGTCAATGGAACGCTCGGGAGAGTTCAAGGACTCTTCCTTGGTCTTCTGCTGTTCCACATAGGTCTGGCGGGCAGAGAGCTTCTTGTAGAAGCGGTCAACCTGACCTTCCACATCAAGGATCTTGGCAGATTCGCCGGTGTAGAAAGGATGGCAATTGGAGCAAACGTCAATGCGCAATTCCTTACGGGTTGAAGTGGTGACCCACGTCGTACCGCAAGAAGCGCAAGTGACCTTCGCATCATAGATTACGGGATGAATTTCAGCTTGCATGTTACTCCACCTCTGCGGGGATGATGTTGACGCGTTTTCGTCCACGAACTACGTCGAACATGACGACACCGTCCGCGATCGCGAACAGGGTATCATCCTTGCCAACCAGGACGTTAAGCCCGGGCTTGATCTTAGTTCCGCGCTGGCGGACCAAGATGTTGCCTGAAAGAACAAATTGACCGGCGAAACGCTTCACACCCAAACGCTGTGAGTTGCTGTCGCGACCGTTGCGGGTTGATCCGCCACCTGTTTTATGTGCCATTTCTACCTCTACTTCTTTTCAGTCTTCTTGGGCTTCGAAGCCTTCTTCGCAGCCTTAGGCTCTTCAACCGCCTCAGTGGATTCAACCTTGGCGACAACTTCCTTCTTGGCCTCAACCTTGCGCTCTTCACCGGGCTTGCCAATGAAATCGATCATCAAACGGGTGTAGAAGTGGCGATGACCACCCTTCACGCGGATGCGTTTCTTGGGGCGATATTTGAAAGAGGTAACCTTGGGGCCTTTTACGTGGTCCACCACGGTGGCAGATACGGTAATGCCGCTCACTGTGGGAGTGCCGACCATGACATTGTCATCATCTGCCATGAGCAGAACGCGATCAAAGTCAAATTTCTTGCCGACTTCATGGGCAAGGCGATCCACATCGATCATGGAGCCTTCGACGGCGCGATACTGCTTGCCGCCGCTTTCAACAATAGCAATTCTCATTATTTTCTCCAGTCATCACTTCGCCGCGAACCCTGCGGAGAACTTACACTCTACGCCGACTTGCGGGGAAGCTGGGTTAATTTAGCGGACGGTATTATACATGCGGGGCGCATGCCCTGTCAACGATTTTTTGACCCAATTTCTCATCAAAGATTCGATATATTGAAGGGACGGAAACTCCCAAGGGGAAGATATCCGGCTCACGGTCGGGTCAGACGCGCGGTCCCCTACTTCGGCAGCATGGATGTGAGGGTCCGCGTCACATTCTGGAGCTGCCCCGCGTGCCCCTTGATCTTGTTCACGTCACCTGTACGCAAGCCGGATTGCACATCTGTGATGGTCTTGGAGGTGGAAACTTCATTGTCGATGATCTTTTGGGTGGTGGCTTCAAGGGTGATCAGCATCTGCATCACATTTTTGGGGATGATGGGCAGATTCTTGAGGATGGGAAGCAGCACATCCAGGATCTGATTCGCGGTGCGGGCATACTTGACCGTGAGCGTGTGCAGCGTGCCAATGGACGTGGTCAGCTCAAGGGCGATCTCCTGGATCGAGTCGATCATTCCCTTGTGCTGCTCGATGATCTTCGCCACATCAGTAATGGACTGGGTCAACTGATCGGAAAATTTAACGATGGAACCTGCGCTTACGCCGGCAGGTGTGATGCTGGCCTTACCTGTTGCTTTGATCGGTGCGGGCATGAGAATCTCCTTGGTAAAATTTTTCGACAACTATACAATAAGTCACCTGCAAAAACAACCTCATTGACAAGCACATTTAACTCGTATATGCTAGGAAAAACATTATCTAAGAGGAGAGTACCTTATGAGTAATTTGACCCAGCTCGGAAATGTAAAAGGGCACCTGGCGAGACCCGCCGGCAACGGACCCTTCCCCGCCTTGATCGTGATCCAGGAGTGGTGGGGACTGGACGACCAGACCAAGTCCATTGCAGACCGCTTCGCGCAGGAGGGCTATCTCGCCTTCGCACCAGACTTGTATCACGGTGAGCTCGCGCAACTTGGCGACGGCGAGACAGCCATGAAGCTTGTCCAAAAATACGGACCCAACGCCTACCTTGACCTGCAATCTCTCTTCGATGCTCTCAAAGCTCACCCTGAATGCAATGGCAAGATCGGCAGTGTCGGGTTTTGTTTTGGAGGGCGCATGTCTCTCACCTTAAGCACCAGCCGCCCCGTGGATGCCGTTTGCACTTTCTATGGCGGCGGGATGCAGACCATCTTCGATCAATTGCGGACGAATCTAAAAGCCCCGGTGCTGGGACTCTTCGGCGACGCGGATGTCTCCATCCCTGCCGGAACTGTTGAGCAATTTGACCAGCTCCTCGATGAGGTTGGCGTGGAGCACGAAGTCATCATGTACCCAAACTCGGGGCACGCCTTCTTCCGTGACAGTGACCCCAGCGTGTACATTCCCGAAGCATCAAAAGATGCATGGGATAGGGTGAAGAATTTCTTCAACAAAAACCTGAACTAAAAAAGAGAGGCGGTCAATAGACCGCCTCTCTTTTTACCTACGCCCCACCACCAGCCGCCAACAATTTTTGGTACGGCAGGATCAACTCAAAGACAAAGACATACATCATCAAAAGTACCCACAAAAGCGGAACGGTCCATCGCGTATTCAAATGGATCTTGTCTGCCAATGCCCTGCGGTCTCCATCCAAGAGAACCATCAGCCAGACTGAGACCACCAGTGACATAAAGATCACCACATAAGTAGCCACCATGAACTTATCAACAAAGGTGAGATACCCCGTGGCGGGCACACCAGCCACCAGAGAGATGTGATACAGCACGATCGCGACCAAAGTGGAAGATGTCAACGCGAGGCGCTCCTTGGCGTCTTCCACCCGCAAAAGGTAGGAAAGCATCCCAACCAAAACAATGACCAATGCCGCGAATATCGTTTTCATAAACGCACCAAAACGGTCACGCTCCAGGAACATCCAGATATCGGCCCGGGCGTATTTGACCGGGTCAGTGGAGTAGCTCACCTCGGTCACTTCCGATCCGTTCTGTTGCGGACGGTAATACCACCCCGAAGGATTGAACAAGGCTTTGTCAACGGTCAGGGACGACAGTTTGTAAAGGATCTCGTTACTGCCAAGTTTTTTATCTTCGAGGAAGATCTCGATATACAGGTAATCAAAGGGATAAAAAGTGTAATCCACCTTGCCGATCAATGTGGTCTTAAGGCGATAATCATAAGACTCGAACGGGATCGAAGTCCCTTGATCCACCGGCTCAATATCTTCCGTGGCATTCATAATGTCCCAGTTCGGTTCATTCTTGCACGGAGCTTTTTCACAGACCAGGCTGATGAACATATCCACGCCGTAGGTGCCCGCGTTCAGGTCAATATCAGAGATATTGAGCACGATAATATTCAGCAAATACACATCAGGTCCAGATTGCGTTTGATTTGCATTCGCGCCTTGCACAGCCGGCTCAACACTGAAAGGAACGAACGCAGCCATGAAGATGGATAAGACAGACAGCGCCAACAGAATTCTGAAAATGGGCTTCGCCTTCATACTCTTCTCCTGAGAAAAAAATTTGCAAGAGTATAGCATATCGAATCTTCAAGCTCAATCGGTTGACAAAAGTCCCGCACTCCTGTACCCTTCAACCATGACCAGTTTCTCGCTCAGAGATAACCTCAGCCAGCTTCAACGTCAGGTAGTTGAATCTCCCCTTGACCTGCGCCTCTTCGTCTCCGGGCGGGCGGGCACTGGCAAAACCACCGTCGGCGTGGAGCGGATGCGTTACCTGCTCGCGCAGGGCGTCCCGGCAGGCTCGATCCTCATGCTTACCCCGCAGCGGACCATGCAAGAGCCGTACCTTGATTTACTCTACAGCCCGGAACGCCTGGCCGGCGGCGAAGTAACCTCCGCTACCATTGGCGGACTTGCACAGCGCATGTGCGATCTATTCTGGCCGTTGGCAGCGGAAGCAGCGGGATTCAAAAACCCCGATCAGCCTCCCGTCTTTCTTACACTTGAAACCGCACAATATTACATGGCATTTTTGGTACGCCCGCTTCTTGAGCAGGGATACTTTCAATCATTGACCATTGACCGCAACCGGTTGTACTCACAGATCCTGGATAATTTGAACAAATCTGCAGTGGTGGGATTCCCGCACACCGAGATCGGCTCACGCATGGACGAAGCCTGGTTTGGCGACCCGGTGCAGCGCCGTATCTATCAGGATGCCCAAGACTGCGCAAACTTATTCCGCGATTACTGTCTCGAGCACAACCTGCTTGATTTTTCGCTACAGCTTGAAATATTCTCGAACATTTTGTGGCCGCAAGAGCCGGTGCAAAACCACCTCAAGCGGACCTACCGGCACCTCATCTATGACAATGTAGAAGAAGACGGTCCGCGTTCGCACGACATTGTCGGTGACTGGTTTGCAGACTTCGACTCGGCCTTGTTGATCTACGACAATGAAGCGGGGTATCGCTACTTCCTCGGAGGCGACCCGGCTACCGGTCAGGCTTTGAGCGGGTTGTGCGATGAACAGATCGAGTTCACAGAAAGTTTTGTCAGCTCTGGAGATATCATCCAACTCTCGAACCTGCTGGTTTCGGCAGTCTCAAATCAACAGGCTGAGGTTACGAGTCCGAACGTGCCGATGGAATTCATCCTCAAGCATTATTATCCTGAAATGCTGGATGAGGTGACCGCAAGGATAGGCGCATTACTTGAAGAGGGCGTCCCTGCTTCTGAGATCGTGGTGCTTGCGCCATATCTTTCAGATGCGCTGCGCTTCTCCATCACTCACCGGCTGGAAGCCGCCGGAATCCCGTGGCGGTCACACCGGCCTTCACGGTCTCTGCGCGACGAGCCCGCCAGCAAAACTCTGCTCACGCTGTCGGCGTTGGCTCACCCGCATTGGAAAGTTGCCCCCGCAAAATTTGATGTGGCTCACGCTTTGATGTTCGCCCTTGATACGGATCTGGTCCGCGCGCAATTATTGACAGAGATCGTCTATCGTCAACGTGACCTTCAACTTGCCCCGTTCGACCAGATCAAACCCGAAATGCAAGAGCGCATCACATACCTGCTTGGAGAAAGATACGCCAACTTGCGCAACTGGCTTATCGAATATCGCGAAACAGCTCCTCAACCGTTCGACTTCTTTTTGAGGAAATTTTTCGGCGAGGTTCTTTCACAGCCCGAGCATGGCTTTCACCACAATGTGGATGCGGTGCGCGTGGCCGCCAGTCTGATCGAATCGGTCAGAAAGTTTCGTTACGCGATGGAAGCCTCGCATTCCGCGGATGGGTTCGACCTTGGCAGAGAGTACATTGCCATGCTGGAAGACGGGGTGATCGCGGCTCAATACCTGGAATCCTGGCGCACCGAAAACATGGACACCGTATTGATCTCACCTGCTCACACTTTTTTAATGATGAACCGTCCCGCTGCTGTGCAGTTCTGGCTGGACCCAGGCTCGAGCGGATGGGTGCAACGCCTCTCCCAGCCGCTCACCCAACCCTACGTGCTCTCGCGCCATTGGGAAGCAGGACGCATCTGGACCGACACCGACGAAGTGAACGCAGAGACAGAGTCTCTCGCCCGCCTGATCAGCGGCTTGCTCAGCCGCTGCAGAGCAAGACTGATCCTTGCGCTCGCAGACCTGAGCGAAACAGGTTTCGAGCAACGCGGCACATTACTCCGCGCTTTCCAAAAAGTGATTCAGATCCAATCGGAATAACCCTGAACACATAAAAAAACAATGCCTCATACCTTCATTCCCCGCCCTTCCCAACAAAATATCCTCCGCTACAGCGGCGGGCGGCTAGGCATTGCAGCAGTGCCCGGCGCGGGCAAAACGCACATCCTCTCGGCGCTGGCGGCACAGATCATTCACAGCGGCGGGCTTCAGAGCGATCAGGAAGTGCTCATCGTCACCCTCGTTAACTCAGCGGTGGATAATTTTGAAGCGCGCATAAAACGCTTCTTTGAAAATCCGCTGCAGGCGCTTTATAAATATCGGGTACGCACCCTGCACGGGTTGGCGCATGATATTGTCCGCGAGAAACCGGCCAGCGTGGGGCTTGAAAATCAGTTCAGCATTATCGACGAACGCGAAGCAGACTTCATTCGGCGCGAAGCGGTCAACGCATGGCTGGCATCCAACTCGCTGGACGACTACCTCGACCCGACCCTCGAAAGCTCCAAGCTGGATTGGGTGAAGCGTCAACAATTACCCAACCTTGTGGATTCCCTCGCGAACGCATTCATCCGCTCGGCGAAAGACCGGCTCTTAACTCCCGAAAGCCTGCGAGCCAAACTAGACGCATCCTTCGCCCCGCTGCCACTCGCTGAACTTGGCTGGAGCATTTACGCCGACTATCAACGCGCCCTCGCCTATCGCGGCGCCGTGGACTTTGACGATCTCATCCGGTTGGCATTGACCTTGCTCCAGAACGACGAAGAATATCTCGAACGCCTGCGTTATCGTTACCCGTTCATTCTGGAAGACGAAGCGCAAGACTCAAGCAGCACCCAGCAAAAGATCCTCGGGCTGATGAGCGGCACCGATGGGAACTGGGTGCGCGTGGGCGACCCCAACCAGGCTATCTTCGAAACGTTCACCACAGCAGACCCCGAACTCCTGCGCGAATTCATCCGCAGCAACCAAAATGCAGACATGCCAGAGTCTGGAAGATCTCAACCTGAGGTCATCAAACTCGCGAATCACCTCATTGATTGGGTGATGAATGCCCACCCCGACCCGAACGTCCGCCCGGCATTATCCCTCCCCCACATTGAGCCTGTCCCTGCGGGGTATGAGCCTGTCAACCCGCCTGCCGATCCTGAAGGAGTGAAATTCATCAACAGAAAATTCACCCCCGAAGATGAATTGGAAGCAGTGACGAAATCGATCAAGAACCATCTCGACACCTTCGCTGGCACACCCATTGAAGAACAGCCGACCATCGCGGTGCTTGTTCCGCGCAATCAACGCGGCATTGAGGTGGTGGAGTCCTTGCGGAAGCGCGGCGTGGAAGCAATCGAGTTGATCTCATCCACAGCCAGTACACGGGCGGCGGCCGGGTCTCTCAATTATTTGCTCTCGTATCTGGCAGACCCTTCGTCATCACGCAAACTTTCACGAGCCTACGAAGTCTTTCGCCGTGACTGGCGTGAAGATGTGGAGCGGATGCAATTGGTCAAAGAGGCGGGAGATCTGCTTCGGAGGGTGGGCGAAGTGGAAAACTTTATCGCGCCGAACCAATCTGGTGACTGGCTGGCAGGCGTGAGCGAGTCTGAGCCGCTGCATGTCATCGAAGAGTTGATGGAATTCCGAGTCGCCGTTCAACGATGGCTAAAAGCGGTAACGCTTCCGATCGATCAATTGGTGCTGACCCTGGCGCAGGATGTTTTCAGCCTGTCCTCTGACCTTGCGCTGGCGCACAAACTTGCGCTGGTTTTACGCAAGGCTGCCGATGACCACAACGAATGGAGGCTGCCCGAGTTGACCACGGAGCTGGCAGTCATCGCCAAGAACGAAAGGCGCTTCATCGGTTTTTCGTCGGACGATTCAGGGTTTGACCCTGAGCGCCATCGCGGCAAGGTCACCGTCACGACCATGCACAAAGCCAAGGGATTGGAATGGGATCGCGTGTATTTGATGTCGGTCAATAATTATGACTTCCCTTCGAACGAACCGAACGACCGTTTTATTTCGGAGAAGTGGTTCGTTCGACAGGGATTGAATTTGGAAGCAGAAGCGCTGGCGCAATTGTCTGCGCTTGAATCCACAAGCGAGTACGAAGGGTATGAAGAAGGCACTGCAACCCTGCGCTCGCGGCTGGATTATGTGAAAGAACGTCTGCGCTTGTTGTATGTGGGCATTACCCGTGCCAAAAAAGATCTGATCATGACATGGAATACAGGGCGGCAGGGCGATGCAACTCCAAGCCTGGCGTTTCAAGAATTATCAGGCTGGCGGGAAGGGCAAAAATAATAAACGGTCTCGATGAAAATTCATCGAGACCGTTTTGATCTATCCGATTCAATCGTTATTTCAAGATCACCGCTTCTGCCGATTCCAGATTGTCATAGATCGGGATGATGGCGGGAATGCCCGTCAGCTCAAGAACGTCTCGCACATCGGGTCGGGGATTCAACAGGACCATCCGCCCGCCGCGATTGGCAATTGATTTGGCGTTCAGCGTTAACAAGCGAATACCAATGGATGCAAGGAATTCGACCCCGCTTAGGTCCACGATCATCCGAACACGGTCTCCAGAGCAATAACCTGCGAACTTCGTTTCGATCTCACCTGCGCCGATCATGTCCAGTCTTCCGCTCAGCGCAAGCACCTGGATCCCGTTCTCTATTTCGCTGTTTCTCAGTTCCATTTTTTCACCTTTTGTTGAGTTATGTAAGGCAATTATATTAACTTCAGCGGGATCATTGTTAACAGCAGGTTATTATTTTCAAAGCAGCTTGGCAGGACAAATTGGCGATTGAAAATCAAATTTTGAGTCGTATACTTATGAGGAAAGTTTTACCGGACCATTTTATTAAGGAGAAAACCATGCATACTCATCACTCGGTCTTCTGCATCACACCCCCACACATGCTTCAAGAGATCGTCCGTAACGGCACAACCATCCAGCGCGATCTGGCGCTGCGTACACTGATCACATCCGAGCAAATGCGCGGACAAAGACGAGCCATGCGGTCGATGCCCAACCTCGCAACCGCCGCCCAAACAGGGGCAAAACAGCGTTCCGTTTATGATGCAAAGAACGGCACCTCCCTGCCCGGGACACTTGCGCGCGGAGAAGGCGACCCCGCCTCGGCAGATGTCGCTGTCAACGAAGCCTACGACGGCTGCGGCGTGACTTACGACCTGTTTTCAGACATCTACGGCAGAAACTCTGTAAATAACAACGGAATGAAACTTGACTCCACTGTCCACTACCAGAAAGGATACGACAACGCCTTTTGGGATGGCAAGCAAATGGTCTATGGCGATGGCGATGAAGACCTGTCTCCCGCCGATCGTTTGTTCAACCGCTTCACCATTGCCCTCGATATCATCGGGCATGAGCTCACGCACGGCGTGACCCAATTCGAAGCCAACCTTGCCTACTGGGATCAATCGGGCGCATTGAACGAGTCCATGTCAGATGTGTTTGGCTCGCTGGTCAAGCAATATCAACGAAAGCAGACCGCCGCCGAGGCAGACTGGGTCATCGGTGAAGGGTTGTTCACTTCCAACGTCATCGGCATTGGCATCCGATCCATGAAAGCGCCCGGCACCGCCTACAACGACTCCGTTCTCGGCAAAGACCCCCAACCCGCACACATGAAAGACTACGTCCGCACCGTGGAAGATAATGGCGGGGTACACATCAACTCGGGCATCCCCAACCATGCCTTCTATGTCACTGCCATTGAGCTTGGCGGCAACGCCTGGGAAAAAGCCGGCCGCATCTGGTACAAGACCCTGACTGAAAAACTACTGGACCGCGCCACCTTCCAACAAGCCTGCGACCTGACCTACGCGGCGGCGGGCGAACTTTACGGCAACAACAGCCTTGAACAGCAAGCTGTGAAAAAAGGCTGGTCCGAAGTCGGCATTGCCACAACAGGCAGCAGCACCCCCGCCACCCCCAGCGGATGTCTGAGCACCGTCATGGGCGCTTTTGGATTCAAGATACGCGCGGAGAAATGATGCGGATCTTATTCGAGCGCACCGGCGGACTGATGGGGTTGAAGTCCAATCTCAAGATCGATCTGAATGAATTGCCTGCGGGTCAAGCCCTGACCTTACGCACGCTGCTGGACGAGTCAAATTTTTTCTCTCTGCCAGAGAATCCCGCCGCCCAATCCACCCCAGACGGATTCTTTTACACGATCACTGTCGAATCAAAGACCATTTCACATACCATAAAGACCAGCGACTCGACCGCCCCGGAAGAATTGCAGCCCCTGCTTCAGGAGCTTTCGCTCATGGCAAGGCGCAGACCGGGGTCCTAATAACCGCCCAAATAAAAGAGAGCCTCTGAGGCTCTCTTTTATTTATTATTTTTGAGTCAACCCAGGGATCTGATCAAGATCCCACAACTTGAGATTATCGATCACAAACGCGGCTGTATGTCCCGGCTGCGCAAGGATGTGGAAGGTCACCGCCCACGGCACCGAGCGCACAGCAGGTGCCGCCCGGCAATTTTTCAAATATGTCAGCGGGGCATCTTTGAGGTAAACCGCGCAATCTGTTCCAGAAATAATGAACAACACAGAAATCTTTTCAGGCGGGAAATATTCATAAGCACCTGAAATGGATTGCCAGTCAGAGCGCTCGCCGTAATGCAGGGTCCAAGTCAGATCTTTTGAAAGGTCGAACGCGATGCTCTGGGTTTTGGTCTGGTCAAATTGAAAGCGCACAGTATCTTCAGGCTGGGTCGCTTCGAATTGAAAATCGAAGGTCATGACAAAGTTCTTGCGATTCAGCAAAGGGTTATAGACCCAGGTATCTTTGTTCTCGTTCTTTGCAGGAAGCTTTACCTGCAATGTCTCCTGTTCGGTATCTGCATAATGTGGATTCTTGAGACTGCCGGGAACAAAGTAAAACCAACCGCGATTGATGGATTTGAACTCGTCTTGATAATCGGGTTTCCGCGTATCAACCGCAGCAAGAATTGGATCGGAAAATTCACCCACCCAGTCCGGATACTCCGCCGGCGGGATGGTGGGAATAATTTGGGTTGCGGTCTGTGTTGGAATAGGCGCGGAGGTTGCCGTGGGCGTAGGCGCGCTCAGGGTCAGGGTCGGCTGCAAAGGCTGGGATGGTGATCCGCAAGCAGAAACCAGCATCCACAGACCGATAAAAGGAAGAAAGAGATTTTTTCTGAATTTCATGATCGGCCTACTTTTACACGAATATTCAGCGAAATGCAAGCCACGCAACAAAAAGACCAGAGCCTGCTTGCCCTGGTCTTTTTGAGATCAACAAAATATCGAATGATTATCCGCTATTGGCGGAGGGAACGTCCTTTACTTTGCGAGGCGCGTGTGATTTGCCCTCAGACGCAGACTTGGGCTGCAGGAACAGAGCGTATGCATAAGTGAGAGTGAACACACCAAAGACGACAAGCAAGACCCAGCCGTTGGCACGAATCACACCGACGGCGCTGCTGGTCATGCCCATGATGGTCGCGGCAAACCCAATGACAGAATAAGCCAGCAGAACATAACCAACGAACTTTTGCATCTTCGTATTGATCGCGTCCTTCAACATCCACAGGAATAGCGCACACAAGATCAGAGCGCTTCCAAAGAAACGAGCCATGAACAAAGTGGCCACATAGATATCGGATCGGAATTGATTGAGGGTAAGCTCAGGTGCGATCAGGAACAACGCTCCAAATACAGCCAAAAAAATGGCATTGATGGTAAACATCAGGCGGTAGGTCATTGTATATTCTCCTTTTAATAACAAAAATGGAATTGATAAAATAAATATACAGCATCACCAAGCGAAGATGCAAGCAGAGCGACCTTGCAAACCTTGCAGTCACCTTTCATGGAGTGCGAATCAATATCCCACATTTGTCCTACTCAGAATCCCTCTCCCTCGAAGTACGGATTTTGGAACCGGAATGGAATAACTTTGTGCTATAATGCCGGCACAATGTTGACCAAAAAGTTCTTCGCCAATAACAATAATAATAACGATAATGACGATCTTGGAGTCGTTGGGCGAAGCTTTGCAGGTTGACAGATAACATAAGTCAAAACCAATCGCCCGACGCGAACGCGAAGGGCGATTTATTTTATATAAATCATTAACCACAAGGCGCGAAAAAAGAATGGGCTTGCGTGGTTACAACATTTTCGGAGGCGAAATATGTACAGAACTCATCTATGTGGAGAATTACGAGCCGGTCATGCCGGGCAGACAGTAACGCTTGCGGGCTGGGTCAATCGACGACGCGACCA
>JAGNWT010000003.1 GCA_017985935.1 Anaerolineales bacterium | reverse complement strand
CCACCGAAATGGCAGAGCGGGTGTGCTACGACTCGATCCAGATCCACGGCGGGAACGGTTACAGCCGCGAGTACAACGTGGAAAGAATGTATCGTGACGCACGCTTGATGACCATCGGTGAAGGGACAAGTGAAATTCAAAGATTGGTCATTGCAAGGCATGTACTTGCAAGCGAGTAACTAAAAAAGGCAGGTCGTGGAAATTCCACGACCTGCCTTTTTTAGTAGACACTCATTTCTTGATGATCACCCAGGCAGTGCCATCTTCAGCACGGATGGACTTTTCCCCTTCTGCGAACAACTTCACGATCTCATCCGGGGCAAGGAAGTGACTACGCATCAACAGGAGTTTTTCCGCAAGGGCGATCAACTTCACCCCAAAAGTACGGATATCTGGTTCCTCGATCACCAGAACGCCGCCGGGTTTTAACACACGAAGCATTTCCCGCGCGCTGTCGGTATGGTTAATGACATGATGCAACGCATCCACCATGATGACACGCTCGAAGAAATTATCCGCGAAGGGTAATGATTCAGAACCGCCGCACACAGGTTTGAGCGTGGAACGATCGGCTTTATCCAGCATGCCAAAAGATACATCGGCAATGACCACTTCATCCACAAGGTCGCGAATGGCGGAGGAAACTCTTCCCGTGCCGCCGCCCACATCAAGCAAACGTCCCCGCACAGGCAGGGACGCAACTTCACGCATGATATGTGATTTGGAATAGGTAACCCGGGCGTAGATCGATGCGATCGCCGCGAAATGATCGAAGGCTGGCATCATTCCACCGTGATCAGGTCTTTCATGCCATCAAAGGTGGTGATGCCGATCCCTGAAACGTTCATGATGGACTCAATGGTAGGAAAGGGTCCGTTCTCGTTGCGATAGTCTATGATCTTCTGCGCTGTGGTTGGACCAATGCCGGGCAGCCCATCCAACTCTTCGAGGGTGGCGGAATTGATGTTCACAAGGTCAAGGTTCGGGTCGGTGGTTGGGATCGGTGTGGAAGAAGGCAGGTCCACGGTGCTGCTTTGGGTCGCCGGGACAAAACCCGCCACAAAAGGAATATCCAATTGCTGACCATCCTCCAATAACAGGGCGAGGTTGACCGTCTTAACATCCGCATCAGCAAGGAGTCCGCCGGCAGCATCGATCGCATCCTGAACGCGGGCACCTTCGGCAAACTCATACAGCCCCGGGCGCGGAACCGCACCAATGACATGAACCACCACCGGCGCTTTTGTAGGGGCGGGTAAAAGTGTGATCGGCTCGCCTGCCGGGGCACGGGAAACGAACATCAACACGCCCGCCAGTACAAAACCTGCCATGACTCCAAGTAAAACGTACAGTGCGTTCTTCATACGGATAATTTTACTCCAACTTCATTACTAGTAATTCTTCGCCGGTCTTTCTGAAAACATCAGCAAGGTTGAACAGTTTTTTGATCCGCGCAAAGTAACGCGGCAGCCCGTCAGTTCCCAGCACGCGAAAACCGAATTTTTCATAGATCGGTCCATTATGAGCCATGCACATCAGATACAACGGTCTGGGATTTTCCCGCAGGAGCATTTCGATCACGGAGCGGGCGATCCCCTGCGAACGAAAATCAGGGTGTACGGCAATGGAGGCTAGTTCGAGGATGTCTCCTCCGTGCGGCTTGACCTGCCCGCAGCCAACCACCTGCCCAGCCGTATTCACCGCCACGATAAAGCGCTTCCAATCCAGCCCTGTGGGATTGATCCCGACCAGATCGATCAACGCTTTAATTTGAGCGGATTCTGCCTCCGATGCATAACGGATCTGAAGCTCTGTCATTTCGCCCATTTATATCATGCCCGCAGCAACGAGGATCACAAATGTTGCAATGAACCAATGGATCACGAACGGCCAGAAAAATGACCTCGTGCGATACGCCACCCACCCGAAGACAAATCCGCCAAAGATTGTGGAGAGCGTTTCAATATCCGGCTTGCCAATGTGCGCCATCGCAAAAGGAACAGCCTGCAGCCAGAGCGCGTCATGCCCAAAGCGGCGAAGGTACGCGAATAAGATCCACCCGCGAAAAAAGAATTCCCAACCGATCAAGTCGAGGAAGGTCGTCCACGGCAGACCGGGCAAATAGCCCGCATAATAAGATTGCATGGTTTCATTGCCGCTGCCAAGAAAATAAATTACCGGAGCCATGAGGAGGACGCCAAGCCCGGTATAAGCCAACCCTAGTTTCCAATCGCCAAAGGTGAAGCCATAATCTCTTGGGTCGTCGCGGAACAGGAGAATGGTCCACAAGAGCGGGATGAGTAAATACAGGATCACCCGATCCCAATATTTGTAGGCGGTGATCGTATAGTAATGATCGATCATCAACAGCAAAGTGCTGACGATGGTAACAGCCACAACTTTCCCGTCGAAGACGAGCTTCTCACCCAATAAATACTTCATCAACGAAAAGGTCTACTGCCCGGTGCGCAGGGATCGGATCCGCCGCGCGAGATAAGGAGAGAAATAACCCGCGTACTTTTCCCACAACGCGGAAAGTTTCCAGTCATTGCCGGTGATCTTGCCTCGGCAATTTGCCGACCCGCAAAAACACTCGAACTCGTCATAAGGTCCGCCGTCAGACATGGCGTAATCAAAGGTCAATTCTTCGCCTGCTGCGATCTCCCGTAAAGCAACCAGGCCGATCTGCCCAAAGAAACCAAGGTTGGGAGAACAGGAATGATTGAAGCAGTCATTCGGTTCTTTTTCTTCCGCGGTCAGCAAATAAAGGTCTTCGTCCATTTGCAAAACTCGCTGGGTAAAACGGGGCATGGTTGGGTCAAGCTCGTCCTTGCGGACGATCTTCCCGCCCCACAAAGATACAAGCTCATCCTGCGAGACTGTCTCACGAGCAAAGACTCCGCAACCACCTTCAGCATGGTCTCGGGCTTCGCACTTGGGATTAAGATACGAAAAGGTCACAGCACCTCCACAGGGACGTTCAGTGCGTGATACAGGTCAAACAAGAACAGGAAGGCGCCCTGAAACACGATTCCCCAGCCTGTGCCCTGCCAGAAATCCCGCCGCCACGAGATGATCATCCACACCCCGCCGAGAATATAAAGCATATCGAGACCAAAATTGATCCACAAGATTTTGCGGATAAAGTCGGCTTCGCGCTGCGGGTCGGCTGTCGCCATGCGCCGGTCTGCAGACCTTACGCCGAACAAGGCGATCAGCATATCCACCAATCCCCAAAAGACGGCTTGAATACCAAAGCCGCGGCCAAAATCCTTGGTTGTAAGCCAGAGAAAAAGTCCGCCGGGAATCGAAAGATAACTCCAGACAAGAAGGCGTTGAGTCAGGTCAGATTCGAATTTCCAGATAAGTGATTTCATAATGAGATATATTATACAAAAAAACAAGCGACAAGGGGAAATCCCTGCCGCTTGAATCTCTGCGGATTTGGTTTATTTTGAACTGCCCTCAGAATCAGAGGTTCCCGCTGTGATCCGTTGAGCATAGAGAATTGGCAACGCTGTGATGATGATCACCAACATGGCAGTGACATTGGTGATGGGTCGGTTGCGGGGCTTGAGCATCTGGCTAAAGATCCAGATCGGCAGGGTTTGCTGATTCCCCGCTGTAAATGTGGTAACGATGACTTCATCGAAGGAAAGGGAAAAAGCAAGGATCGCGCCTGCCAGCAATGCCGTGGAAATATTTGGCAGGACAATATTCCAAAAAGTTTGGAAAGAGTTTGCACCCAGGTCCATGGATGCTTCCACCATTGAGCCGCTGGTACGACGAAAACGGGCAAGCACATTGTTGTACACTACGACAACGCAAAAAGTGGCATGACCGATAACAATGGTCCAGAACGAAAATGGAATATGCAGAAGGCTAATGGCAGAACGCATGGCAATTCCCGTCACGATGCCGGGCAGCGCAAGCGGGAGCACCAGCATGAACGAAATAGCTTCCCTGCCGAAGAAATCAAAACGATAAACTGCCGCGGCAGCCAGTGTGCCGAGTATGAGAGCGGCGATCGTAGCCAGCACAGCCACCTTCACGGTCAGCAAAAGCGCGTCTTGCATGGCAGGTGTTCCAAGTGCCTGCGGAATCCATTTCAGGGTCAAACCCGGGGGTGGAAAAGTGTACGCTGATTCTTCTGTGGTGAACGCATATAAAAAGATCAACCACATGGGAATATGAAGAAACAGGACCGCGCCCAAAGCACCAAGTTTCAGCACCCACGAAGCACGCTCTCCAGATTGAGTTGAATTAGAGGGCATCAAAGGCTCCTAACTTGCGGGCAATTAAAAGGTAAACGATCATGATGACGATCGGACCCATGGTAAAAGCAGCCGCCAATGGAATATTGCCCGATGTACCTTGATAAGTAAGCACAGCCTTGCCAATATAAAAACTTGAAGTGCCAAACAACTGCGGGACGATGAAATCACCGAGAGTCAAAGAGAATGTAAAAATGGATCCTGCCACCACTCCTGGGAAGGAAAGCGGCAAAATCACGGTCCGAAATGTCTGCGCCGGGGTTGCGCCCAGATCACCTGAAGCCTCGATCAGGGATCTCGGCACCCGTTCCAGCGCTGTCTGTATCGGAAGGATCATGTATGGAACCCAGATATACACGAACACGATAAAAATGCCCGTGGCGGAGATGGCAAGTGATGTACCGCCTACCCCAGGCAGACTCAGGTACCAGTCGAGTAGCCAATCCAAATGGATCAATCTCGCAAACCAGGAAACAATCCCCTCTTTGGCGAGGATCAACTTCCACGAGTACACACGCACCACATAACTTGACCAAAGCGGCAGGGTCACAGCGAGATAAAGAAAGGTCTTCATACGTGGCGATGCGAAACGCGCCATATAGTAGGCAAGCGGAAAAGCGATGATAACGCAGGCAATGGTTACCAGCGCAGCCATCAAGGTCGTGCGTCCGAAAATCTGCAAGTTGGTCGGGTCAAGCAGTTTGGCGTAAGTCCTCAAAGTAAATTCCTGAACAACTTTGCCGGTGAACCCGTCCAGATAAAAAAAGCTGTTGATCAGCATGGTGAACAACGCGCCAATATACACAACCAAAAACCAAAGTAAAGGCGGCAGCAGCATCCACGCCAGCACCAGTTTGGGACGAAGATAAAAGAAGGTGGATATTCGATTCAGCATCATCAACTTCCCACGTAACGGACATGCTCTTTCTTCCACGACAGGCGAATTTTTTGATTCTTCACCTTCATCACATCCATGGAAGTGGTATTAAGATTTTGCTCCACGACCACAAGATCCCCGCCGCCATCAAGCTCCACAAGGTAACGCGTGTACAAACCAAGGTAGATCACATCCCGCACCTTGCCATCTGCAAAAAAAGTGTCAGCGTCTGCTTGTTTATCAGGTGAGCCGAGTTGAATTTTTTCCGGGCGGATCGAGAACCGGGACTCGGAACCAGTGATCCGCCTGGCGATCTCACCCGAAACAAGATTGGAAGTCCCAACAAAACCTGCAACAAAGGTGGTGACGGGGTGCTCATATACTTCAGCGGGAGTTCCCACCTGTTCGATCTTTCCCTGACTAAAGACCGCGATTCGGTCGCTCATGGTCAGGGCTTCCTCCTGGTCATGTGTGACGAAAATGAATGTAATTCCCACCCGCTGCTGGATGGACTTTAGTTCCACCTGCATCTGCTGGCGGAGTTTCAGATCCAGCGCGCCAAGAGGCTCGTCGAGCAAAAGAACTTTGGGGTGATTGACCAAAGCCCGGGCAAGAGCGACCCGCTGTCGCTGCCCGCCGGAAAGTTGAGAGGGCTTGCGATCGGCGTATCCGGTCAATTGAACGAGATCCAACATCTCATCCACTTGTTTTTTCTGCTGGTCTTTCGCGACACGCTTGATCATCAAACCGTAGGCAATATTTTGCCCAACGGTCATATGCGGAAAGAGAGCATAATCCTGAAACACCGTATTGACCGAGCGTTCGTATGGCGGAAGATGCGACACATCCTGACCATACAAAAATATCTGACCCGATGTGGGGCGATCAAAGCCCGCTATCATCCGCAGGCAGGTGGTCTTTCCCGAGCCTGAAGGTCCCAGCATGGAAAAGAACTCACCATTTTTGATCTCAAGCGAAACGTCATCCACCGCCTTTACGTCTCCAAAATAACGGCTGACATTCTTGAATTGAATTGCAGAATCGCTCATCGCATACCCTCGAATTATGTTGAATATCTTTTCGCAAACAAATCAATGACACAAAAATTTTGTATCATTGATTTGCCCATGAAATTTTTTAAGTTCCAGCCGCGCCTTGCAAGGCGCGGCTGGATTTTTATTTACAAAGTTATTGACCGACGATCTTGGTAAATTCTTCGGTCCAGCGGTCGTAGGTTACGCAGGTTTCAGTACCATCACCACAAGCCGCGACAGGGGTCTTCCAGAAGTAGATCTGGTCGAAGGTGTCAAAGCCATTGGCAGCGCAGCCTTCGGTGCCAAGCAATTCGCTGGCGCCGTCACAAGCGGCGGGTACGGAAGGAGCGGAACCAAACCAGGAAGCCACGTCGCCCTGAACCTTCGCGTCGATCGAGTGCTCAAGCCAGAGATAGGCGCATGTGGGGTGAGGAGCGTTGGCAGCCATCATGGTGGTGTCTGCCCAGCCGGTCGCGCCTTCAGAAGGAACAACACTGGCGATCGGAGCGCCATCAGCCTGAAGCAGGTTCACCTGCAACGGCCACGAGGAGGAAGCTACAAAGCCTTCGGTCTTGAAGTCTTCCACCTGAACGAGATAGTCGCCCCAATACTTGGAGGCGAGTTCACGCTGGGCAGTGAGAAGCTCGATCGCAGCAGC
Organism: Anaerolineales bacterium; assembly: GCA_017985935.1. Taxonomy (GTDB): domain Bacteria; phylum Chloroflexota; class Anaerolineae; order Anaerolineales; family Villigracilaceae; genus Villigracilis. The sequence continues at coordinate 88,400 of JAGNWT010000003.1, read as the reverse complement.
GAACTGTTCTTCGGTCAATTCGTAAGGATCGGTGATGCCCAATTCAGGCTGGGTAGCCTTCAAATAAAGGGCGGCATCCGCAATGTAAATGGGACCGGAATAAGCCTGAACGCGTCCTTTGTTAGACTCGCCGTCAGAAAGGGTCTGCTCTTCAAAAACCACATTCCATGAAGTCGGCGCTTCAGGGAACACTTCAGTGTTGTACATCAACACATTCGGACCCCATTGATAGGAAACACCATAGTGCTTACCATCAACAGTATGCCAGGGAGCATCCTGCAAGCGGGCATCTACGTTCGAGTAGGAAGGGATCTTGGTAACATCGATTTCCTGAACCGAGCCGCCGAAGATCAAGCGCAAGCTGGCATCGCCGGAAGCGGTCACAAGATCATAGCCGCCGCCGTTGATCAACTGCACCATCTCATCCGAGGTGGCCGCATCTTTGACGGTCACCATACAACCGGTGGCTTCCTCAAAAGCGGTAACCCAGTCGTAGGCGGGGTCGTTGGCGCCGCGCTCGATATAACCCGGCCAGGCAACAATGGCAACTTCACCTTCACCTTGCGCAGCAGCGGGCGCCTCGGTGGCAGCAGGGGCTTCCGTCGCAGCGGCAGCCTCGGTCGCCTCTGGGGCTTCCGTCGCCGCAGCGGGAGCTTCAGTTGCAGCTCCACCGCCGCAGGCAGAAAGCACCAGGCTGGCAAACACGAACAAAACTAATACCTTATTAAAAAACTTATTCATTCTCTCTCCTTTTGAGTTGAATGGGGACGATACGACATGCCATCAGAAAACAAATCGCCACCCATTCGGAAAACAACCTCTGATTTGAAATCCGAATTGGACAGCGCTATGATGACTCTTGTCGAAGTTTGGGGATTATACCGACTTTGAATAATGAGTCAATACAAAACCGCCGATAACGACATTCGGTCCAGCGGACTGCAACAGGGTGAAGTTTCATCGGCATTCGCTCCCCGATTCATTCCCGTGCACATCACGGTATAATTCCAAAATCTCAAATTCCGGAGGACAATGTGAGCGACCTTCCCATCTATCCGCTTTCCGACGAACATAAAATGATCCGCGACGCCGCGCGCGATTTCGCCCAAAAAGAGATCTCTCCCATTGCCGCAGAACATGATGAGAACGGAACATTCCCTCGAGCCACCATCAAAAAAATGGGCGGATTGGGATTCATGGGGATCGAAGTCCCCGAACAATATGGCGGCGCAGGCATGGACGCGCTCGCTTACGTGCTTGCCCTTGAAGAGATCTGCAAGGTGGACGCCTCTCACGGCGTGATCATGTCGGTAAACAATTCGCTCTACTGCCACGGGATCTTGAAGTTTGGCACAGAGGAACAAAAGAAAAAATTCGTAACTCCCATCGCATCAGGACAAGCCATCGGCGCATACTCGCTCACCGAACCCCAAAGCGGATCCGATGCAGGCACCATGAAAAGTCGCGCCACAAGAGACGGTGACTTCTACATCTTGAACGGCTCCAAATCCTGGGTCACCAGCGGTCCGGTGGCTGACTACTTCGTGGTCTTTATGATGACCGATCCAGAAAAAAAACAAAAAGGTGTCAGCGCATTTTTAGTGGAAGGGTCAAACCCCGGGCTGAAGCGCGGCAAGAAAGAACCCAAGCTTGGCATTCGCGCATCGGCGACAAGCGAGCTCACTTTTGAAGATTGCCGCATCCCCGTTGAGAATAGACTCGGCGCAGAGGGTGACGGCTTCAAGATCGCCATGACCGTGCTTGACGCGGGGCGTATCGGCATTGCTACACAAGCGCTTGGAATTGCAGAAGCAGCCTACGAAGCCGCGCGCCAATACGCAGGGCAGAGAGAAGCGTTCGGTCAACCCATCGGCGCATTTCAAGGAACCGGATTCAAGATCGCCGACATGAAAACCCGCATCGAGGCATCCCGTCTGCTCATTTACAACGCGGCGATCGCCAAAGACAAAGCAAAAGAGTCCGGCGGTCGATATTCACTGGAAGCTTCGATGGCAAAATTATTCGCCTCCGAGACCGCCATGTTCGTGACGCACCAGGCTGTGCAGATCCACGGCGGAATGGGGTACAGCAAGGAGCTGCCAGTGGAGAGATATTTTCGCGATGCAAAGATCACCGAGATCTATGAAGGCACCAGCGAAATTCAACGCCTTGTCATTTCACGCAGTGAACTGGGAATCAAGTAAGTGACCTCTTCTCAACGTAATCTTGCAACCTGTTTGCTTGCCGGGGGCGGCGGACTGGCATATATGAGTCAGGTAACGCAATCTGCGTTGCCCGTTGGGCAAAGATTGGTGGCGGTTCTTTTGATGGTTGCAGGTTCCGTCATTTTTCTGGGCGGCATCCTTACCGCCAGGGACGAACGGATCTTTTTATGGCTGGATGACAAATTAAAAAAGCCGAGTCTTTGGCTCAACATTGCAACCTGGCAGATCGTTCTACTTCCCATTTCGATCCTGTTGGTTCTCCTCACGCATTTTGCAGCCGGTGTTGACGATAAAATGGCAAGTCCGCTTGTTGCGTGGTATTCATGGCTATATGGGATCGGTGCGTGTGTACTGGGAAGTTGGGGAGCGGTCAACATCGACCTCAGGTCAAAATGGAAATGGTTTGCCATTGCACTGGGACTTTCGGTCATTGCCCTTCCTGTCCGCAGCATCGCAGCCAACTACATCCCCATCATTCTTAATGGTGACGAAGCATCCGCCGGGCTTTACGGCATTGCTTTTCTGGAAGGCCGAGCCAACAATGTATTTTCTGCCGGATGGTATTCCTTTCCGGGTTTGTATTTTCTGATTCCCGCCGCCTCTGTTTCAATTTTAGGCAACACCACAGCCGCACTCCGTGTCCCTTCTGCCATCGCCGGTGCGTTGACCGTTGGCGGAGTTTATTTGACCGGACACGCCATGTTCAGCAAACGGACCGGTTTGATCGCTGCGCTGGCCATGATCGGTTTTCATTTCCATGTGCATTTCAGCCGCATCGGTCTCAACAATATTTGGGATGGACTCTTTTTCTCCATCACTGTCGGCGCAGCCTGGTATGCCTGGGAAAAAGAAAGTCGCCTGGCATACATTCTTACGGGGCTTGGGCTTGGGCTTTCGCAATATTTTTACCCAAGCAGCCGCATTTTATTGGCAGTGGTATTCGGGGGAATCCTGCTCAACGGGTTGTTCCGATTTGGTTACCTGAAAAGATCGCTCGCCAACATCAGCCTGATGACGTGGATCATGATCGTCACCGTACTGCCGCTTGGGTTGTATTACGCAAGATTCCCCGAACAATATTTTGCCCCGCTCAATCGGGTCAGCATTTTCGGGGCGTGGCTGGAAAACGAAATTCAGATCTCCGAACTTCCAGCATGGCAGATCCTGCTAAAGCAGTTATGGCTAGGCTTTCAGGCATTTACGTATCTTCCACTGCAACATTGGTACCGTCCGCAGACCGCCCTGCTCCGCCCGATGTACGCCGGCTTTTTCATCCTTGGGCTGCTGTTTCTGATCTCACGCCCCAAAGAGAGCAGGTCCATGTTCCTGTTCATCTGGCTGGGAATGTATATTTTCATTGGTGGATTAAGCGAATCAACACCGGCAGCTCAAAGATACGTTGCCGCCGCGCCTGCCTGCGTTCTTTTACTTGCGGTCGGGCTGGATGAGACCGCTCAATTATTCCAAAGGCTGTGGCAACGATCGGAGCGGGTATTCACCATTGTGCTGATCACCACCGCATTACTGCTCACGGTCGATGACTTGAATTTCTATTTCAACGTCTATACCCCGCGCACAGTCGATGATTTTGGCTTGGATAATAATGTGGTCGCTCAAGAACTTGCCAATGAGTTCAAGTCCAAGCCTGAAGGTACGCAGGCATTTTTCATGAGCAACTCCAACATGGGCTATTATTCCATCCCCAGTATTGCCTACCTTGCGCCGCAGGTGCAGGGATTCGATGTTTCCTATCCGTGGGGCAGCACAGAAAACCCCGTGCCAACCTCGGATCATTTTATTTTTATTTTCCATCCCTCAAACATCACCGACATGCAGTCAGTTCAAAACACCTACCCAAATGGAGTTCTCAAGGAGAAATTGGGCATCAACGGAGAACCCCTGTATTGGACCTACGAGGTCGGAGCGAGTCAATAATATGAAAACCATGCTCTTCCATCAGCACGGCGGACCTGAGGTCTTGAAATACGAAGACTTTCCAAGCCCTGAACCCAAAGCAGGTGAAGTACTTGTTCAGCTCAAAGCCGCAGCCCTCAACCGCATGGATGTGTTCGTCCGCAATGGCTGGCCGGGACTAAAACTGGAAATGCCGCACATCAACGGCGCGGATGGCGCGGGAGTGGTCGCCGGGCTCGGTGCAGGCGCAACGGGGGGATTCGCGGTCGGTGACCGTGTGGTCGTCAATGCAAATTTGGGATGCGGCGAATGTGAATTCTGCAGATCGAACCGCGACAACCTGTGCAGCAAGTGGCATCTGCTCGGAGAGACGATCCGTGGAACGTACGCAGAATACGTCTGCCTGCCCGCGAGACAACTCTACAAACTGCCCAAAGATTTTGACTTCCATGCGGCGGCAGCGGGCGCGCTGGTTTATCAGACCGCATGGCACTCCATGGTCAAGCGCGGGGGCGTTAAAGCCGGCGAGACGGTGGCAATTATCGGCGCGGGAGGAGGCGTAAACTCCGCCAGTGTACAGATCGCCAAGTATCTCGGCGCAAAGGTCATCGTCATTGGCTCAAGCGCAGAAAAATTATCTCGTGCAGAATCCATTGGCGCGGACATTTTGATCGATCGTTCTAAAGAAGAAGATTGGTCAAAAGCGCTTTTCATCGCCACCGAAAAACGCGGCGCGGATGTAGTGGTGGATAATGTCGGCACGACCTTCCCGCTCAGCCTGCGTGCGCTGAAAAAAGGCGGGAGATTGCTGACGGTCGGGAACAGCGGCGCGCCGCGCTTCGAGATCGACAACCGATATATCTTCGCCAAACATCTTTCGGTCATTGGTTCGACCATGAGCACACTATTAGATTTTGCCGAGGTCATGGACCTGATCGTCTCTGGCAAACTCTCCCCCATTCTTGATAAAACTTTTCCCCTACATGAAGCCGCTGCAGCACAGGAAAGATTATGGCGCGGCGAGAACTTCGGTAAAATCACGCTCGATATTTAACTCAAGTGAGACCCGCAAAATAAAAATGAATTTCCTGAAACGATTCTCGGTTTTTGAAATCCTTTTGATTTCAACGATCCTCAGTATTCACCTATACGCAGCCTTTTCAGACGCGTACAATTTACCCAACAATTGGTTCACACGCGACGACGCATATTACTATTTCAAAGTTGCTCAAAACATCAGCGAGGGATTTGGCAGCACCTTTGACGGTATCAACCTCTCCAATGGATATCATCCACTTTGGATGCTGGTTTGCATTCCGATCTTCGCGCTCGCTCGATTTGACGTGATCCTCCCCCTCCGTGTTCTTCTGGTGGTCGTTTCGTTCTTTCACGCCGCCACCGCCGTGCTGATCTTTCGGCTGATCAAGGAAAATCTCTCTCAAGCTGTGGCTTATCTCGCCGCGTCTTTTTGGGCATTCAACATTCTGATCCACACCACGGTGTACGAGACCGGGCTTGAGACTCCGCTTGCTGCTTTCTCGGTTGCGTTGTTCATTTACAAGTTATCGCAATTCGAAAAAAACTGGCGCACACGACTCGTTTCCACGGCTGAGATCGTCACGCTTGCTCTCACTGCGGTCCTCGTCATGTTTAGCCGGCTGGATCTCGTGTTCACAGCCATCCTTGGCGGGTTATGGATCATCTTCCGCGGCAAGCCAGCCCGATTCCTGATGCCATTGGATATGGTCATCATTTTTATTTCGATGACCTTCTCGGCTGCGGTTCGCACCGGGTTGGATGCCTACAACACCATCTATGCATCTTCTGCTGTTCAGGTGACCGTGCTCGCGATGATCGTCAAGCTCGTTACTTTGTACTTCTCAGGTGCATATCAACATCCGCGGGCACACCCAGTCTGGAAGACTTTCAAAAATACTGTCCTTGGGTTAAGCCTTGGTACTATCCTCATTGCGGGACTATATCTGGTTCTTTCTCGATTCGGGATCGGTGAAAATTTTCCACGCAGCGCACTGGCGATCGATTGGGCGATCAGCCTGATCTTCATCTTTGCGGTCCGTTTGGCTGCTTACTGGTTCGGCAGCGACAGATCGGGTTCATCCCAAAACAGTCCGCTTGAAGAGCTAAAAACGAATTGGAAGATTTGGTTATCCGAAGGAGTGACCTATTACGGGATCGTGGGCGGCGCGCTGGCTTTATACATGCTGTACAACAAGATCACCTTCGGAACAAGCAGCCCCGTAAGTGGTCAGATCAAACGCTGGTGGGGCATGTTGAAAAACACGGTGTATGACTACCCTGCCTCAAATTGGCCTTCATTCTTCGGGCTTAACTTTGAATGGGTCTACGATGCCTGGAAACCCGCCACGAACTTCTTGATCTATATTGCCCGGGTCGCCCGTCCCATTTACCCCGGCTCAGACAAAACAGATGAACGGTATTACATCGCCATGCTCTTCTTCACCCTGGTCATGCTGGCGATCCTGTTTTTGAACGCTCGCCGATCATTGCGGGCTTTCTCGAACATGGCCATCATCCCTCTCATGGCGGGCTGCGGCATTCAGATCCTTTCCTACACCGCCACCGCATATGGCGGCGCAAAGGAGTGGTATTGGTCAAGCCAAATGGTGTTGATCGTCATCGTTGGCAGTCTCTTGCTGGAGATCTTGATTCGCCCATTGAAAAAGATCGTCGGAGCCAAACAGGCGCTTGAATACGCAGCTCTTGCCTGCGCTGTTTACCTCGCGTACGGCAACGCAACCTACATCACCGAGATCATGCGCTACAACTACTATCCCAAAGAGCAGTCGTATATGGAGATCGCAGATTACATTGAAGACCACACCGAGCCTGGCGCGATCATCGGCATGACCGGCGGCGGTAATGTTGGTTACTTCATCAACGACCGAACCATCGTGAACATGGATGGGCTGATCAATAGTTACGAATATTTTCAAGCGCTCAAAGACCAGCAAGCCCCAAGATTCCTCTCCGAACACGGCATGACCATTGTCTTCGCGAACACAAGAATTTTGGGACTGCCTCCCTATTTTGGTCAGTTCGATCCATATCTCGAAAGTTACGATGTCGCCGGCGGTAAGAGTCTCTTGTATCTATGGCCTGTGCCAAAATATTAGGATGACCGCTCGATGATCTTCTCCTCCCCTATTGGATTTAACTCAACCCCATCTGTGACCGCCGCCCCAAACAGCGGATATCCCCTTCCGGCAGCCTGTTTTGGTTGCAGGTAAATTCCCGCCCCGTGAACCTTCCATGAAAAAATTGACACTGCGAGAAACCCTACTGCTACTATTGGTGTTATCCCTGATAATGTGGAACAGCCTGCGCCTTTGGACGGCACTGACATGGCAGGAGGTATTGAGTGAATTTCAAGCCAGCCCGTCACCGGCCGTCACTGCCGCCAGCGCCGCGTTCTGGATCGTAATCGGCAGCATTCTCTTCTGGGGGCTGCTGGCAAAAAAAACCTGGTCGTGGAAAATGCTCCTCGGGGTCGCGGCAGGTTACTCCGTCTGGTATTGGATCGAGCGGCTCGTCTGGCATCAACCGCATCCAAATGGGACTTTTGCTGTTGTAGTAAACTTGCTGGCACTTGCAATCATCCTTTTCAACAAAAATTCATTATCGAGAGAGGCTTATGAGCGAAAATCCTAAAATCCAAAAACTGAATGACTTGAAAGCGCAGTCCCGCCTTGGCGGCGGACAAGCCCGCATTGATGCCCAACACAAAAAAGGCAGGCTCACCGCCCGCGAGAGACTCGACCTTTTATTGGATAAAGGTTCCTTCCGTGAAGTGGACGCGTTCATCGTTCACCGCACGCATGACTTTAATCTCGATGAACAAAAATTCATGAGCGACTCGGTGGTGACCGGTTGGGGAACTGTAGAGGGACGGCTCGTTTATGTCTTCTCGCAAGACTTTACCGTGTTCGGCGGTTCGTTGGGCGAAGTGCACGCCGAAAAAATATGCAAGATCATGGACATGGCCATGAAGAACGGCGCGCCCATCATTGGCTTGAACGATTCAGGCGGAGCGCGCATTCAGGAAGGTGTGGTCGCTCTCGGCGGTTACGCAGATATTTTCCTGCGCAACACAATGGCATCGGGAGTCATCCCGCAGATCTCAGCCATTATGGGGCCCTGCGCCGGCGGCGCGGTGTACTCGCCTGCCCTGACCGATTTTATTTTCATGGCGCGTGATACTTCCTACATGTTCGTGACCGGTCCCGATGTTGTAAAAGCCGTGACCCACGAAGAAGTGACTCAGGAAGAACTCGGCGGCGCAAGTGTTCACTCTGAAAAATCGGGTGTGTGCCATGTCGCGGCGGATACCGAAGCGGACACGCTCTATCTCATCCGCAAATTATTGAGCTTCCTGCCGCAGAACAACATGGAAGACGCTCCCTTCGTGCCGGGTGATGATCCCCTGCGAATGGAAGAAGCGTTGAACTCGATCATCCCTGATGATGCGAACAAGCCTTACGATATCAAAGATGTGATCCGCATGATCATGGATAATGGTCAGTTCTTCGAGATCCACGAAAATTATGCCGCAAACGTAGTTGTGGGATTCTCACGCCTGGGCGGTCACTCGGTGGGCATCATTGCCAACCAACCCGCAGTGCTGGCAGGCGTGCTGGATATCGACGCGAGTGAAAAGGCCGGGCGCTTCGTGCGCTTCTGCGATGCCTTCAACATTCCGATCATCACTTTTGAAGATGTACCCGGATTCCTTCCCGGTACCAATCAGGAACATCACGGTATCATCCGCTCGGGCGCGAAACTTTTGTACGCGTATTGCGAAGCGACCGTTCCAAAATTGACCGTCATCACCCGCAAGGCATACGGCGGCGCATACTGCGTGATGTCTTCCAAGCACATTCGCGGCGATGTCAACCTCGCCTGGCCGACCGCAGAGATCGCGGTGATGGGTCCCGACGGGGCTGTGAACATCATCTTCCGCAAGGAACTGGAAAGTGCCGAGGATCCGATCCAACGCAAAGCCGAGCTGGTTGCAGATTACAAAGACAAGTTTGCCAACCCGTATGTGGCTGCTCAGCGCGGCTACATTGACGATGTGATCGAACCCAAGGAAACCCGCCCGCGCCTGATCAATGCGCTGGAAATGTTGAGCAATAAACGAGATGCGAATCCCGCCAAGAAACATGGGAATATTCCGCTGTAAGGTCCAAGGAGTCTTATGTTCAGTAAAGTATTGGTAGTCAATCGAGGCGAGATCGCAGTCCGTATCATCCGCGCCTGCCGCGAGCTGGGAATTCAAACGGTGGCGGTATTCTCAGAGGCTGACCGCAATGCCATGCATGTGCGTTACGCCGATGAAGCCTATTTCATTGGTCCAGCCCCTTCAAGAGAGTCCTATCTGCGGGCGGATAAAATTTTCGACGTTGCTAAGAAGTCTGGCGCAGACGCCATTCATCCGGGATATGGATTCCTTGCAGAGCGCGAAGACTTCGCCGCCAAATGTGGAGAGCTTGGGATCACCTTTATCGGTCCCAAGCCATCGTCGATCGCGGCCATGGGCGATAAAGCCGAAGCGCGCGCAACGGTCATCAAGGCTGGGGTGCCTGTGGTCCCTGGCACGGAAGATGTTGGAAACATGACCAACGACGACCTGCTTAACATCGCGCCAACCATCGGTTTCCCGCTGTTGATCAAAGCCACTGCGGGCGGCGGCGGAAAAGGCATGAGAGAAGTAAAAAGCCTGGAGGAAATGCCGACCCTGCTTGCGTCCGCGAGACGCGAAGCGGAATCCGCTTTTGGTGATGGGAACGTCTATCTCGAAAAGTTGATCGAGGGCGCGAGGCATATCGAATTCCAGATCCTTGCTGATTCTTTCGGCAACGTCATTCACCTTGGCGAGCGCGAGTGTTCGATCCAGCGCCGCCATCAAAAATTATTGGAAGAGTCGCCTTCATCCTTCCTCGATGAAGATCTGCGCCAGAAGATGGGAAGCATCGCCGTGAAATCTGCGCTGGCTGTGGATTACGTCAACGCAGGCACCATTGAATTCCTGGTGGACAAGGACCGCAATTTTTACTTCCTTGAAATGAACACCCGCCTGCAAGTGGAACATCCCATCACCGAGATGGTCACAGGTGTGGATATCGTCGCCGAGCAGATCCGCATTGCGCGCGGCAGGCAATTAAGTTACACCCAGGATCAGATCAAGATCAACGGTCACGCGATAGAGTGCCGTATCAATGCTGAAGACCCGTTCAACGGATTCATGCCGTCCACGGGGCGCATCACACACAGCATGCTCCCCACCGGTCCCGGCGTGCGCGTGGACACTGGCGTGTACCCTGGCTTCGAGATCACTCCCTTCTACGACCCGATGATCGCCAAGTTGATCGTGTGGGGCGAGACCCGCGCGCAAGCCATTTTGCGCATGCGCCGCGCCCTTGAAGAATATCGAATCGTCGGCGTGCGAACAAATATTCCCTTCCATCAAACGCTGATGGATTCGCACCGCTTCATGGGCGGTCAGTTCGATACCCGCTTCGTGGAGGAACGCTTCTCGATGGATGACGCCATGGAGTCTCGCTCGGCGAATCTGGAGATCGCCGCGATCCTGGCCACGCTGGTGGCTCACCAGCAGACCGAGCGCAATGCGAACATTGTCCGCCGAAACGAACGCGACACCAGCAACTGGAAGTGGGTCGGGCGCTGGGAAAGAATGCACCGGTAGAATTTCGATTGAAGATTTTAGATTTGGGATTGGTGAGCGGGTCGCGTCACCAGATTGAGGTTACAGGATGAAATATATTACAACGATCGACAACAAGGAATATGAGATCGAAGTGGTGGATGAGCATCACATCCGCATCGGAGATCGATTACTGCAGGTGGATTTTGAAGCCGTGAGCGGACAGCCCGTCTTCTCACTGATCGTCGATGGAAAATCGTACGAGTCTTTCGTCTATCAGGGCGAGGAGGATTGGGAGGTTTTGATCCGCGGGCGGCAGTATCAGGTCAAGATCGAAGATGAACGCGAAAAGCGATTGAAAGCAGCCGCCGGCGGAGGCACTGTCGAAGGCGGGGAATTCCATCTCAAAGCCCCGATGCCGGGATTGGTCGTTTCAGTTCTGGTAGCGGAAGGCGAACCCATCCAAAAGGGACAGGTCATGATCATCCTCGAATCCATGAAGATGCAGAACGAGCTCAAAGCTCCGCGCGATGGAGTCATGGGTCGCGTGCGGGTGAAGGCAGGCGAAAGCGTGGAACAAAGACAAACTCTATTGAGCATGCATTAATGAACGGCCACGAAACTGAAGTTAAGTTCTTTGTAAGAGATCTGGAACCGATCGAAATGCGCCTTCGAGCTCTGAAGGCGCATTTGATTCAAACACGCACGCACGAAACCAATCTTCGTTTTGATAATTCGAACAATGACCTGAGAAGGAACAGCCGCGTGCTGCGATTAAGGCAGGATGAAAAGGCGCGCTTCACCTTCAAAGGACCAAGCGAAGAGATGGAGGGAGGAGTTCTTGGGCGGCAGGAGATCGAGTTCGTGGTTGAAGATTTTTCAAACGCAAAATTGTTTTTGGAAGCCCTGGGATTCAAGCCAGTGGTCTTCTACGAAAAATTTCGGGCAACATACGAATTGAATGGGATTCACATCATGCTGGACGAACTGCCCTACGGAAAGTTCGTGGAAATCGAAGGCGAGCAAGTACAAGAGCTGCGGCGCATCGCAGATCTGCTCGAGCTAAAATGGGAAAACATGGTCAAGGCTGGGTATCACGCCCTTTTCGACCGTGCGGCAAGAAAATATGGGCTGGAGCCTTCGCGTCTGAGTTTTGAAGCGCTGTCAGGCGTGCAGATCGATCCGCGTGACATGGAGATCCAACCCGCCGACTAATTTCCAGACAGTCCCTGCTTGACTTTATCCAACAAGATAATATACTCATTTTGGAGACATGATGAAAATAAAAGGCATGGATCACCTTTCAAAACACGTCCCCGAACTGAACTCCGCGAGCGGAAAGTTTCGCATCGCGTTAACCTTCGCCGGTCAGTTGACGGCGGTAACACTCTACTTCATCCTCACAGACAACATCCCCACCTGGAGCATAGACAGCCAGATCATTGTCATGTCACTGGGATTCCTGCTCCTCAGTTTATTCTTCTCCCACAAGAAAATATTTCAAGAAAAATATAAAGAGCTTGCGTATCGCAATGCCTTTGCTCGTTACGCCATGCCCGGGCTGGCATTGATCTTTGGCGCAGTGGCGCACTCAGCATACATGAATGGACCCGACCTCCCCGTCGGCTGGTGGACATCCTTATTTCAATTTCTCGGCGGGTATTGGGTCATTGTGGGGGCGATCTTATGGTTACGCAGCATCGCGATTTTCGGAGTGGATAATCTCAACCTGCTCTATGTGTACCACCCTGAAGAAAGCCGCCTGATCGATTCCAGCATTTTTAGCGTACTGCGCCATCCAATCTATGCCAGTCTGATGCGGATCTGTGCCGGTCTTGCGCTTCTCAACGCCAACGGGAATTCTCTCGCTTTTATCTTTTTTCTGCCGCTCGGATTGATCGGTTGGGTTCGGCTGGTGGAAGAAAAAGAATTGATCGAACGCTTCGGGGATTCATATCTCGAGTATCGCAAACGAGTTCCCACGTTCACCCCGCGACTGGGAAGCTATAAAATATTTTTCAAGTTCCTGATCACAGGAGGATAGCCAATGAGCGCGATCGGAAACCGCCCCGGTATTTTTCAGAAATATTTTTTCAAGGTCCCCGTCCTGCTCCACAAAATAGGTTTGGGCGGCTGGGAACGTCTGATCGGTGCACAGTGGATGCTGATCACCACGACCGGAAGAAAGACCGGCAAACGCCGTGACGCAATGGTGGATGTGATGGAATACGACCACGCCACAGACACTTACTACATTGAAGCGGCCTACGGTGCACATGCAGATTGGTACAAGAACATGCAAAGCAATCCGGTCTTTGAAGCACAGGTCGGGCGAAGGAAGTTCCGCGCACGCGCCGGCGCTTTGACAAATGAAGGTGCGGGAGAGATGCTTGTAAAATTCTATCGTGAGCGCCCCGCCTACACAAAATCGGTCATGGCCATGGCGGGCATGAAATTCAAAGATGAAGACGAACTTCGAGTGCTCGGTCAAAAATTAACTCTTTTGGCAGTGAAACCAGAAAAAGAATAAGTCCAATGCCGCAAATTCTTATCCTCGGCGGGTACGGTTTTACAGGAAGATTCCTGTCCAAACATTTACTTGCCCACACCACAGTGGACGTCATCATTGCCGGGCGCAGTCTCGAAAAAGCCCGGGCGTTCGTGAATGAACTGGATAGTCCGCGTGTGAGCGCACGACAGATGGACGCCTCAGATCTCAGAAGTCTTGAGCAGGCGCTTCAAGGAGTGACCTTATGCCTGGTCGCCGCGCCAACCACTCATCACGCAGAGATCGTCATCCGGGCTTGCATCGACTCGCATGTGGATTATTTGGATGTGCAATTCTCCTCGCAAAAATTGCACGCATTGTACGCTACAGAAAAAGAAATTCAAAAAGCCGGGCTATGCTTTATCACAGAGGCTGGTTATCACCCCGGTTTGCCCTCAGCCCTGGTTCGCAGCACGACAGGAAAATTGGACGTTGTTGAATCTGCACTGGTAGCAGGCTATTTGAACATGAAGAGCCTGCCCTACACTGAGGCTGTGGATGAACTCATGGAAGGGTTCATCGACTATCAGGCGCAGGTATTCAAAAATGGAACGTGGACAAAACCCACATCATGGGAAATGCGCGCCTTCAATTTCGGCGCAGACATTGGCAGGCGAAATTGCTACTCAATGTTCTTCGAGGAATTACGCGATCTTCCAAACATGATCCCTTCGCTCAAAGACGCTGGTTTCTATATCGCGGGCTCCAACTGGTTTACCGACCTGCTCGTGACACCCTTGGTTTTTGCGGGGATCAAACTCGCGCCGAAGCGCGGACTTCGTCCGCTGGGCAAGTTGATGTGGTGGTCCATGGGGTTATCCAAGCCGCCATATGTGGTGGCGCTCTTGGTGGAAGCAAAAGGTCAATTAGGCGGCAAGCAGGCTGAGGTCCACGTGCGGATCGCGCACGAAGATGGATATGAATTAACGGCAATTCCCGTCGTGGCTTACCTGAAACAATATCTGGATGGCACCGCACGCAAAGCAGGTGTTCACATGATGGGACACATCGCAGACCCGGCCAGGCTATTGGATGATATGCAAAAGATGGGCGTTCAGGTTATCGAATCACTCGATCTTCCTGCCACTTAATCAACTCAGCCATCCCAGTCAAACCCAACAGCATGGGCAGCATGGAGGTCATCGAAGCAGGATCTGCTGAGGTGAAGTATCTAATTTCCCCGTCCTTGTCAGATATATTCAACTTTCCTTGCGCTTCAAGCAGACGTTTGACCTGTTTTGCCACCGAAGGCGCCGGGTCGATCACCCGAACGTTCTGATGCCCCGCAACGATCTGCTTGATGAGCGGGATCACGAACGGATAATGGGTACATCCCAAAACGACCGTATCAATATTTTTTTCAAGCATCGGGTAAAGGGCGTCTTCCAGGATTTTGCGGGTGGTCTGCGATTCCAACTCCCCTTTTTCGATCTGGGAAACCAACCCGGGGCAGGTGCTTTGGAACAGGTCCACACCCGCCGCGAACCGCTCCACGACAGATGCGTATAACGCACCCTGAAACGTTGCCGGGGTAGCCAGGACACCCACCTTGCCGGTCTGAGTAGTTTCGGCGGCCGGCTTGACCGCAGGCTCCATACCAACGAAGGAAACTTCTGGAAATCTCTCCCGCAAATATTTCAGCGCCGCCGCAGATGCGGTATTACAAGCCACCACGATCAGCTTTGAATTATGTTCAAGTAAAAATCTGGTGATCCCCTCTGAAAATTTTTGTATCTCACTCATCGGGCGCGGGCCGTAGGGAACGTGTCCCTGATCGCCAAAGTAAACGATATTTTCTGCGGGCATTAATTCGCGAACTGCCCGCAGGACAGAAAGCCCGCCTACACCAGAATCAAAGATACCAATGGGATGATCGGATAAACTCATTCGATAATAATACTATTGAATTTGGTCTTGGGGGGGGTCATCGCCCCCTGCTTCAAACCGAGGGGGCGATGAAAATCTCTTGAAGCAAATGAAGAGATGGTTTGGGGATGACTATTTCGCAGAAGCGTCTACAAAAGTCTTGAACAGCCTGCGCATGGACGGTTGGTCTGTCAGCCATTCAGGATGCCATTGCACCGCCACCGCGTAAGGATGTTCCGGGATCTCCACCACTTCCACCAATCCATCCGGCGCGTGACCGACGACCTTCAGACCCGGGGCAATGTCTTTCAACCCCTGATGATGAAGACTATTCACATTCAACAAGGTCTCACCGAAGATCTCAGCGGACCTGGATGATTCGTCCACATTAACGGGGTGAACGATCGCCCGCCGCAGGTTGCCGGGGTAATCGTGATCGATCGCTCCTTTAAGCTGGTCGAAGATATGCGTGTACAACGTTCCGCCCAACGCAACATTCATTACCTGCGCCCCACGGCAGATGCCCAACAACGGTTTGCCGTCATTGACCGCCGAACGCATCAGACTGATCTCGGTTGTATCCCGCGCATCGTCCACACCATCAATTCTCGGGTGGGGTGACCCGCTGAAATAATCGAGGGAAACATCCCCGCCGCCAGTAAAGAGAATCCCATTGAGTTGGGAATAAAGCTGGCGCAGATCCTCATCCGGCAAAATGGATGGGATCGGAATTGCCACGCCGCCGGCATTGATCACGGCATTCACATAAGAATGTTGAATACTGATGGTGGGGTGCCCGTCTGCATCCTTGCTGTTGCGTGTGGTGATTCCGATCAAAGGTTTTGGCATGTCAGCTCCTTGTAAATAAAAAGAGCGCCCGAGAGCGCCCTTTCTTTATGCTGCTTAGTCGAACTTCTGCTTGAGGCGGGCGCTTTTGCCTGTGCGCTCTCTCATGAAGTAAAGCTGCGCGCGGCGAACTTTGCCATGCCGCTCCACCACAACCTTGTCGATGCGGGGAGAGCGAAGCAGGAATGTGCGTTCCACACCCACGCCATTGCTGGCCATGCGGCGGACGGTCACGGAAGCGTCGTTGCCGCTCTTGCGCAAGCGGATCACGATGCCCTTGAATTCCTGAATGCGCTCACGGTCGCCTTCCTTGATCTTGACGTGCACGCTCACAACGTCGCCGGGGCTCATCTGGGGGATATTCTCGTTAACTTTGGCTTCAACTGCCTTAATGAAATCTGTCATTTTCGTTCTTCCTTGCTTGATATTGTATGGTGTCCTGAAACGCGACGGCAGAGTATAGCACGCATTTTCTGATTATACAAGCCCGATTTAGAATTTCCTTACCGCCAAAACCGCGTTATGTCCGCCGAATCCAAAGGCGTTACTGATCGCGAGCGAGATTTTAACCTCGCGGGCGGTGTTCGGAATGTAATCAAGATCGCACTCAGGGTCGGGAGTTTGGTAATGGATGGTCGGCGGGAGAATGCCTTCACGCACAGCCTGCACGCAGAAGATCGCTTCCAACGCGCCGGTTGCGCCCATCATATGCCCGGTCATGGATTTGGTAGAAGAGATCGGGGTCTTGTATGCCAGATCACCAAAAGCCGCTTTGACCGCGCGCGTCTCCGCCTGATCATTTAACTGCGTGCCTGTGCCATGCGCGCTGATATATCCAACTTCATCTGCATTTGCTTTAGCGGACGATAATGCCATGCGGATGGCCGCCGCCCCGCCCGCGCCGTGTTCGTGCGGAGCGGTCACATGGTACGCATCGGCTGTTGCACCATAACCCGCCAACTCGGCAAGGATATTTGCCCCGCGCGCTTTCGCATCAGACTCGCGTTCCAAGACCAAAACCGCCGCCCCTTCACCCATCACCAGACCATCACGGTGCTTGTCAAATGGCTGGGGGGTCATGGAATAATTTTCGTTCTGGCGAGACATTGCGCCAACACGGTCAAATGCGGCAACACCCGTGGAAGTGATGGTCGCCTCGGAGGCGCCTGTCAACGCCGCATCGATCATCCCTGTTCGAAGCATCATCAAAGCAGTCCCAATTCCATCTGAGCCGGAAGCGCAAGCGGATGCCACAGAAAAACATGGACCCTTGATGCCGAATTCGATCGCCGTCATCCCTGCCCCGCCATTTGCCATGAGCATGGGAATCAGGAAAGGGCTGACGCGGCGCGGTCCTTCGTTGTGATTTGTAAGGATCGCATCCTGCAGGGAATGTAACCCGCCAATTGCAGATGAAATGATCACACCAATGCGACCGGAATTCTGCTCGGTTATCTGCAAGCCAGATTGCGCGAGCGCCTCCCTCGCGGAAGCCACAGTGAACTGCTCAAAGCGATCGCGCCTGCGAGCTTCCTTTGCATCCATAAAGTTCTCCGGCTTGAATCCTTTCACCTCAGCCGCGATATTCACCTGCAAAGATGCCGCATGCGAATCGAACAAAGTGATCGGTCCCACGCCAGACACACCCGCCACCACATTCTGCCAGGTCTCTTTGACATTCAACCCAAGAGGATTCACGGTTCCCATTCCCGTGATAACGATACGTTCCTGCATTTCGCCTCCAGCGATTAATTTAAATTAAACACGAATGCTACATAAAACCCCAAAAAAATAAAATCGTGACGCTGAAATAAATCCGCTCCTTCCCCGTCGCGGACTGGTTCGCCCCCAAAATCAGATCCTACCCCTGTCCTTTTCTTGCCACCCACTCACGGCGCAGCATGCCGTAGACATATTCACTGGCATATCTTACGCCGATCGGGTAGTTCTCCACAAAGTGAGCCTCAAGCCGAAACCCAGCCTTTTCCAGCGTACGCCATGATCCCACATTTTCAGTATCGCAATCCGCAGAGACTCGATGCAGCCCAAGATCGTCGAACAGGTAACCCAGCAAAGCGGTCACCGCCTCAGAAGCATATCCCCTGCGCCAATGAGCCGGCGCGATCGTAAAGCCGATCACAGCCTGGCGGGGATCGTTCGACTGAATACGAAGCCCGATATCGCCGATCATCTCATGCGTCTCTTTCAGTTCAAGCGCAAGTTGAAGCCACCGCCCCACCCGCGGGATCTCAATTTCCTTCACTTCATTTACCAATTGCACGGCGGCTTCGCGCGAAAATGGAAGGTCCCAGCCTTGATAAAGCGCCACTTCAGGGATATTGCGGTAAACAAGAAAGGACTCAATATCTGAGTCCTTGAAACTTCGAATGAACATTCTCTCGGTCTGAATAAGCATGTCACTCTCCGGGTTTGGGGATGTACTTCCCCTCAACCCATTCCTCACCGTCCGGACCTATTTCCTTCTTCCAAACTGGAACGATCTCTTTCAGGCGGTCAATGCCATAACGAGCGGCATCAAACACGCCTGTGTCACGGTGCGCCGCTGTGCAGGCGATCAAAACCGTTGGCGTTTTTGGAAAAAGTTTGCCAATGCGCTGGACGACCGCAATGCCTTCAATGACCGGCCACCGTTCACGGATCTCATCTGCGACCTGCTTCATTTTTTCTTCAGCCATCGGGACATAGGCTTCATACTCAAGATATTCGGTAATGTGTGCATCTCCACGGCTTGTTTCTCCGCGCACCATGCCGGCAAAGATCGCGGCTGCGCCGGTGGAGGTCAGGGTGATCTTCTCCAGAAGATCGTTCAAATCGATTTCAGATTCTGTAATTGAAAAAATCGTTGGCTGATTCATTGGAAGTTATCCGCCAGAAACAGGAGGGAATAAAGCGATCTCGGCGTTCGCAGGAACGGCGGCTTCATCAAAGGCGTATTCACGGTTGATGGTGATCAACACTGAATGCATGGACTCTTTCAGGTTGGGATAATCTGTTGCAAGCTTATCTTTCAACCCCTGAATCGTCAGGTCATCGGGAATATCAAGTTCAAGAGACTTCGCCCCTGCACGGTCTCGAATGGTTGCAAAAAACAAGATCTTTACGCGATTCATGATTCTCCAAAAAATAAGGTTATTCGTTCACCACATCGCCGGATTTTCCACCATGTTTTTCGATCAGGCGGATGTTTTGAATTCGCATGGTCTTTTCGGCTGCCTTCGCCATGTCGTAAACGGTCAATGCCGCCACAGAGACTGCCGTCAGGGCTTCCATTTCCACGCCTGTCTTGCCGGTCACTTTGGCAGTGGCAGTGATGATAACGCCCGGGATGGATTCGTCGAGGTCAAGGTCCACATCCACTTTTGAAAGGAAGAGCGGGTGACAGAGCGGGATCAGGTCCGAGGTCCGTTTTGACGCGCTGATCCCTGCGATCTGCGCCACGGTCAGCACATCCCCTTTTTTGATCTGCCCATCGCGGATCAGGTCAAAGGTCTCTTTTTTCATGTGGACTTCGCCGCGTGCGACCGCTATTCTTTCGGTGTCAGACTTCGCGCTTACATCCACCATGTGAGCGCGTCCCTGTTCATCAAGGTGAGTTAATTTGGACATGGGCAGGATTATACACTGGTATAATTCGCGCGCTATGGATAACCTTTTAGGACATCAGATCACTGGTTACAAGGTGCAGACCGCAGTTTACGAAGGTCCGCTGGACCTTTTATTGAGTCTGATCGAACGCGCAGAACTCAACATCACCGCCATTTCGCTTGCGGCAGTG
This sequence comes from Anaerolineales bacterium, assembly GCA_017985935.1. GTDB lineage: Bacteria > Chloroflexota > Anaerolineae > Anaerolineales > Villigracilaceae > Villigracilis. The sequence continues at coordinate 68,502 of JAGNWT010000003.1, read as the reverse complement.
ACCGATCAGTATCTCTCTTATTTGCACGGTCTTGAACAAATGAAGCCCGATGAGATCTCATCCTTTTTGGTGATCGCCGCAAAGTTGGTGCAGATCAAATCAGAAGCCCTACTGCCGCGCCCGGTTGAGCGTGAGCCCGGCGAGGAAGACCCGGGTGTTGAACTGGTCGAGTTGTTAATCCTCTACAAACGATATAAAGAGATCGCAGGATGGATGCTTGAGCGGCAGGAGAAGAACCTGCGAACCTATCTGCGGGTTGCGCCGCCGCCCAAAGTGGAGGCAAAGCTCGATCTTTCCAACCTGACGTTGGAAGGTCTGCTTTCTGCAGCAGAGTCGGCTTTTACGAAGAGCAAAAAGAAAGCCGCGCTCGGCACGGTCATTTCGGCGCCTCGAGTCACCATTCGTGAAAAGATCGACTACATCACCAAAACCATGCGGACCATTCAACGCATGTCCTTCCGCGGGTTGATCACGGACAAATCCACCCGCATCGAGATCGTGGTCACCTTCCTCGCGATGCTCGAATTGATCAAACGCTACAAGATCTCCGCCGTACAAAATGAACTGTTCGGAGATATTGAATTCGAAAAGATGGATGACTGGAAGGAAGACGAAGAGATCGAAATAGAATTCGAGTAGGACGATTTTGAAACCGTAATCAGTGGTCTTGATCCTTCAAGACCACTTTTTATTTCCAAATTTTTCGTACAGCCAAAGCGCGGTTACGGCTCCAAGGTTGTCAAAAAATAGAACATCGAATACAGATGGTCCCCGCCCTGGGACAAAAGACTGATGAAATTCATCTGTTGCAGCATAGAGAACCGCCAGCGCCCAGGCAAACCCGATCCGCTTTGGATCGAAATCAAAAAAGTAATAATAAGATAATGCCAGCAAACCATAACCAATCATGTGAGAAGCTTTTTTGATAAAGTAATCCCAATTGTAAAAATCGGGCAGGTTACCGCCCGGCTGCGATGAAAAAACGAAGATCGCAAGCATCATGACAACTGCGGGAAACCATCGGGGTAAAATTGAGGAGAGTTTTTTCATACTGAGGCGACCTTGATCCAAAGAGATGAAGTTTTATTGAAGAACAATCAGGAATGGCTGCACTTTGCCAAACCACATCGAATTATAAGCGCGGCAAATTTGGGTGAGGTCCGCGCTGCGCTGCAGGAAGTGGAGTATCTGGTCAACACCAACGGCTGGTATGCTGCGGGATTTGTCAGCTACGAATCTGCCCCGGCTTTTGACAACGCCTTGCAGGTTATAAGCTCGGATGATTTTCCGCTTTTATGGTTCGGCTTATACCCCGAGCCTGCGAGCGTTAAATTACCAGATGTGGAAGTCAGTATCAATGAAATGACATGGCTGCCAAGCGTGGATCGGGAGACATACAATTCTGCAATTGAAAAAGTAAAAGAAAAAATAGCGGCGGGCAGAACGTATCAGGTCAACTATACAATGCGCCTCCGATCGGAAGCTCCAGCCGATGAATGGAATTTCTTTCTGCATCTTGCTCAAAGCCAGAACAAATACGCAGCGTACATCGATGCAGGGCGTTATGTGATCTGCTCCGCTTCGCCCGAGCTATTCTTCAAACTGGATGGAGAAAAGATATTCAGCCGTCCCATGAAAGGAACGGTCAAACGCGGACGTACAAATCTGGAGGATAAGGAACTTTCTACGTGGCTGAATCAATCGATCAAGAATCGCGCTGAAAATGTGATGATCGTGGACATGATCCGAAATGACCTGGGGCGCATCGCCAAGGTTGGCAGTGTTCATGTCCCCGACCTGTTCACGATCGAGAAGTACCCCACCCTGCTCCAAATGACATCTACAGTTCAGGCAAAGACCGAAGCTTCACTGAATGAGATCTTCTCAGCATTATTTCCGTGCGCATCCATCACCGGCGCACCCAAAGTCAGCACGATGAAGATCATCGCAGACCTTGAAACCACACCTCGAAAACTCTACACCGGCAGTATTGGATATATTTTCCCAAACCGCAAAGCACAATTTAGCGTGGCGATCCGCACAGCGTTAATCGACCGGGATACCCGGTCCGCTGAATATGGAGTGGGCGGCGGCATCGTTTGGGACTCGACTTCCGCAGACGAGTATCGCGAGGCATTACTCAAAGCCCGGGTGCTCACCGATCCACCTCAAAAGGATTTTTCTCTGTTCGAAACCATTCTGTGGAATCCACAGGAAGGATTTTACCTGCGTGAAAATCATATCCGCCGGCTGTGCGACTCGGCAAAGTATTTTGACTTTCGTTTCTCAAAAGAAGAATTGGAATTATTCCTTGACCAACTGGAAAAGGGATTTGACTCGCCTCAAAGAGTAAAGGTCAGCCTGGACCGAAATGGAAAGATCACCTCAGAACATAGACCGCTCCCTGAAACCAAGCCTGTACTAACGGCGTGCCTTGCCATCGAACCCATTGATTCAAGAAATGTTTTTCTCTTCCACAAAACCACCCAACGCCAGGTGTATACATCAGCGCACGAAGCACGACCGAATTGTGACGAAGTCCTGCTGTATAACGCAGAAAATGAACTGACCGAATTTACGATCGGAAACCTAGTCGTAGAGCTGGACGGGCAGATACTCACCCCACCCACCAAGTGTGGGCTGCTTGCAGGCACCTACAGAGAACGCCTGCTTGAAACCGGTGAGATTATGGAGCAGGTGATCCATACAGAAGATCTAAAAAAATGCTCAAAAATATTCATGGTTAATTCCGTGCGTAAATGGGTGGAAGTAAATTTGCTGACTTGAGTCAACAAAAAAAGAGCCGACGCCCTTTTACTGGCATCGGCTCTTTTTTTACAGGAATTTACTGCGAGTAAGCGAGGGTAACAGAAATAGACCCATCGCCAACGGGAGCCCCGCCCAAGACAATGGTCTTGCCTTCGCTGTTCGTAAAGAACATGGCAACGATGCCGCCAAAGTTCGTAGACATGGAAGTATCTTCCTCAAAGCCCATCGCGGATAGTTCATCTTTATAGAACTTCATCACATCATCTGTAGACTTCTTGGTTTGATAAGTCAGGGAAGTGGGAGTGCTGACCACATTGAATGCATCTTCCAACATCGGGAAAGGCGACTCTCCGCCGATCGTCACGTTGCCGTTGTCATTGGTCACAGGCGGGAGCGTGGGGATGTTCAGATCGCCGGGAATCTCGGTCGGCATTTCGATATCGGGCATTTCAGGAATTTCAAAATCATCGTCATCGCCGCCGCCTCCCATAATGGTCTGGCAGGCAAGCGATGCTAAAACAAGAGCTGCCAACGCAAGCAAAATATTGATCTTCTTCATACGTTTCTCCTTCAAAATTAGATAACCCAATTATAGGCCACACCCTTGAACTGTTAATCCCCCAAAAAGCATGTCCCTTTAAGACATCGGTGTACAATAGCTTGCATGAAACTCACCATACAAGATTTGAAGCGGGTGGTCGTTTTTAAGAACGCCACAGACGATGATCTGCACCTCATCCTTTCGAACAGCGTCGAGCGGTCAGTTGAGGATGGAAGTTTTTTCTTCATGCAGGGTGACGAAGCCGCGTATCTTTATGTTCTGCTCAGCGGGCAGATCAAACTCCTTCAATCAAACCCAAATGGGCAACAGGTCAACCTGCGGACGATCTACCCATTTCAAATGTTTGGCGCGCTGGGAATTGTCCGTTCGCAAGCCGCCTACCCTGCATCGGCGCAGGCTTTGGAAGACAGTTCCGCCCTGGCCATCAAAAGCGAACTCCTGCATGAAATGATCAAGACCCGCCCGTATCTCTCTTTCGACCTGATGAACTTGATGACATCCTACATTCAGGAAATGCAGGAGCGCTACCGGGAACTGGCCACGGAACGGGTCGAGCAAAGAGTGGCCAACGCGCTGATCCGCCTGGCGGGGCAATCAGGCTTCAGGGCGGAAAATGATTCGGGGATCGATCTCTCCTTCTCCCGGCAGGATGTGGCGGAAATGACAGGGACCACCCTTTATACGGTCAGCCGCCTGTTCAGCGAGTGGGAGCGGCAGGGCATTCTCAAAACTGGCAGGGAAAAGATCCGCATTTTGAAACCGCACGATCTGGTAAGGCTGGCAGACGGAATAGACTAGCACGCCTTATTTGCGCCAGCGCAAAGACAACACGGGGGAATGAAGATATTCTAGGCTCATGATGATCGACAGTTTAAAACTTTTGGAAACCTGCGTGGACGATATTCTAAAGTCCACGCCTCTGGCTGCCCGTTTCTTTTTGAACAAGCACACGGCTTGTGTCGGCTGCGGCTTTGTACGTTTTTGCAAACTGAAAAATGTGATCGAAGCATATCAGTTTGATGAAAAGGATTTTCTGAAAGACCTGTCTGCGCTGGAGATTCAAAACCATTAATAAGGAGCCTGCCATGAAATTGTTCGCAAAATTCCTGCCCATGACCATTCTAATCGCTGTATTCATCGCTGCCTGCGGAAGTGCAAAGACTGCCGATGACAAAACCTACACCGAAGCCGAAACCCTCGCCGCGTTTGAAAAAGGCGCGTGCGGAACATGCCACGCGATCCCTGGTGTGCCGAATGCTTCTGGCGTTATCGCACCCAGCCTAGCCAATGTGAACCTGACGGCAGAGGACCATATCAAGAGCGCAGACTTTACCGGAAAAGCCGCTGATGCCAAAGATTACATTCGCGAATCGATCGTGGATCCCAATGTCTTTATCGCGCCGAAATGCCCCACCGGAGCATGCGCGCCGAACGTAATGCCCGCCGCTCTCAAGGATATCCTGACCTCAGATGAGATCAATGCGATCACAAATTATCTGCATGGACTCCCCGAAAGTGCATACGGCGGATCTGTTGCCGCGGCCAATACTCAAGCGCCCACCACAGGCGTTGACATCGTGCGGGATCCTGCGGACCTGCCTGCTCCGCTCGAGGTTCGCGAACCGCAGACTGTCCGAGTTGATCTTGAAGCCATCGAAGTGGAAGGACAACTCGCAGACGGTACAACCTTCACGTATTGGACATTCAACGGCGCAGTACCCGGACCTTTCATTCGCGTGCGAGTGGGCGACACAATTGAAGTCCACATGAAGAACAGCACCACCAGTACCATGAACCATTCCGTGGACTTCCACGCGGTTACAGGTCCCGGCGGCGGCGCGGTCATGACCCAAACCGAACCCGGAAAAGAAAGCATGTTCACCGCCCAAGCCATCAACCCCGGTCTCTTCGTCTACCACTGCGCAACACCCATGGTCGCCCAGCATATCTCCAACGGCATGTATGGACTCATCCTGGTCGAGCCGGAAGGCGGGCTCTCCCCGGTTGACCGTGAGTTCTACGTCATGCAAGGCGATATTTACACCACCGGTGCATTTGGTGACACAGGCAAACAAACTACAGACACCACCAAACTTCTCAACGAAGACCCCGAATACATTGTCTTCAATGGAGCAGTAGGCGCGCTCACAGACCAGAAACCACTCACTGCAAATGTCGGCGAGACCGTGAGAATTTTCTTCGGCGTCGGCGGGCCCAACCTCACATCATCCTTCCATGTGATCGGCGAGATCTTTGACAAGGTGTACGACCAAGCCTCACTGACATCTGCCCCGTTGACCGATGTGCAAACAACGCTGGTCCCGCCGGGAGGTGCGACAGTGGTAGAGTTCCAACTACAAGTCCCGGGTCGTTATATTCTTGTTGACCACGCCCTTTCCAGGTTGCAAAGAGGGTTGGCTGGTTATCTCGTGGTGGAAGGTCCTGCCGCACCAGAGATATTCAACGGCACCCCCATGCCCGGCGGCGGACACTGATCCACAAATAAAAAAGCCTCGTCATTACTGACGAGGCTTTTTTTACGCGCAATCAAACCAGATCTTCTTCCAAATGCTTTCACGATCCCATTGAAAGAAGATGAGCAGGTCGCCCAGCGTCAGTCGTTTGCGCATCAAAGACGCATTCATGAAAGCGAACCTGGCGCCGGTCTCTTCGACGGGCGGCTGGAGCAATGACCAACGGGCAGGAGCGCCCACCGACAACAGGATCTCCCTAATTTCCTCGGGCGAGCAGGTCTCTGCTTCGAGTTCAGCGCGGACCACATCCCAATTCCTCAGCACAGACTCAAAGTCAGCGCGGTGCGCGTGCCATTTCTCCAATTTCTGGCTGTAGTCTGCCCAGCACTCCGCACCTGCCTTACCTGTGGGGTCAACCACCAGGAAATTTTTCTCGATCAAGGTCTTCATCGACTCTGCTGAAGGGTAGCAGTTGCTGATCGTGAGCGCACCCGGCTCAAAGTCAGAAAGGAAGCGGCGGTACATTTCCGCGCCTGCCAGTGTTGCCAGTGCCACCTGCGATCCATGCACGGCAAGCGGAGCGTGTTCCATTTCCGCCTGCAGATCAAGGACATGCGACATGACATGCTCAAAACCAGACATCGGTGTAGTGGCATGAGAAAGGGACATCGCAAGCCCGCCAAGCGCGATGATCTTCGCCAGCATCGCAACGCTTTCCAATTCACCAGTGCGGATGCCTTTGGCGTGCTCAAGCAAAAGCTCACGCAGCGGACCAACCAAATTCTTTGCAAGCTCCGAATACGTATCATCCATGCCAAGGCGATGCGCGAGCAGCCAATCAGGGAAGCTGACAAAGACCGCCAGCATATCGCCCACGCCGCCCACGGTCATTTCCGTTGGAGCGTCTCGCAAAGTTTCAAGGTCGCAGATCAGCGCATCGGGGTAGCGCGAATCAAGCGTACGCTTCACCCCATCCACAAAGGTCGGCGACATGTTCGATGTGAAGGCGCTGACACTGTTCGCGGTTTGATACACCACAAAAGGAAGCTGCTCGCCCGTCTCCTGCTGAAAAAGATAACAGCCGTGTTTGGCAATATCGGTCACCACGCCTGACCCCACAGAGAGGACGGCACAGCCCGCACTGAGATTCCTTTGCACTTCAAGAATGTGCGGCATGTCCGTGTGGACTTGCCCGCTTGCGTCGGGCAGTAAAATGCAATCTCGCACCTGCCAGCCATCTCTCCGCAGCACAGCCCGGATCTGAGTCTTGAGGTCTTGCCCCGCGCGCCGCATCGGGGTTTCATCCATGACCACGATCAGAGGCTGATCCTGCCGCGCGCCAATAGACTCGAGCACCTCGGTCAACTTGAACAATGCGTCAGACTCAAAGAGCATGTGTTTGATCGGCATAGTCTCATGTTTTGGAAAGCCGGGAAGTTCACGGATCGCCAGCCAAAATTTCTCTCCATCCGCAGGATCGTAGGGTAGTCTGCTCATTGGGTTAGCCTTTGTGTGATCGCAGCCAAGCTGCGATGCTACCGAGATTATTGAAGGTATAGGTGGGTTGAAACGGAGAATGAGCGACCTCATCTTCACGGGTCTCCCCGCTCAATACAAGACAAGTGGTGATGCCTGATGTTTTTCCAAGTGCAATATCGGTGTACAACCTATCGCCGACCATTGCCATCTCTGAGATCGAATAACCGTATTTTTCAGCGACCGCATCCACGATCATGCGGTTGGGCTTTCCAACCACCAGGTCTGGCTCACGTCCCGTGGCGGCATGTACAAAAGCGATCATCGCGCCGATATCGGGCATATAACCGGTTTCGGTCGGGCAATTGAAGTCGGGATGCGTGGCAACATAAGGAAGCCCCGCGCGGACGAAATCACATAACTTCCAAAGTTTCTGATAGGTCAGCGTGGTATCAAATCCGAGCACAACCAGCCGCGGATCATTCTCGTCCAGTTCAAATCCGTGCTGGTGAAATTCTTCTTCCAGAGATGGTGTGCCAACCACATAAACTTTCGCAGAGGGATATTCTCGCCGCAGGTGGAGAGCGGTCGCTTCGCCGCTGGTAAAGACCTGCTCTTCGGGAATGGTCAGCCCGAGGCGGGCGATCTTCTCCGCGTACAGCCGGCGATGCTTGGATGAATTATTGGTCAGGAACAAAAATTCCAGTCCCAGCTCTTTCAGGGTTTCAATAAAATACAGAGACCCTTCGATCAATTCTTCACCGAGATTAAAGGTCCCGTCCATATCGAGCAAAAAACATTTCACGTTCAGAAGAGGTTCGTTTATCATAGGCATAATCCGTTCATTTTTTCAGCCATCGAGTGTATCACGCTCTTTGGGTGTATCATTCCGTCCCGCAGGAGACAAAGACCATGAAACCGGAATTCATCCTCATGCTGACCTACAACGACACAACCGTCGTGGATGCTTTACAGATCTTTCGCGAATGCAAAGACACGCCGGTTAACCATTGGGGATTCAAGGATGTAGGGCTGCCTCCCGAAGAAATGAAAGAGCTGGTACGCGAGATGAAGGAAGCGGGAAAAACCACCTACCTTGAAGTCGTCAGCCTCACAGAGGAAGAAGGTCTGCGCGGCGCAAGGATCGCAGTGGAAGCGGGATTCGATGTGTTGATGGGTACAGTCTTCTTTGATTCCATAATGGATTTCCTCAAGGATCAGCAAATCAAATACTACCCATTCCCCGGGCATATTTTCGGTCATCCCAGCATTATGGACGGAACCATTGAAGAGGTCGTGGAGCACGCCAGATTTTTAGAAAGCCAGGGAGTACCCGGCTTGGATCTGCTTGCCTACCGCTTCATCGGTGACGCGCCTCGCTTGCTGACCGAAGTGGTGAAAGCCACAAAAGTGCCAATCGTATCTGCCGGCTCCATTGACTCCACTCATCGCATGGCGGAGGTCTGGAAAGCTGGAGCCTGGGGCTTTACCATCGGCAGCGCGTTATTTGACAAAAAATTTGCACCCGAGGGGTCTTTTCGCGAAAATGTGATCGCGGTCTGTGACTGGCTGGCAAGCACCCGCGAAAGTGATTTGTGAGTGTATCCATTTTTAGTCCGCTGCCTTCAAAGGCGTTCCTTCCCACCGTGTATAATCCGCCCCATCTTATTTTATGGAATGGTCAATGAAAAGTTATCTTAAATTTACAGTATTCGCTTCAGGTATGACCACCCTCGCCGCAGAGCTTGCAGCGGGAAGGTTGATCGGGAATGTTTTTGGAACAAGCAATCTGGTTTGGGCAAGCATCATCGGGCTGATCCTCATCTACCTTGCGGTGGGATATTCCGTTGGCGGCAAATGGGCAGACAAGAATCCAACCCCATCCGCAATGTATCGCGTGCTGGCTTGGGGCGCGTTCACGATCGCGCTGGTTCCTTATATCGCCGGACCCGTCCTCAGGTCCGCAGCGACCGCTTTCGAGGCGCTGAGTGTCGGGATCATGGCGGGATCTTTTGTCGCCGTATTGGTCTTGTTCAGTGTGCCGATCACATTGCTCGGGACGATCTCTCCCTTCGCGATCCGCCTCTCGGTGGATGACACCACCAAGTCAGGCGAGACCTCGGGGCAGATCTACTCCATCTCAACCTTGGGCTCATTCATCGGGACCTTTCTGCCCACGCTGGTCACCATCCCGACCATTGGCACCACAAAAACATTTTTGCTCTTCGGGTCTTTTCTGTTGTTTGTCGCGCTCGCCGGTCTCGGGAAATTTGCCGACCGAAAAGAAATGCTGAAACTTTTATGGATGCCCGTGGTACTTGCCATCGTCGCCATACTTTCTGCGGGGCAGGCGCTCAAAAGCAGCGAAGGGCAAGTGTACGAATCCGAATCCGCTTACAACTACATTCAAGTGCGCGAGTCAAATGGATTCATGCTCCTGAAGTTGAATGACGGGCAGGGCGTGCATTCCATTTATCATCCCGACACATTGAACTACGGCGGTCCCTGGGAACAGTTCATGGTTGGTCCGTATTTTTATGCCGACCGCAAACCGCAGGATATTGAGCGTGTGGCGATCATCGGTCTTGCTGCAGGGACGGCCGCGCGGCAGGCGACGGCGATCTATGGGGAAATCCCAATTGACGGTTTCGAACTCGACGAGCAGATCGTTGAAGTCGGTAAAAAATATTTCGGGCTGAACCTGCCCAACCTCAACGTCCACATCGGTGACGGCAGACTAAATCTGGAGCGCAGCCCGTACAAATATGACATCATCGCTGTGGATGCCTACCGCCCTCCGTACATTCCTCCGCACATGACCACGCAGGAATTCTTTCAGATCGTCGCATCACACCTGACCGATGACGGGGTGCTGACCATCAATGTTGGATCGGTCCCCGGCGATCGACGGCTGATCGACGGTCTTGCCACGACCATGTCCACCATTTACCCATCCATCCACATCATGGACATCCCCGGCACGCTCAACACGATGATCTTCGCCACCAAGCAACCTACCGTTCGAGATGACTTCTCCAACAACCTGATGGTCCTCGCGGCGGATGAAAGCGTGGATCGGCTATTGATCGCCGCGATGTCCAATACATACCTCAACCTCAAAGAAGGCTACACTCCCACCACGGTCTTCACGGATGATCTTGCCCCCATCGAATGGATCGTAAATGACATGGTGGTAAGTTTCGTTCTGCAAGGCGGACTGGACTTTTTACAGTAGACACTCCACGCTGCGCCCATTTTTGTTCCGAGCATTTATAGAGAGATCATGAAATCAAACTCCGTAATTCTTTCTTATTTCGTTTCGTTATTTGTCCCCATCGCGCTGATCGGCACCGCCCTGCGGATTCTGCTCACGCCGATGTTTTACACCATCGAGTACAACATGCCCTACTTCCCGCCGGATGAATACGGCTTCACAAAAGAGGATCGCATGCAATGGGCGAAGCCTTCAGTGGAGTATCTTGTCAACAGTGCGGACATCTCCTACCTTGGCGATCTCAAGTTTGACGGAGGCGCGCCGATCTATAATGATCGTGAACTGAGTCACATGGCGGATGTAAAAGGCGTGGTTCAGGGAGCGCTCCGGGCCTGGTACGTCTCATTGATCGGTTTGGCAGGGCTTGCCATTCTTGCCAAACGCGGAGAATGGACAGCAGAGTATCTGGATGGTTTGCGGCGTGGCGGCGTATGGATGATCGGGCTTGCAGTTGCCCTTGGGTTGGTAGCCGGCGTGGGGATCGCGCTCAATCCCGATGTCTTCTGGCAGTTCTTTACTTTCTTCCATCAAGTGTTCTTCGAAGGGGATTCCTGGCTCTTCTATTATTCCGACACGCTGATACGCCTCTTTCCCATCCGATTCTGGCAGGATGCCTTTCTTTGGGCGGCGGTCCTTGCTCTGGGCGGTGGGGCGGGACTGGCGTTCGGGATGCGAAGCGCGAAATAACTTCGTTTCCAAATGGAAAACAGTGGGTTATTCCACATGATGTATAATTTCAATCCAGGAGTTTATCGATGTCACCCACCTTATCCTTAGAGAATAAAGTAGCCCTCGTCACCGGCGGTTCACGCGGCATTGGACGCGCCATCGCGTTGGAGTTTGCTGCGCGTGGAGCAGCGGTCGTGGTCAATTACAACAAGTCACCCGAAGCCGCTGAGGAGGTCGTAAACCAGATCAAGTCCGCGGGCGGAAAGGCTGCATCATTTCAAGCGGACGTGGCGGACTTCAAACAAGCCGAGTCGCTGGTCAAGTTCGCAGTGGAGACATTCGGCGACCTGAGCATCTTGGTCAATAACGCCGGCATTACCCGCGACCAATTGATCATGATGATGCCCGAAGGCGATTGGGACGCAGTCATCAATACCAACCTGAAGAGCACATTCAACTGTTCGAAGGCAGCCGTCAAACACATGATGCGCAAACGAACCGGGCGAATCATCAACATGGCTTCCGTAGCCGGGCAGATGGGCAACGCCGGGCAGACGAACTACTCTGCATCCAAAGGCGGACAAATTGCCTTCACCAAGGCTCTCGCCCGTGAAGTTGCAGCGCGCAACATCACCGTCAATGCCATTGCTCCGGGCTTTGTAGATACCGAGATCCTCGACGGCATGACCCCCGAGATCCTTGAAGCCGCCCTCAAAATGGTTCCGCTCGGTCGCAAAGGAAAACCCGAAGAGATCGCCTTTGCCGCATCCTTCCTTGCATCCGATGAAGCCGCGTACATCACCGGGCAGGTGCTCGGTGTGGACGGCGGCATGGCCATGATGTAAAACCGAGGAGCGTAAACATGTTATTCATCGTTGAGATCTTGTTTTTTGGAATGGGCGTTTATGGGTTGATCACTGCCAAGCTACCTTCCTGGTTCGTTGGCAAGGGATACATCGCCGAAGGCGGTGCTGTACGTCTGCTCTCTTTATTGATGATCTTCCCGCTGCCGACAGCGTTCTGCGCCGGATTCGTCCTTGGTCTGATCAATTCAGATTACGTCTGGATTGCCAGCGCGCTTGAAATATTTATGATCCTCGTAGCAGCCATCATTGTCACAGTAACGCTAAAGAATATTCGAAAACCAGAGCAGCCTCTTCAGGCTCCAAACCAGGGAATTCAGGAGCAATAAAAAATGTCAGATAACACGCAAGGCAAAACCACCGTTGCACCCGATGTACTCACCACCATCGCACGCCTCGCTGCGCTTAGCGTCCCCGGCGTCAGCCGGTTGGCCCCTGTATCGGGCGGTGTGAACCGTCTTTTCAAACGCGGAGCCGGCGACGGCATCCGCATTGAAACGGAAGAGAACACCGTGTATGTTGATCTTCATCTGGTGTTGCTTGAAGATGTCAACATCCGCGAGGTCAGCCGCAACGTTCAACAGAATGTGGCGCGCTCAGTGCAGGAAATGGTTGGTATGGACGTGGGACACGTCAACATTCACATTGAAGATATAGATTACAAGGATAACGAGGCCTGAACGCATGAAACAACGATCCAGAGCGCGCGCCATCGCTCTGCAAGTACTTTACGAAACTGATATAGCCAACAACCACCTTCCAGGCGATGTGCTCAAAACGCGTCTGGAGGAGGCTCCGCTCGCCGATGATCTCGCTGAATTTGCAAGCCAGATCATCTTTGGCGTACTCCCCCTAACCCACGACCTCGACCAATTGATCGCAAAATACGCGCCGGAATGGCCGTTGGATCAGATTGCCGCCATCGACAGAAACATCCTGCGCATCGCTCTCTGGGAATTTGCCGTTTTTCGCGGGACCCCGGTAAAGGTCGCCATCAATGAAGCGGTGGAACTGGCCAAATCCTACGGCTCAGATTCTGCGCCGCGCTTTGTGAACGGCGTGCTGGGAACGCTGGTCGAACACGAGAACGAGATCCATCAGATCATTAAGAATCGATTATCTGCAGAAAAAAAACTGGAATCATAAGTCATGGAAATTCTCGGCGTCGGTCCATCCGAACTGATTTTTATTGTCATCATTGCCTTGATCGTGCTCGGTCCAAAGGACATGCAAAAAGCAGGCAGGACCATTGGCAAGTTTTTGCGCAACATCGTCACCTCAGACGGCTGGAAAATGTGGCAGCAAACTTCGCGCGAACTGCGCACCCTGCCCAACCGGCTGATGCGCGAAGCGAACGAGGAATTGGACAAGGTCGGAAATGAGATCAACAACAGCATTTCACCGGCTCTTGGCAAGGAAAGATTCGACCAGAGTCAGTTGAAGAAGCCTGTCATCTTGAAGGGCTCACAGCCTGTACCCACTCATTACCCGGTTCCTTCAAAACCGGTCGAGTCGCAGCCTGCAACTCCTGAAACAGATTCAACATCAACGCCCAGCGAAAGTGAAACGAACAAAGATGCGTAACTTCCTTTCGAGGGTATGGCAGATCATCACCCTTCCATTTCGAGCGATCTACAAAACCAATCCAAAACTATTCAACAACATCTGGAAGGTAATCTCATTCCCCTTCCGGATTGTTTTTGCGGTCATCGCCTTTCCATTTCGGGCGTATCAGCGTTTCAGTAAGTTCATCAACACCGAACCGGATGAGCGCCCGCTGACCGAGGTCTTCGCAGACCTGGCAACCAGCAAGGATACCCGCCAAATGATGTGGGACCAGGTGGAAGAGTTGCGCATGCACCTTTTGCGCGCGCTTCTTTCCGTGATCGTTACGGTGGGAATCTCATTCTTCTTCACTCAAAGGATCATTGACTTTCTCGCCCAGCCCATCGGCGGGATCGAAAAACTGGTCGCCATTGAAGTGACCGAGACCATTGGGGTTTTTATGCGGGTCGCCCTGTTCTCGGGAATCGCGCTCGCCATCCCGTACATCGCCTTCGAGTTTTGGTTGTTTGCCGCGCCAGGGCTGAGACCCCGCGAACGAAAAATGAGTCTGGTCGGAATTCCCTTGGCATCCATTTTCTTTATCGGTGGCGCGGCATTCACCTTTTTCCTGATGCTGCCCACAGCACTGCCGTTCCTGGAAAGTTTCATGGGCATAAAAACGGAACTCCGACCGCAATCGTATTTTTCTTTCGTCACCGGGCTAATGTTTTGGATCGGCTTGTCTTTTGAATTCCCGCTTGTGATTTACGTGCTCTCTGCAGTTGGAATTGTCCAACCGCAGGTCCTCACCCAGCAATGGAGACTCGCGATCGTGATCATTGCCATCATGGCGGCGGTCGTCACACCGACGATCGACCCGGTCAATCAGGGACTAGTCATGGCGCCGATGATCTTTTTGTATTTTATTAGTATTGGATTGAGCTACATCGCCTACGCCGGGCGAAAGCGGATCCGCGATGAAGAGCAGCGAAAAGCCGAAGAGGCAGGAGCAGGCTAAAGCGTAGAAAGACCGTTTACTATTCGAGGAGAGAGAATGAAAAATTCGAGGTCCATATTCCGCCGCATGTTAATTGCGGCGATTACACTTGCCCTTGTCGGGCAGGCTTGCACATTTACCCTGCTGGAAAATCCATTCAACCCGGGTACATCCACCCAAAGCCCGCCCATTCCTGTGGCGTCATCAACACCGCAGCCAATGGCGCAGGTGAATTTTATTGTGACCCTGCCCGAAGCGTTGCAGCCCAATGAAACACTGCTAATTGCGGTCATGGATGAAGTGACCGGGTTGTCTTTGAACGCCACACAATACCCAATGAGTCCGCGCGACTCGCTGACCTACACAGCCACGCTTCCCCTGCCTTACACATCCGTGGTGAAGTACCGATACATTCGTCGTGGATCTTCTGAGGTGTTCGAAGACTCGGTCTATGGAACTGAGATCCGCTACCGTATGCATCACGTAGCCGGACCCGCCGATGTGCAGGATATTATTTCAGATTGGGGCGACAAGGCTTTTACCCGCCCGACCGGCACGATCACCGGGCAGGTATTCAACGCAGACACGGGTTCACCCTTACCCAACTTAATGGCAACCGCCGGTGGAGTGCAATTCATCACGGATTCACTCGGACGGTTCGAGTTGAACGGGCTCCCCGTTGGCACACAAAATCTTTTGATCTACAGTCTCGATGGTTTGTATCAGCCCTTTCAACAGGGAGCGACCGTTGGGCAGGGCAACACCACCATTGTGGATGTGCGGGTCAAGCCCACGCCGTTGGTCAATGTGACCTTTTGGGTAACTGCGCCTTCCACCACCGTGCCCGGAGTGCCGATCCGCATTGCGGGGAATTTACTGCAGCTCGGCAACACATTCAGCCAACTGCAAGGCGGAGTGAATACCAGCGCGGACCGCATGCCCATCATGAGTCTTCAGGCTGACGGTCGATATTCGATCCGACTCAGCCTGCCTGCCGGCACTTTCATTCAATACAAATACACATTGGGCGACGGCTTCTGGAACGCCGAGCGCAAAGCGGACGGGAACTGGTTCGTGCGCGAATTCATTGTCCCTGCCCAGGATGTGGAGATTCAAGATACGGTCGCTTCGTGGTCGTCTTCAGGTGACTCTGCTCCCATCCTTTTTGAAGTGACTGTCCCTTCGGTCACACCGCCCGGGGATATTGTCTACATCCAATTCAGTACATTTGGCTGGATGGAACCTCTGCCCATGTGGCCGCTTGGCAATAACAAGTGGGCTTATAAACTTTACGGACCGCTCAACATGCTTGGCGCCTTCGCCTATCGCTACTGCCGTAATGGTCAATGCGGAAGCGCGGATGATGCTCAAACAGCAGGGATCTCTCCCGCGGGACGTACCGCCCAAACCACTCTCCTCAGTCAGGATATTCAAGACTCGGTCAATGCGTGGAAGTGGTTCGAGAATCCCGAACCTGTCACTCTGGTCGGCGCCACCATCCCGGTGCGCGCGGGCGGCTTTGTGGCAGGAATTGAGTTCCAGCCTACCTACCGTCCAAACTGGTCTTACTACGCATCGCAAGCCTTTGTCAACACGCAGGGACTTGGCGCGAACATGACCATCCTTACCCCCACATGGACATACACCACGGTCTCTCCGCTGCAGTTTTCGTCCATTCCCGGTAAAGACCCGTTGTGGATCGACTCCGCGATCATGATCTCACAAGCACGCGCCCTCGGACTGAACGTCGCACTCTTCCCTTCGCCGAACTTTCCAGCAACCTCTGCGGCTTTTTGGCAGGGCGCTCCGCGGGATGCTCAATGGTGGCAGGCATGGTTCACCCGCTACCGCGCATTCGCCGTCAACTATGCCGATCTCGCCGCTCAATCTGGCTCACAAACCCTGATCCTTGGCGGTGAGTGGGTTGCGCCTGCACTGCCCGGCGGCAAACTACCAGATGGCACTCCATCCAACCCGCCTGCGGATGTTGAAGCGCAGTGGAAATCTGTGATCGCTGAAGTGCGAAATCATTTTAAGGGACAGGTGCTGTGGGCTTTACCGTATACCAAGGCATCCATCGAAACTCCGCTTAACTTCCTCCAAGATGTGGACGGTATATATCTGTTATGGTCCGCAACACTCTCCACCAACCCAAGCGCCACAAAAACTGACTACGCTAATGAAGCTGGTCGCTTGTTGGATAACGAAGTCCTGCCTCTCAAAAATCTGGTCAACAAACCACTCATCCTCGCGGTGGGCTACCCCTCCGTGGCAGGCGCTGCGGCGGGATGCATTTCAGACGGCTCCGGCGGATGCCTCGATTGGAATTCCCTCAGCCGCCCCAACCCGGATGTGAACTCAGCCAGTCTCAGCCTGCAAACCCAGGCAGATATTTACGAAGCCATGCTGAACTCGGTCAATACCCGCGATTGGATCACTGGCTTTGTCAGCCGCGGATATTACCTGCCCGCCGCCCTGCAAGACAAGTCCATGTCGATCCACAACAAACCAGTCGCAGATATCCTGTGGTATTGGTATCCGAGATTTACAGGCGCGGTACGATAAACAAAAGAAAAGAACAAAGAAAAAAGCACGACAATGCGAGCCGCCAACTTGCCTTGTCGTGCTAATAATTTTTCCCATTGGAGGAGTAATGAAAAAAGCAGGCAAGTATCTGGGTCGGTTCTCACTTGGGGTGATCATCCTCGCTCTGCTCGCAGGAGCCGGGGGCGGCTTTTATTTTAAGAGCTATTTACCCAACACCGTGGCGCCGCAATCCTTCCCACAGATCGATGGCGAGATCCAGGTCAGCGGACTGAATGGCACAGTAGATGTGTATCGCGACGCGATGGGCATTCCTCATATTTACGCCGCGACTGCGCACGATCTATTCTTCGCGCAGGGATATGTCCATGCGCAGGATCGTTTCTGGCAGATGGATTTCTGGCGGCACACAGGTTCGGGTCGTCTCTCAGAGATGTTTGGCAGCGGGCAGGCAGAAACAGATGCCTTCCTTCGCACTCTCGGCTGGAGGCAAACCGCTGAAGCCGAATACGAGCAGCTTAACCCCGAAGCCAAGTTCATGGTGGATTCGTACGCCGAAGGTGTGAACGCTTATCTCAAGGATCACAAAGGCACAGCCCTCAGTCTCGAGTATGCCATTCTTGCCCTGCTCAGCCCCGACTACGAGATCGAACCGTGGACTCCGATCCACAGCCTGACATGGGGCAAAGCCATGGCATGGGACCTGCGAGGCAACATGGGCGATGAGATCGAGCGCTCGGTCTTGTCGAAGACTTTCTCACCCGAACAAATGGCGTTGCTTTTCCCAGAATACCCAAGCGACCACCCGGTCATCGTCAACGAGATCGGCGAAGGTCCGGCTCCAATGTCCGCAGCTACCGATAAGAGCGTTGCATTCGACTACGCCGGGGTTCCTCTCGATGTCCTCTCAGATAACATGACCTTGCTGGATTCTGCGCTCGGTCCGTGGAGCGATGGCATTGGCTCGAATTCATGGGCGGTCTCTGGCAGCAAAACCACGACCGGCATGCCCCTGCTCGCCAATGACCCCCACCTCGGAATTCAAATGCCGTCCATTTGGTATCAGGTCGGTTTGCACTGCGTGGAAAAGACGGAAGCCTGCCCCTTCAATGTGACCGGCTTCTCGTTTGCCAGCGTGCCCGGCGTGGTGATCGGTCACAACGAAAAAATTGCATGGGGCTTCACCAACAACGGTCCCGATGTGATGGATCTTTACATCGAAAAGGTCAATCCTGAAAATCCCGATCAATACGAAGTGAATGGCGAGTGGGTGGATTTTGAAACTCGCGAAGAACAGATCAAGGTCGCCGGCGGCGAAGTGATCAACATCACCGTCCGCGCCACCCGCCATGGACCTGTGATCTCGGAAGATTACGGGCCGCTCAAGAACGTCGGCGCCCCAGATGACGAGAAGTTCATCCCATACAAAGACCGCACCGGAGTGGAACTGCCCGAGCAATATGTCATCGCCCTGCAATGGACAGCCCTCACACCCTCCACACCCTTTGAAGCCATTTGGGGATTCAACAGCGCCCAAAATTGGGAAGAGTTCCGTGAAGCTGCGCGCAACTTCCATGTGCCTTCGCAGAACCTGATCTATGCCGATGTTGAAGGCAATATCGCCTACCAGAATCCCGGTGACATCCCCATCCGCTCCAAGGGTGACGGCACCATGCCTGTTCCCGGTTGGACCGATGAATATCAATGGACGGGCTACATTCCCTTTGAGGACCTTCCTTACTCCTTCAACCCCGCCGAGGGATACATTGTCACTGCCAACAATCAATCTTCACCCCGCGATTATCCCTACCTCATCACCAAGGATTGGGATGCCGGCTTCCGCGCCGACCGCATCGTGAACATGATCGAGGACATGCCCGACAAATTTGACATCGCCTACTTCCAAGCAATGCACGGCGACTCCTACGATGCGAATGCCGAACTCTTCGTCCCCATGCTTCTGGATCTGGACCTCGCATCGGAACTTAAGCCCGCGCAGGATACGCTAAAGAATTGGGATTACCAAGCCAAAGCAGATTCCACATCTGCCGCGGTCTTCAACGCCTTCTGGCGGCATCTCAACAGCAGCACACTCAATGACGACATGCCCGAAGAACGATACTATCCCACCGGCGGCGCCCGCTGGAGTGAGGTCTTCCGCAATCTTGCCAAAGATCCCAACAATTCATTCTGGGATGACAAGACAACCGCCGATGCCACCGAGACCATGGACGACATCCTCAAGAAGTCCTTTGCTGACGCGGTCGCGGAATTATCCGACACCTACGGCAAAGACATGTCCAAGTGGACCTGGGGCGAAATGCACGCCGCCACCTTTGAGAATCAAACCCTTGGCAAATCGGGCATCTTTTTGATCGAAGACCTCTTCAATCGCGGACCCTTCCCCACTGGCGGCGGCAAGATCATGGTCAACGCCACAGGCTGGTCCACCATTGACGGTTACTATACCAACTGGCTCCCCTCCATGCGCATGATCGTGGACTTGAGTGACTTGAACAATTCGCTCACGGTCCACACCACAGGCGAGTCGGGGCATGCCTATCACCCGCACTACGCCGATATGTCACCGCTCTGGGCAGATGTGAAATACTATCCCATGTGGTGGGAGCAGAATTCCATCATTCAGGATGCCGAAGGACATTTGGTTTTAAAGCCGTAGGCAATATCATTTCTACATAAATCAAAAGACCTTGAAGGGATCGATCCCTTCAAGGTCTTTTGATTCTCAGTGCCGCCCAGCCGCCGGCGATCAATCCCAGATAACTTGCGAGCAGGTCCATGAGGCTGAAAGTGCGGGTGGAAAAGAACTGCTGCGACCATTCCTCCGCGCCGATCAATACAGCCAGGATCAAGCCGGTTGTAAACGCGACCCTGTTCCGGCTGGAGGTTCGACCGGAGGAAAGAAATGCCCGGGTGAGGAAAAAGTTCAGAAGCCCATAAAGGATAAAGTGTCCGAGCTTGTCCCCATATGGAAAATCATAAATAAAATAAAGAAAGCCAAGCTGCCCGCGGTCTGCGAGCAAAATGACAACCAGAATAAAGATCGTGAATCCGATGGCAATGTACTTCATAATAAAAAAATAAAACGGGCGGGACGTTTTGTCCCGCCCGCATTGGAGTTGCTTTATTTCTTTGCTTCGCGTCTTGCTTTCAACCACTCGTAGACCATCGGCAAAACCGAGATCAGGATGATCGCGATGATCACCAATTCAAAGTTCTTTTTCACAAAGGGGATGTTACCGAAGAAATATCCGAGGAGGGTAAAAATAAACACCCAGGAAATTCCGCCCACAATGTTATAAGTTGCGAAGTAACCATAAGACATGCGCCCGATGCCCGCCACGAACGGAGCGAAGGTACGAACGATGGGCACAAAGCGCGCCAAAAAGATCGCCTTGCCGCCATGCTTTTCAAAAAAGGCGTGGGTCTTATCGAGGTATTCCTTCTTGATCCACTTAATACTGTAAGCCCGCTCGCCAAGGTAATGCCCAATGGAGTAGTTCACAGCATCACCGACCACGGCAGCCACCGCCAGTAAACCGATCAGGAACCAGACATTCAAAGAACCCAGCGCCGCGAAAGTGCCTGCCGCAAAGAGCAGGGAATCGCCGGGCAGGAAGGGCATCACCACCAGCCCAGTTTCCACAAAGATCACCGCGAAGAGAATGCCGTAGGTCCATGCGCCGTAATTGGCAATGATGGTCTGCAAATACTCATCAAGGTGAAGAAAAAGATCGATCGCGCTTTTTATAAATTCCATTTCTGTATTTACTCACTTTCGTTATTTTTGACAACGGGCGGGGATTATACCCCGCTTTTATCGTTCGGCTCGATGCGGCTCAACCACTCACCGAACATAAGGAACAAAAGACTTCCGATCACACCCAACCCAACTTCCAGCGCACCAAACCGATACATGCTCCACCCCAGCCACCTGCCCAACCATTGCGCCGCGCCAAATCCAAGCGCGCTCATTCCAAAATACAAGATCAACTTCCATCCATTACCGCCGCGCAAAAAATGATACGCCGCTCCGATCAGGAATGAGATCAACAAAGCAAGAGAAAGTGTGGGCAAGGTCATGAGTTTGGTCACCGCTATCTACAAAATGATTTGCGCTACTGACGCGAAACATTAATTGACTATACGAAAGATTTTAATGCGAGATGATTCCGCCGCCGAGCAACACATCGCCCTGATAGAACACCGCCGCCTGACCTGCTGTCACATCCCGGGCAGGCGCATCGAACTTAACCGAAACCTGATTCCCTTCCAACGGGCTCACCAGCCCCGGAGCTTCCTTTGCCGAATAGCGGATCTTCACGTCGGCGCGGAAAGGCTCGCGCGGGGTTTCCCCCGATGTCCAGTTGACATCGCGCGCGGTCAATTCGCTGAAACCAAGTTCTTCATGCGTGCCAACCACGAGTGCATTGCTTGAAGCGTTCTTCGTGATGACATACAACGGGACGGGTGAAGCCACCCCCAGCCCCTTGCGTTGACCAATGGTGTAATTTGCCAACCCGTTGTGCTGACCGATAACCTGTCCCTGAGCGGTGACGATTTCACCGGGCTTAAGCATCTCTGCCGCGTTGCGCTGCAGAAAGTTACGATAATCTTCGCCAGCCAGAAAACACAGGTCTTGAGAATCCGCTCTCGAAGCGGTCGGCAGCCCAAAGTCAGCGGCGATGCGCCGAATCTCGGGTTTGGGAAACTCACCCACAGGAAAAAGCGCGTGAGCAAGCTGCTCCTGCTTCAAGACATGCAAAACATAAGATTGGTCTTTGGAGTGATCCACCGCCCGCAGAAGTTGAAACCTGCCATCGGATTCCTGCAGTCGAACATAATGCCCGGTTGCCATGAATTCTGCACCCAGAGCCAGCGCGTGATTCAAAAGAAAGGTCCAGCGGATCTGACGGTTGCACAGCAGGCAGGGATTGGGAGTTTCCCCCCGTGCGTACCCATCCAGAAAATACTGCACGACCGTTTCCTTGAAAACATCCTTCGCGTCGATCACATAAAAGGGAATATCGAGCAGCCCCGCCACGCGCCGAGCTTGCGCCATCGCGTCGGGCGTGCAGCAACGGTTGGACTCTTCCTTGCCTGGCTCGCTCCACAAACGAAGCATCATACCTGTAACATCATAGCCCTGCTTTTTGAGCAAAGCCGCAGCGACAGAAGAATCAACTCCGCCAGACATGGCGACAACCACTTTTGTTTTGGACATAGGTTTTGTGATTATAAACGAAAGATTTCTCTTGACCTGTCCCCTCTTATTATGTATATTCGTATAAATTTCAATCTGAGGAGAGAAGCCATGCCGCAATTGGCAGAATTCATCATAAACAACGCCAGGATATTCACCAGCGACGAAAAAAATCCACACGCAGAAGCGGTTGCCGTAAAAGGCAATCGAATCGTTTATGTGGGCAGCAATGAAGGAGTGAAGGCTTTCCAAGGTCCATCAACCCGGATGGTGGACGGGCAGGGACACACGGTCACTGCCGGCTTCATCGATTCGCATTTCCATTTGCTGTGGGGCTCGATCTGGATGGGAAGCGCTCAACTCTACGAAGCGAAGACACTCGAAGATGTGCAGGAAGCCCTGCGATCCTTTGCCGCGCAGAACAAGACCAACGAATGGGTGGACGGACGCGGCATCAAGTACAACATCGTTTCCACCAGACAAGAACTGGATGAGATGGTCTCTGACCGCCCTGTGTACATCAACGCTTACGATGGTCACACCTCTTGGGCGAACACCAAGGCGCTCGAAATGGCGGGCATCCTCCAACCCGGAGTGGAAGCACCCGGGGTCGGTGTGATCGTCCGTGACGAAAACGGCATCGCCACTGGCGAACTGCGCGAGACCGCCATGAATCTCGTCGCGGATCTGATCCCCGAGGCGAGCGATGCCCGTAAACGCGAACTGCTCAAAATGGCGATCCGAAAGATCAACTCCACCGGCGTGACCAGCGTCCACAACATGAACGGCGACATGGGCGAGTTAATGACCTACGCAGCTCTCGAAGACGCGGGCGAAATGACCTTGCGCGTGTACACTCCGTATTGGATCAAGCCGGAAACAAAAGTCGAAGACCTGAAGGAAGCCGCAGAGATGGCGAAAATTCAAGGAGACTTCGCGCGCGGCGGTGCCGCAAAATTCTTCATGGACGGTGTTTGGGAATCCTATACCGCTTTGAACCTTGAGCCTTATGCCGATAATCCCGAAGCTGCTCCCGATGGCATTTATTCTGCCGAGCATTTCACCCGCATGGCTGCAGAATGTGACAAGCTCGGCTTGCAGATCTTCGTCCACTGCTGCGGAGATGGAGCAGTGAGGCGCACTCTCGATGGGTACGAAGCAGTTCAAAAGTTAAATGGCGAGCGCGACAGCCGTCACCGCGTGGAGCACATCGAGGTCATCCATCCCGATGATCTGCCGCGCTTCAAACAACTCGGCGTGATCGCATCCATGCAGACCAGCCACGCACCTTTCAGCATCAGTGAAGGCGATGTGTGGCCGGCTCGCACCGGCAGTCAACGCTGGGGCAAATCGTTTGCCTGGCGTGACATTAAGAACGCCGGAGCGCATCTGGCACTCGGCAGCGACTGGACGGTTGCGCCCTTCGACCCGATGATCAACATGCACGTCGCGTTCAACCGTGAGAAGTGGTCTCCTGAAGATCCAGACCAAACCCTGACCCTGGAAGAAGTTCTTCTCGGTTACACCCGTGACGCAGCCTACGCCGAATTCAAGGAGCATGAAAAGGGACAGATCAAGGAAGGGTATCTTGCCGATCTGGTGCTGTTCTCGCACGATCTGTTCAGTGTGCCGCGCGAAAAGATCATGGAAGCCAGCGCCGTCATGACGATCGTGGATGGGAAGGTCGTGTTCGAGGCATAGATGACCACTTACGCACTGCGGCGCATCCTGCAAACCATCCCGATCCTTTTTATCATCAGCATTCTGCTGTTTCTGTTGGTGCGCGCCGCGCCGGGCGGACCTTTAACTTCCGCGCGCCGCAACCCGAACATCACCAAGGAACAGATCGAAGCCATCGAAGAGAAGCTCGGCTTGAACGACCCCTTGCCCGTGCAATACGGGCGCTGGATGGGCGGGCTGCTCAAAGGCGACCTGGGCGAATCGATCAAGTTCCATCGCCCGGTGATCGAAATGATCAACGAGCGCGTTCCCAACACGCTGCTGCTGGTTGGCGTCTCTTTCTTTGTCACCCTCCTCATCGCCCTGCCGATCGGAGTCTGGTCAGCGCGTAAACCTTACTCGTTCTTCGACTACTCCATGACCACGATCACATTCATCGGGCAGGCGATCCCAGTCTATTGGCTTGGGCTGGGGTTGATCGTGATCTTTTACGTCACCTTGAAAAATCCGTTCACTGGTAATCCCATTTTTCCCGTCGGCGGGATGAACACACAAGGCAAGGATGGCGACCTGCTCGATACGATCTGGCATCTGGTTCTGCCGGTCACAGCCCTGAGCCTCGGTTGGATCGCCTGGTATTCACGTTTCCTGCGCTCAAGCATGATGGACGTTCTGCACGAGGATTACATCCGCACTGCGAAAGCCAAGGGTGCGCGTGACACGGTTGTTTATTACCGGCACGCATTGCGGAACGCGATCCTGCCGCTCGTCACATTGATCGCGCTTGACCTGCCGAGTCTCTTCGCGGGCGCGTTATTCGTGGAGACCATCTTTTCATGGCCGGGTATGGGTCGTCTGTTTTGGGATGCCGCCAAGGGACGTGACTACCCCGTTCTGCTGGGCGTGGTCATGCTCACCGCCGTCCTGATCATCTTTTGCAACATCCTCGCTGACCTTGCCTACGGCTGGCTCAACCCGCAGGTGAAATATGAATGAGCAAAGCATGGCGCGGATCATCACCCGCCGCTTCTTCAAACATACTCTGGCGGGCATCGCTGTCGGTGTGTTGCTGCTTATGGTGCTGGCATCGGTCTTTGCGTTTGCAAGTCCCTACAGCCCCACCGACCAGGAACCCACCAACAGTTTTCAGAAGTCGAGCATCGATCACTGGTTTGGGACAGACGAATTGGGACGCGACATTTTCACGCGAATCCTCTACGGCGGTCGAGTCTCACTGGCAGTGGGTCTGCTTTCAACTTTCCTGTCAATCGCTGTGGGTGTGGTGGTCGGCGCGCTGAGCGGGTACTTTGGCGGCTGGACCGACTCCATCCTCATGCGCATCACCGATGCCTTCCTGACCTTCCCCACCATTTTCGTGTTGATCATCCTCGGAGCGTTCTTGCGCGAACAGCAGGTGCCGTGGCTGAAGAATAGCGTGATCATTGTGGTCCTGATCATCGCCGCCATGTCGTGGATGTGGCCGGCGCGTCTGGTACGTGGACTTTTCCTCGTGCTGCGTGAAAGGGAGTTCGTCACCGCTTCTCGCGCGCTCGGCGGAAATCACCTGCGGATCATCGTCCAACATATTCTGCCGAATTGCATCGGTCCCATCCTTGTGAGCGGCACTTTGCAAATGGCTTCTGCGATCATCACGGAATCCGGCTTGAGTTATCTGGGCTTCGGAGTCCAGCCGCCCACGCCCACCTGGGGCAGCATCCTTGCCACGGCGCAAAACCAGGTTTTCCGCGCGCCTTGGGTGGCGTTTTATCCCGGCTTGATGATCTTCATCACGGTTATGACGATCAATTACATCGGCGACGGTCTGCGCGATGCATTTGATCCTTATGTAGTTCACAAAGAAAAATAGACAAAGGAGAAGAGAATGAAAATTAAATTGATCACTTTGCTCGTCCTGCTGGGACTTGTGCTCAGCGCTTGCGGGGGCGGAGCGACTCAGGCTCCAGCGGCGGGAGAACCTGCCGCCAGCGCCGAACCAGCCGCGGGTCAGGAAGGGAGCGGTGGTGGAACGGTGACACTGATCCTGCCGGAGGAACCGGTCACCCTCAACTACTTCCTCGCGGACGCAGCCATCGTGCGTCAGGCGGCTGAAGCCACATCCATGACCGGTCTGGTTACCATCAACGAGAAGGGCGAGTTTGTGCCGATGCTCGCAGAAGCGCTGCCAACCCTTTCAGATGACAACCTGACAGTGACATGGAAATTGCGTTCAGGTTTGAAGTGGTCTGACGGCGCACCGCTCACTTCGGACGATGTGAAATTTACGATCGAAGTTTTATCGAACCCCGATTCCGGCGCGTTGACTGGCACAAGTGGTTTTGACCAGATCGCCAGTGTTGAAACTCCGGATGAACTCACAACCATTCTGACATATTCCACGCCATATCCTGGTTATCTTGATCAATTTGCGTACGGGCTGTTCCCGCGTCACGCCACCGGTGAACCTGCCGAAATGTCAAACTGGGATTGGAATCGCAACCCGGTTGTCGCCGGTCCGTTCATAGTTTCAGAGTGGGCATCGGGCGAAAGCATCACCATGACCCGCAACCCGAATTATTTTGAAGAAGGCAAACCTTATCTTGAGTCCCTCGTCTTCCGAATTGTGCCCGAACCTGCCGCCCAAACCGCGATGATGTTGAATGGCGAAGCGCAGATGCAGTTGTGGCCCAGTGAATTCAAAGCCGATTATGATCAACTGCTGGCGGGCAAAGCCTCCCAACACCTCATCCCGGGCATTTGGAACATGGCCATTGATTTCAACTTAAGCGCGCCGTTCGATGGAGACCCGACCGCCTCTGCACCGCATCCCATTTTGGGTGACATCCGCGTGCGTCAGGCGATCGCCAGCGCCATCAATTACGGATCCCTGCAGCAGGATGTCTTAAAAGGCAGTGTGAGCGATTCGACCAATCCCTTCGCGTACGGCTGGTATCAATGTGACTTGCCGCGTGAGTTTGGATACGATGTTGAAAAAGCCAATCAACTGCTGGATGAAGCCGGCTGGGTGATGGGTGATGACGGCATCCGCGTGGCGCAGGGCGCGCTCTACGCTGAGGATGGCACCCGTTTGTCGCTCGAATTGCAAGGCTACACGGCTTTCGATCCACTGCAACTCACCGAGGAATTCCTCGTCGAAAACCTGAAAGCGGTCGGCATCGAAGCGCGGATCCAAAACTACGACTTCTCGATCATCTTCGGCACCTTTGAAGATAACTCCCCGCGTGCCGTGGGCGACTACGATATGCTGATCTTCGATCGCGGATTCACCACCGAGCCGCAGGGTTACAACTTCGAAGCCTATCACTCCTCCCGCATTCCCACCGCAGAGAATCCAACTGGCGGTAATTACTTCCGCTGGGTGAACACAGAAGTGGATGCCGCGCTCGAAACCGCCGGCTCCAGCTTTGACCAGCAAACCCGTAAGGACGCCTACTGCACAGTCGGTCAGGCTGTGATCGATGAATTGCCGCAAGTCTACTTGTATCTCTTCCAGGATAACTACGGCGTGGCAGATTCGCTCACCGGCTATACCCTCAGCACCTGGGGCTCCATGAGCTGGGGCGTACAAAATTGGAAATACAAATAAATTAAAGTTCCAAAATAAAACAGCCATCTTCGCAGGAAGGTGGCTGTTTTGGTATCCTCAATAACCTTTCATTCATAAGGAAACCGCATGACCCAACATACCTGTCTTTGGTGGGAGACCGCCCCCGCACCAAAATCTTACGCGAACAAATCCTTGCCATCCAAAGCAGATGTGGTCGTCATCGGCGGCGGTTACACAGGGACTTCCGCTGCTTTGCAATTGGCAAAGGGCGGAGCACGGGTCATCCTGCTCGAAGCACAGACCATAGGCTGGGGAGCAAGTTCCCGTAACGGCGGACAGGCTCTCTCCTGCCTGCACCACACACTCACCGCGGCGGTCAAGGAACATGGCGAGGCACATGCAAAAGACATGTTCCTCGCAGCCACATACGCCGCAGATACTGTGGCACAGATCATTGCCGAGGAGCAGATCGATTGCGATTACGCCCGCTGCGGGAATGTTGAAGCCGCGTACAAAGAATCGCACTTCATGGCGTTACAGCGCGAGCAGGAAACTCTGCTCCGTATTGCAAACTATCCAGTGAGCATTGTGCCAAAGAACGAGTTGCGGACTGAGCTGGGAACAGACGCTTATCACGGCTTGCTTGTCAATCCACGCAGCGGATCTGTGCAACCAGCCAAATTCGTGCGAGGCATAGCGAATGCCGCCGAACGCGCCGGCGCAGAAATTTTCGAAGGCACGCGTGTGCTCGAAATCCAAAAGGCGGGCAGATCCCCAACGAATGACGGAACCCGCTTCATCGTCAAGACAGACCGTGGAAACATCGCCGCGAAAGAGATCATGCTCGCAGCCAATGCCTGGGTCGGCAACATCATCCCGCAGTTCAAAGGTCGTGTGTTCCCTGCTGAAAGTTATGTCATTGCCACCGAGCCGTTAACCGCAGAGCTGGCTCAGCGCCTGATCCCCAATAACCGCATGATCTACGACACCCGCAAAACGCTTGCCTATTACCGCCTCTCGCCTGACAACCGCATGACCTGGGGCGGCGAACTGACCTTCAAAGGCGCGAAGCAGCAAAGCAACATCAACGCCCTGAAACAAGGCATGGACCGAATCTTTCCAGAGCTTGCCGGTCACAAGATCGATTATTTTTGGGAAGGCACGCTTGGAATCACGATGGACGAGAACGCCCACGCGGGACAGTTTGACGGCATGTGGTATTCAATGTGTTACGTGGGGCACGGCGTGACTCTCGCCACCTACCTCGGGCAGCAGATGGCGAACGGCATTCTCGGCAAGCCGGTCAATAATCCTTTCGCAGATATCAACATTCCCAAAGCCCTGCCGTTCACGAACAATCCATGGTTCGTGAACATTGGCAAGGTCTGGTTCCGGTTTTTGGATATGGTCGGTTAAAGAAAAGAGGCGGACTTAAGTCCGCCTCTTTGTTTACTTCAACTTCGCTTCGAGCGCGCCTGCCACCTTGCCCAGCGCATCTTTGACATTCCCATCAGGCAGACTGCCCTGTGCCAGATTGGGACGTCCGCCTCCTTTACCGCCAATGCCGGTGATGAGATCGCCAGCCTTGACTCCGCGCTTGACGAGGTCTTCGGTCACCACCGCGATGACGCCTGATCCTGTTACGAGGACCGCCGCTCCCGCTTTGGGATATTTTTCGCGGAATTTGTCAGCCAGCATACGCAGGGTATCCATGTCTGCATTGGGGATCTCCACGCCGAGCACACTGACATCCTTTACAGTTTGAACATTGGAAAGCTGGGCATTGAAATTCGACAAAGCCGATTGGGTGCGTAAACTCGCAAGTTCCTTCTTAAGTTCAGAGACTTCATCCTGCAAGGCATCCACCTTGGCGGGCACTTCCTCAACAGAAGATTTCAAAGAACCGGCAGCCTGCTTGAGAGTCTTGAAACGCTTGTTGATCAACTCGTATGCACCGCGCCCGGTGACCGCCTCAATACGGCGGATGCCCGCCGCGGCCGAACCTTCACTGACGATCAGGAAAGCGCCGATGTCTGAGGTGCGGTCAATGTGCGTGCCGCCGCAAAGCTCGTAGGAATATTTGGCATTCTCGCTCTCAAAGATGGAGACCGTCCGCACGGTCTCACCGTACTTCTCGCCAAAGAGCGCCATCGCGCCTTCCTTCTTGGCTTCATCAAGCGACTTGGTAACCTTTACAACAGGCATGTCGGCAGCAATGGCTTCATTGACCATCTTCTCGACACGCTCGATCTGCTCGGGGGTCATGCCGTCGGGCTGGGTAAAGTCAAAGCGCAAATATTTCGGTGAGACGAGCGAACCGGCCTGACGGGCATGGTCGCCAAGGATCTCATGTAAAGCCTTGTGGAGCAAGTGCGTTGCGGTATGGTTACGCATAATGTTGTGGCGGCGGTTCACATCCACTTCAGCCACAGCCATGTCACCCACTTTGGGTTGACCGGAGATTACCTGCCCCATGTGAGCAATGACTCCCGCAGCGGCGCGGCGCACAGCGGTGATCTCGATCTCCCAGCCATTGCCGCGGATATACCCTTCGTCATTCACCTGACCGCCCGACTCAATGTAGAAACCGGTCTTGGGCAGAATCACCTCAACCACATCATCGAGCGCGGCGGAGGGAACGGATTCGCCGTTGACGACCAGCGCAAGCACTTCGCCATCCACTTTGGGGCTGTTGTAAGGATCGTACTCCACGCCGTCTTTGCCAAGTTTATTTTTCGCTTGCAGATCCTTCAGGATATTTGCAAAGTATTCAGAATCTTCGCCGCCCAGTTTACCCATGGCTTTACCGCCGCCGGATGCCTTGGCGTGTTCATTCTTGGCTTCAGTGAAACCGGCTTCGTCAATATCAAGTCCCTGCTCACGGGCAATGTCGCGGCTGATCTCAAACGGCAGACCGTACGTGGCGTACAGGTCAAATGCGTTGTGACCGCTGAGGGTGGTCTTGTTCGAGGCGCGCAACTCATCGAGTTGATTCTGCAAGTGAGCCGTACCCGCTTCCACGGTCCGCGCGAAACGCACTTCTTCACGAGTCAGGTTATCTAAAATGGTCGCCTTGTTCTTTTCGAGCTCGGGATAAAAATCACCGTATTCCGCAATGACCGCTTCTGCAACCCTGGCGAGGAAAGGCTCGGTCAGACCGATCTTGGTGCCAAAACGCGCCGCGCGGCGAATGATCATGCGGGTGACGTAATTTCGTCCACCATTGCCGGGCACAACCCCATCCGCGATC
Source organism: Anaerolineales bacterium (assembly GCA_017985935.1). Taxonomy (GTDB): domain Bacteria; phylum Chloroflexota; class Anaerolineae; order Anaerolineales; family Villigracilaceae; genus Villigracilis. The sequence goes on along the minus strand of JAGNWT010000003.1, from coordinate 37,610 downwards.
AGGAATGCCGCAGAGCGGGCATGGTCGCAGATCACACGATATGGAGTGAAGTTTTCGAGCATCTCTTTTTCGCTGTGACCGGTGAGGGAGCGCAGCACTTCCAAAGAACCTGCGAAGAGATCGGTCTTGTAGTTCGAGTCCACGCCCTGCAAAACAGAGACAATGCGCTCGAAACCCATGCCGGTGTCGACATGCTTGGCAGGCAGCGACTCAAGCCGCCCGTCATCGAACAGGTTATATTGGATGAACACGTTGTTCCAAAGCTCGAGGTAACGTGTGCATTCGCCATTCACGCCGCAGCGGTGTTCCTTGCCGCGCATGTTGTCGCGTTCTTCGCCGAGATCAATGTGGATTTCGGAACAGGGTCCGCAGGGACCGACCTCCGCCATTTGCCAGAAATTCTCCTTGCGCCCAAAGAAGAGGACGTGAGAAGGGTCAAAGCCGGGTTGTTCCTTCCAAATATCGGCGGCTTCGTCATCACGCGGAACATTGCCTTTATCATCTTCAAAGCAGGTCGCGTACAACTTGTCTTTGGGGAGTCCCCACACTTCGGTGAGTAATTGCCACGACCAGGCAATGGCTTCCTTTTTGTAATAATCTCCAAAAGACCAGTTCCCCAACATTTCAAAGAAGGTGTGGTGAGTATCGTCACGACCGACATCTTCAAGGTCATTATGCTTGCCAGCCACACGCATGCACTTCTGCGAATCCACGGCGCGGGTGTAGGGCTTCTTGTCGGTGCCAATGAAGACATCCTTGAACTGCACCATGCCCGAGTTGGTAAAAAGAAGCGTGCCGTCACCGCCCGGAACAAGAGACATGGACGGGACTGCCGTATGCCCATGCTCAACGAAGAAGTCGATGAAGGTCTGGCGGATCTGGTTGCCTGAAAGTTTTTTGCTCATACGAATTGCTCCCAAAAGATGATAATGACTGGCGAATTATACCAAGCCAGGTAATAAAAAGTCCCGAACCTGTCGGGTTCGGGACTTTTGTTTCTAATTTCAGTCTCAAGCCGTGGCAGGTTCAAATAACGCGCATGTAGCGGCGGCGGCTTGAGCGGCGAAGGACGTGAGGTTTTGTTGCATGGGTCGGCATTATAGATGAATCAGGACGATTTATCAAGAGCAAAATTCCCGCCTTCCAGAGCTTCATTGAGTAAGAGCAGCCCACTTTGACTCATCAAGCCCTAGGTGGAAACAAATTCAAAGGAAAATATGAAAAACGAAAAAAGAACAATTTTGATCACAGGTTCGACCACAGGGATAGGCAAAGCTGGCGCGATTGAACTTGCACGGCGCGGATGGAAAGTCCTCCTCCATGCCCGCAGCGCAGCACGCGGCGCCCCCGTGCTTGCCGAGTTACAATCCCTTCTGCCAGACGCAGACCTGTCTCTTGTTACAGGGGACTTCGCATCGCTGGCTGAAGTCAACACTCTTGCCGGGCAGGTAAAATCACAAGTTCAAAAACTGGATGTGCTTTGGAATAACGCGGGGCTGATGCTGAACGAGCGCAAGATCGGAACAGACGGATGGGAAATGACCATGACGATCAACCATCTCTCATCGTTCTTGCTGACCCGCGAACTGCTCCCGCTCATTGAACAGACTCAAGGCCGGATCATCACCACGTCATCGGGCGCGTATCTCATGGGCAGGTTCGACTGGACTGACTGGATGGACGAAGGATCCAGATACACCTCTTTCAAAGCATACAGCAAGAGCAAACTCGCAAATATCCTTTTCACGCATGAACTTGCCCGCCAAGTGGAAGCAAAAGGCATCACTGCTCACTGCTATCACCCGGGATTCATCCGTTCAGATTTCGGGAAAGCGCAGCGTGGAGTATCTGCCAACTCAAGCCGCTCAAGCTGGCTGGACAAAATTTATTGGTTCAGCCCTCAGGCGGGAGCAGATACCGCTGTTTTCCTCGCGGATGAACTGACCGAAAAGCAACCGAACGGAAAATTTTGGGTCAAGCGCAAGATCCGCAAAACCAATGGGCTGGTGAGTGACGAAAACGCAAAAAAACTTTGGGAGCTAAGTGAGCAGGCGACCAAACGATTTTCTTCCACCACCTAACCAGAAATGCTAACGCAGGTAGAATTGGGTATCATTTATTTTGAGCAACTCAACAGGAGATTCTCATGCGACTCGGCGGACCCACATTTCAAAAAAATCCAGACCCGGCAGGTTGGGTCGCTGAACTAAAACAACTCGGCTATCGCGCCGCGTACTGCCCAGTGGATGAAACCGCAGACCAAGCCACGATCCGCGCTTTTGAGCAGTCCGCCAATGAAGCCGACATACTCATTGCCGAGGTGGGTGTGTGGAACAATCCGCTCAGCCCAGACATGGAAGAACGCAGCCGTGCCATAGACCTGTGCATAAAGCGGCTTGCGCTGGCAGATGAGATCGGTGCGCGCTGTTGCGTAAACATCAGCGGGTCACGCGGAACCTTGTGGGACGGACCGCATCCCGACAATTATTCGACCGAAACATTTGAGATGATCGTGGAGACCACCAGGCACATCATCGACACTGTCCAGCCGACCCGCACTTTTTTTACGCTTGAGCCCATGCCGTGGATGCTGCCCGACTCCGTAGACAGTTATCTTGACTTGATCCAAGCCATAGACAGGACAAGGTTTGCGGCGCACCTTGACCCGGTGAACATTATCACCAACCCGCGCATATATTTTGGAAACAGCCGCTTCCTGCACAACTGCTTTGAACGGCTAGGTCCACACATAAAAAGCTGCCACGCCAAAGATATCACCCTTGCCGAGCAATTAACCGTCCATCTTTCAGAGGTTCGTATTGGCTTAGGCAGGCTGAATTACGCAACCTTCCTGCGTGAAATGAAAAAGCTTGACCCCGATACTCCACTCATGCTGGAGCACCTCCCCAACGCAGAAGATTACCTTGCGGCGGCGGCTCACGTTCGCGCAGTGGCAAAAGCCGAAGGCATTGAGTTGTAGATCCATGACCCTGCAAAAGCCAGACCTGGACCCGCTTATCTCGTCGCCAGATAGCAATGAATACTTCAACGCCATCAGTCACCTGATCGGGGCGATCCTGTCCATATCGGCGCTGGCGGTACTCGTGTCACTGGCGGCGATCGCAGACAAACCCGCCCACGTGGTCGGGTTCACGATCTATGGTGTCAGTCTCTTTCTTTCATTCTTATTCAGCTGCCTGCTGCATTTCTTCCTGCTCTTCAACAAATACCTGCGGGTCTTTGGCATTCTGGATCACAATGCCATTTACATCCTCATCGCAGGAACCTACACTCCATTCTGTCTGACCATCTTCAGCGGCGCGACCGGCTGGGTTCTCTTCGGGGTCATCTGGAGTCTGGCAGTATTTTTCATTACCATAAAATCCATTTTCTTCACCAAGATCTCGGTGCTGATGTCCAACATCAGTTTTCTGCTCATGGGCTGGATCATCGTGTTCCTGATTGGACCCATCTACACCCAACTCGGAATGGGAGCGCTGTCCCTACTGATCGCGGGCGGACTGAGCTACACCATCGGCGCGCTCATCTTTGGGCACGGAAAACCAAATCCCTTTCCGCCCTACTTTGGCAACCATGAGATCTGGCATATTTGTGTGCTGGCTGGCAATACCTTCATGTTCCTTACCATGTTATTTTACGTACTTCCTTATCCACCCAATTAATAAAGGAGATCTTACATGTACACGACCGACCAATACGAAGGCGTTCTGGCTGAAACGATCACAATGAAAGGCGCGAATGGAGATACCATCAACGCTTACATGGCCCGCCCTTTAGGTGAAGGGAAGTTTCCCGCCATGGTTCTCGCTCATCACATGCCCGGCTGGGATCAATGGTATCGTGAGGCAACCTTCAAATTTGCGCATCATGGTTTTGTGACCATTTCTCCAAACCTCTACTTCCGCTCGGGTCACGGCACACCGGAAGATGTGGCAGCAAAGGTCAGAGCAGACGGAGGTATCCCCGACGATCAGGCTGTGGGCGATCTTGGAGGCGCGATGAAACACCTGCGCGGGTTGGACTACGTGAACGGCAAAGTCGGCATCTTTGGTACATGCTCCGGCGGACGTCACGCCTATCTCACAGCCTGCCGCACAACCGGATTCGACGCCCTTGTGGATTGCTGGGGCGGACGGGTCGTGATGACCGCAGATCAGCTCACTGCCAACTTCCCCGTTTCTCCGCTCGACTACACCCGCGACCTGCCCTGCCCCATTTTAGGTTTATTTGGCGAGGAAGATTCCAGCCCCACTCCCGAGCAGGTCAAAACCCATGAAGAAGAGCTCAAAAAGTTTGGCAAGGACTACGAATTTCATATGTACCCCAAAGCGGGTCATGGATTTTTCTACTATGACCGACCCAACTACAGGCAGGAGCAAGCCGTGGACGGCTGGAAGAAAACCTTTGCGTTCTTGGAAAAACACCTGGCGTAAAATTAAAGTCATTTCCAATACAAGCGGTAATAAAAGGAATTAATTATGTGCACAATGATCGTTGAAAAAGTTAAAGTGGATGGAAGCGGCAAAGGGACGCAAGGCTGGTTCCAACTTCAGCAAGCGAATGTCTCTTACGATCACCCGTTTAACGCCCCCTACGAACACGCCCTCAACATCGATTTCGTAAATGAAACGCAGGGACCCTCCGCCCGCGTGGCCGTGGAACTAAGTGAATCCGCGGCGCGTGAATTGGTCAAAACCATTCTCGCCGTGCTCGATCAAGCCGAGGCGGGCGGCCATCTCCGCGGGTAATGATTACGCGGGAATTCTTTCGGTCATGACTAACTCATGGGCACGGATCAATGGCAGGGTGGTAAAAGGACATCAGGTCGCATCGCGTCCATCAAAGGACTACCCGTACAGTTCACTTGAAAAACAAAAACCGTACTTCAGATCTTTGGGTCTCGACCTCGACCCTTATTTCAATGGAACCCTGAACATCTCCATTGCTCCGCACGAATTCAAAATCATTAATCCAGAGTTCACTTTTCCACTGGTCGAGTGGACCGACCTTCACCCGCCTGAAACATTTTCATTTGCAAAATGCAGGGTGATCTTCAAAGGACAAACCTGCGACGGCTGGGTTTATTATCCACACCCTGAAACCAAAAAGACCCATTTCCAAAACTCCTCGCTGATCGAAGTGATCACCTACAAGATCGAATTCATAAATTACGGAGATGCACTGAAACTGGAAGTTGACCCGCAGCAGATAAAAATATTAACTTGAGGCAACACCCTTAGGTCAGTTTCAAAAAGAGGACACGCTTATTGGGCGTGTCCTCTTTTTGAAACATCAGGTATTTTCAATGAGCTGCAGGAAGACTTCAACAACCTGCGGGTCAAAGTGCTTGCCGCTTTGCTCTTTGATATATTGGCGCGCCTTCTTCTTGCCCCACTTCTTGCGATAGGTGCGGTCATTCGTCAGAGCGTCCCAAACATCTACAATGGCAAAGATCCTCGCCGCCAATGGAATGGACTCTCCGGTCAACCCATGCGGGTACCCAGTGCCATCCCATCGTTCGTGGTGCGCGTACGGGATGTCCAGAGAGTCTTTCAAGTAGGTGATCGGAGAAAGCATTTCACGAGCCAGCTGCGGGTGTTTCCGCATGACGATCCATTCTTCTTCGGTCAGAGGTCCTTCTTTCAGCAAGATCGAATCAGGAACGCCCATCTTGCCAATATCGTGCAAAAGCGCGCCGCGGCGGTAAGCCATCAGACGGGAATCTGAAACTCGCATGGCTCGAGCCAGTTTCAAGGTCAGGTCTGTGACACGTAAAGTATGGCCTTCCGTCTCATGGTCGCGCAAGTCCATTGCCCGTGACCACCCCTCGATCGTCGCATCGTAAGCCAGGTTGAGATCAAGATTCGCGCGTTGAAGGTTCTCGAAAAGCTGCGTGTTATCGATGGCGATCGCAGCCTGCCCGGCCATGGCTTCAAGGAATTCCAGCCAATCGGCATCGGGTGTGAATTGATCGCGGCAGTAGACTTCCAACGCTCCTTTTACTTCGCCCTTCACGATCAGCGGCACAACCCAATAACACGAAAAACCTTCCTCCCGCCATAACTTGCCAAATCTCGAATGTTGCTTCACGGTCTCGTAATCCACCATCATCATTGGGCGATGCTCAATGATGGCCCGTCCGGCAAAACTTTCCCCCAGAGTTGTGTCTGTGACCAGCAAGGTGCGGAACCCATAATTCGCCACCAGTTCCAGTTGATTTGAAGAGGGATGCAGCAAAAGCACATCAGCCGCACTCACCCCAAGCTGGGTGGCTGTATTCGCCAACAGGATCCCCAATGTGAGGTGCATATCCCTGCTGCTTGCGATGGCCTGATCGACCGTACGCAGCGCCTTAAGCTGCTCGAGGCGTCTTACCGTCTGTTCGTGGAGCTGCAAGCGCTGCAGGGCTGCGCCTGTCATCTCGGACAAAATGGAAAGCAGGCGTATTTCATCCTTGCTGAGTTCCCGCTCGCTGGGGATCCACACGATCAACACACCCATGGTTTGTTGCGCCGAGCGGATTGGCAGGCAGGCTCCGCCCCAACCTGCGATCATTTGATTGCGAATCTCTTTTTTGGTAAAGGGATCTCTGGCGAATTCGCGAGAGATATGGATCTCGCCGGTGGTGAACACTCTGCCAGCCAGACCCTCATCTGATTTTTGCGGCGCTTCAAGGATCAGTGACGTCCACCCGCGCGAAAGGACCTTCTCCAGTTTGTCAGTTGCTTTGTTGTACAAAACGATCGAGCCATGTAAAGTATTCAGGATGCCAAGCGCTTCTTCCAAAACGATCGAGAGCATTTCGTCCTGACGGGAAGCCGTCCGCAATGCGAGCGAGATGCGGTTGAGAGTTTCCAATTCCACTGCGCGTTTGCGTAATTCGCCGAACAGTCGCGCATTTTCAAAAGCGCTTTGAGCCTGATTGGCAAGTGTCACCACCAGGCGCTCGTCGGCTTCTGTAAAGGCGTTCGGTCTTTGATCCTCGACCGAGATCACTCCAATGACCCGGTCGCCAACTTTCATGGGGACATACAAACCTGAATTAATGCCGGAGTAGGCTTCGATATATCTTGGGTCCTTGCTCACATCCCCAGAGCGGACCACATCCCCATGCAAGACCACCCATCCGCACAAGCCTTGATCTGGTCGTGTTACCAGCGGACGATATTGATTCACTGCCCGGTCACGAGCCAGTTCTTCGTCATACCCTGGCTGATTTACATCAAGCAGTTCAAGGCTGTCATCCTGCGGATGATAAATATGAATACTCGTGAAGTGCCAATTCAGTTTCTCGCGAAGGAGGTTTAATATCTTCCGACCGATGGGCTTGGGGTCGAGAGATTGCCCCAGTCCCAATCCGCTTTGATAGAGCAGCTCCAACTCCGTCAGATGTTGAAGCAGTCCTTCTTCGGCGCGCTTGCGTTCGGTAATATCCACCATGATCACTGCGAATTGCCCGGGGCGCGGACAGTAGGCAGATACCTCAAAGTAGCGATCCAGATCACTGGAATAATTTTCAAAAAAGGTCGAGCGACCAGTCATTGCAACATTCGCGTAAACTTCAACCCAATAGGGGTCGGCGGCAGGCAAAACTTCGCGAGCGGTCCGCCCAAGGATCGCCTCCGCGTGAAGTCCGGTCAATCGCTCGTAAGCGGGGTTTACTTCCAGGAATCGATAATCGACCGGCGTGCCGCTTTCATCACTGATCACTTCGTGCAAGGCGAAGCCGTCGATCATGCTGTTAAACAGTTCGTGATACCGCTTCTCGCTGATACGCAGGGATTCCTCTGCGCGTTTTCGAGCGGTAATATCGGCAAGACTCACCAGCGCCTTATATCTGCCGCGCGAATCTCTGAAGAATGTCAGCGTCATCCAAAATATAATTCTTTCGCCCCGCAGGTTGGTATTCACGGTTTCTATTTCAAGATGAGGTAAGCCTTGAGAAAGTACACCCAATTCCTGCAGGAAGTTCTGCGGCGTCACAATGTTTTCAAGGCTGCCCAACAATTCAGATTTATCATCCGCCCCATACAGGCGTAGGGTGGTCTCGTTGACATCCACGACCTGGGTATGATGCAAAGCGCGTTCAACGAATTCAGGGTGCGTATCAAAGTAGGCAGGGAAATCTGTAACGCCTTGAACAAGCAGGTCATCCACCATGGCTTTGGCTTCAGTGAAATCCTCCTCCCAGATCGAGACCGAAATAGTTTGGAAGATCTTGCGGAATCTTTCTTCGCTCTCCCGTAATTTCAGCTCGGCCTGTTTGCGTTCGCTGATGTCCTCCACCATGGTGAGGTTGACTCGGCGGTCTTCCGGTCCGACCCACAACGCGACAACGGTCAGATGCACCCAAACGATGGAATTATCCGGGCGGATATAACGCTTCTCAAAATTAAATGAGTGTATCTCGTCGTGCAGCATGCGCCAGCGATTCTCGTCGTCGATTCCTTGATCGTCGGGATGAGTGATGCTCTTGAAATCAAGGGAAAGCATTTCGGTCGCGGTTCGACCGACGATCTCACAATATTTGGGGTTGACCTCCAAAAATCGCCCGCTGGCCGATTCCATCACACCCATGCCGATCGGTGATTGTTCAAAGATGGAACGGAATCTCTGCTCGCTCGCCCGAAGGGCTTCATCGGCTTGTTTGCGATCGGTAATATCCTTGAGGAAGGCGATCAGTCTCCCGCCATTAAAGGGGCGATATTGAATGCTGACTTCAAAATCGATGATGCTGCCATCTTTGCGCCGATGTTTTGACTCGAAACGGTCTTCACCGCGGCTCACGACCCGTTCGATTCGAGCGCGGACTTCGCTCTTAGATTCGTTGTACTCAAGATCCGGGACAGACAAAGACAGGAGTTCCTCAGCCGAATAACCTGTTATTCGACAGTAAGTCTCATTTACCTCAACGAATTTCCCTTGCATATCCACAACACAGAAGCCATCCATGGCTGTTTGAATGATCGCCCGATGCCATTCTTCACTTTCACGCAGGTTCTGCTCTGCTTGTTTTCTTTCTGTAATATCACCTGAGACCAAAATGGCACGCACGACTCGCCCATCATTAATGACCGGATTAAGCCGGGAGAGATACCAACGCAATTCTCCGTTTTCTCCATAACCGCATGCCTCGTAAGTCTGCATGGTTCCTTCGGTAAAGACCTTTGTTAAACAGTCTTGCATCTCAGCGTGGAACTGCGGCTCAACCCAATCGATAAAGTTTTTCCCCACAACATCTTCCAGTTTATACCCGGGGAGCACGCGGCTGATGTAAACCATTTGCCCCTGTCTGTCCAACTCAACGATGATCTCTGCCGCGTTCTCGGTGATGGTGCGTAATTTTTTCTCGCTCGCGCGTAAAGCAAGTTCAATACTCTTTTGTTCTGTAATATCAAAAAAAACGGTCGCAAACCGATTGCCGATCGGTCGGGATGTGGATACATGTCTCCATTGACCGGTCTCTTCGACAAAATAATCGGTCTTGATCGAGTGGGTATCGTGAATATGCTCTTTCCAAAAGTCGGTGATGTATTCGGCGGACATCCCGTAGACCTCGGTGGCTAATTTCCCCACTACATCTTCACGCTTCAACATGGCAATATCTTCATACGCCGGGTTCACTTCCAGAATGCGATAATCAATAACTTCCCCCTTTTCATCGAACACCAATTCGTTCAACGCCATCCCCTCTTCCATGGCATTAAACACATCCCGGATCTTCTCCTGGCTATTCCGAAGAGATTCCTCCACCTTAAGACGGTCCGTAATATCTCGAATGACAGCCGTATAAAAAACATCCTGACCAGCGAACCAAAAAGACAAGGAAAGTTCGAGGGGAAATTCCATGCCGTTCTTTCGCATCCCTCTTAACCGGATCACGCTGCCCGATGTAGATTTGCTGTCAAACTCCAGGATATCTCGAATCCCTGCTTCGTACGCTTGATGTCCGTGAGCCGAAATCAAAGAAATGAAAGACTCACCAACGATCTCATCAGCGGCGTACCCAAAGATCCTTTCGGCGGCCGGATTCCAGCCCGTGATAACACCCGCCTCATCGGTACTGATGATCGCGTCGTTGATGGAGTTGACCAAAGCCTGATAACTAGCCTCACTCTTCCTTTGCGCGTCTTCTGCCCTCCGGCGGTCACGGCGAAGGGACGCCTGATTCAATTCCCTCTCAACAGCCGGGGACAGACGCGCGAGGTCTCCCTTTACCAAATAATCCTGCGCGCCTGCGCGCATCATGGAGACCGCGGTCTCTTCACCGATCGTTCCAGAGACAACAATGAAAGGAACATCCAGATCCATCTCACGCAAGATCTTCAAGGCGGCAAAACCATCAAACTGCGGCATTCGATAATCTGAAATGACAATTTCCCAACTCTGTTTATTCAGGGCAGATCTAAAAGCTTCGTCGGTATCGACCTGCTCGTACACAGGGTCGTAGCCCGCTTTTTTTAAAGCGCGCACCAGCAACTCCGCGTCGCTCTCCACATCTTCCACGATCAAAACTGAAAGAGGTATTGTCATACGATCCTCGCTTTACCCGATCACACTGCCGTCATCCCAATTCGAACTTTTATTCGAAAATCCAATCAACTTCCCTGCGTAACACGAGGCGCCGGCTCATTCAACAACAACCAATATAGCCCCAGGTGCTGAATTGCTTCCACAAATTGCGTGAAATCCACCGGCTTTCGGATATAACTATTCGCTCCCAGGTGGTAACTTTGGACGATGTCCTGTTCTTCAGTGGAAGTGGTCAGCACGACCACTGGAAGCCGATAGAGGTTCGGGTCAGACCGAATGCGGCGCAGTACTTCCAAACCATCCACCTTTGGAAGTTTAAGATCGAGCAGGATCAACGCTGGCAATTCGGTCACCTGCGGACCTGCAGACTGGCTTGCCCCAAACAAATAATCCAAAGCCTCCTGCCCATCCTCCACCACCACCAGATCATTCGCCACATGGCTTTTCTCAAGTGCACGACGTGTCAACCCAATATCACTTGGATTGTCCTCCACCAACAAAATCTTTTTTATTTTCATAACGCCTCCTCAATAATAAAAACAAAATCACTTTCCATACTATTCAAGCGTGAAGTAGAAAGTTGCTCCCTCTTCAACTTTGGCTTCAGCCCAAACCGCCCCACCGTGGCGATGGATGATCCTTTGAACGGTAGCCAGCCCAATTCCGGTGCCGGGAAATTCAGAATTCTTGTGCATGCGTTGAAACGCGCCAAAAAGTTTTTGAGCATACGCTGAGTCAAAACCTGCGCCGTTATCCTTCACATAAAAGGTGGGGCTACCTTGAATTTCGGTGCGCCCAAATTCGATGCGCGAACGCGCTTTCTTTGATGTGAACTTGAAAGCATTTTCCAGCAGATTTGCCAGAACAACTTCCAATAAGTTCGGATCCCCCCGCGCCATGAGTCCCGGCTCGATCATAAATTCAACCTCACGGGAAGAGATATCCCTCTTCAAGCGCTCCACGATCGATTCGGCAATCACGCTGAGATTCACATCCTTTTTGACCATTTCGGTCCGCGTCAACCGCGAGAGGTTGAGCATGCCATCGATCAAATTGCCCATGCGCCTCGTCTCAGAAAGCACACGCTGAATATATTGCACTCCCTGCTCGTCAAGCTTGTCTTGATAATCTTCCAACAACGCCTGGCTCCAGCCGTTAATTCCACGCAAAGGAGCTCGCAGGTCATGAGAAACGGAGTAACTAAACGCCTCCAATTCCTTATTTGCCGCTTCGAATTGGGCGGTACGCTCCCGCACCCGATGTTCGAGTTCAAGGTTTAGCTGACGAATATTATCTTCGGAGATCTTGTGTGAGGTCACATCATTCGCCAAACCGATCACCCGCACAACTTTTCCATTTTGATCGAACAAGGGTGTGTAAAAGACATCAAAATGAACATCCTTGATCGTTACCTCATCTCTTGCTTCCTGCCCCGCGAGCGCAGACCGCATCGCATCCATGATGCCCGGAGAATCCCGGTAAAGGTCAAAGATCGATTCGCCCACGATCTGACCGGGGCGAAGTCCCAGTTTGTCCAATCCCTTGCCTTCAGACAAAGTGAATATGCCCTTTTCGTCGGTGGCAAAAGTAACCACCGGAATATTGGAGATCACCCATCGATAACGTTCTTCGCTCTCGTGTAAAGCCAAAGCAGACTCAGCTTGCGATCTATAAAAACGTATACGCTGTTGACGCCAAAAGGTGATAAGGAGCGCGCCGGAGGAAAAGATCGCCAGCCCGAATAAGGTGACCGTCTGCCTGAGCCGGATTCTTAATGGCGCGTGGATTTCAGCCACATCCATTTTTGATATCAAGTACCACGGAGAATTTGGAACCGGTCGAAGGTCTGCAAGGACTTCCTCTCCGCGGTAATCCAAACCTTCCACGAAGCCTACTTTGCCAAGTACAGCCTGAACAGCGGGATGTTCGAGATCGGTCAATGGAATTCTCAAATTCAATGATGCATTGGATATAAAACGAAGTTCATTCAAAAACAATACATCTTCCCCATCCTGCCGGACAAGAAGTGTCTCTGCGCTGGAGCTGTCCAGGATCGTCGTTTGAATGTACGGGTAAAGATATTTTTTTGGGTCCACCCTTAGTACGAGCACACCCAATGGATTACCGTTCACCTGCCCTCTGAAGATTGGAACAGAAATATTCAGGTAGATCTTTCCATCCAATGCGCGCCGGAAATCCCCGAACTGAATATCTTTGAATCGCAGACAATCATCCACATCATCGGCGATGCCGGGGTCTTTAACAGACATTGGAGGGCCGACAGAAAATAATTCACCGCCGTTCACGTCCAAAAGGCTGACCTGGTCATATTGATCGAAGGTTTGATAATGTTCAAGCCATGTAAAAAGTTGAGCGCGGACTTCCGCATCGTCCGGGTCTTCAAGAAATAATTCCACCAAACCGGAAAAAGCCTGGTTGTGAAAAAAGAATTCCGCATCGACCATCCGCTCTTTTCGCCAGACCTCCAACTCGCTCACTTTCAGATCGGCAAAAGAAGAGATCTGATGCTCGGCTTGCTTGCGGAATTCGGTCTCAAAATTACGGTAGGACAGAACACCGACCACGATCAACGCGACCGCCGATAAAAAGAAAACGAGCAGGTAGACCGTAAGATCCCGCCTTCCCTTTTTATCGTAATGATCCATCATGAAGTCCTCTTATTTCCGCTCGTTGTCTTCCGAAAAAAGCACTGTCCGGTTTCGACCACCCTGCTTGGCAAGATACAAAGCCTGATCGGCACGTTGAATGATCGCCTCCACAGAATCCTCCCCGGGTTCCTGTCGCATATCTGCCACGCCCAAACTAAAGGTCACTGAGAATCTCCCCTTTTCAGTTTCCATACCCAAGAGAGCCACCTTCTCGCGGATCCGCTCCGCGACAAGATAAGCCTGCTGCAAATTGGTTTGCGAGAGCATGATGATGAACTCGTCACCGCCGTAACGCGCCAACATATCCCCGGCGCGCATGTGCGCTCCCGCGGCTTGAGCAACAAGAGATAACATTCGATCACCCGCAGCATGCCCGAGAGTGTCGTTGATCTTTTTGAAATCATCGGTATCGCACATCAATACGGTCAAAGGACGTTGATAACGCCGCGCAAGAATGAACTCATGCGTAGCAAATTCAAAGAAATGCCGGTAATTGAACAATCCCGTCATCCCGTCCACACGAGATAACTGCTGCTCACGGATCAACATCTGCTCAAGTTGCTCCTTCGCCCGGCGGAGTTCCTCTTCGGCTTTTTGACGCTCGATCACCTGCAGCTCCAAAGGGCGCAGCATCATGTAATACAGGGATGGGAAGGTGAAAGCCGCGAGAAGGATGGCATCCATGATCACATCCAGCCATTCATTTTCGGTTTCGACATAAAGGCGGAATATCCCCATAATGATCACTTCAACAAATACGATGATAGCCAAAACTATTAATAAAGATAAAAGCGCTGACCTTCGGGGTAAATTCAAATCCTTCATAGACTCTTCCTTGTAATTATGCTCTGGAATAATTGTTTTGCTTTTCTTATGAATCCGCGACGGCTGCGGTAAAAACTCGTACTCGATTCCTGCCGTCCTGCTTTGCGATATACATGGCCTTATCCGCATTGCGGATCAGGAACTCCACCGACTCGAGTTTCTGATCGAAAGGCATCTCTGCCGCCCCGATACTGAGCGTGATCCTCGCCTCTCCCTTGTCGGTTGGGAAATGCAGCGATTCCGCCAATGTCCGAACCCTCTCAGCCAGAATCTTCGCCTGATCCAGATTCGTCATGGGGAGAATTACAACAAATTCCTCCCCCCCATAACGCCCGACTATATCTTCGCTCCGCAGTTCATCGCGAGTAGAGCGGATAACCAGCCGAATGACCTCATCTCCCACCGCGTGACCAAATTCATCATTGACTTGTTTGAAGTGGTCAATATCGATCATCAATGCAGAGAGTGGCTGCTTATGGCGGATGGAAATCCCAAACCATTTTTCCGCCAACTCAAAAAAGTAGCGGCGGTTATAAACACCGGTCAAACCATCGGTATGTGAAAGGTCCTGCTCGCGGGTAAGTGCCTGCTGCAATTGATGATTTGCCATCTCGAAAGCATCACGTGCTTTACGCAGTTCATCCTGGACGCGTTTCTGTTCTGTGAGATCGGTTATGACCGCGATTGCCCCGCCATAATTCTGCGAGTCTGATTTTCTTGGAACCGCCGTGATCAACACATGCGCCATGCCGCCATCTGCTTTTTGAATGCGTGATTCGTACGTTGAGGTCTGCCCGTCTTCTCTGAGTTTTCTCTGATTCTCCAAAGCTCCCCATTCTTCAGGGATCGTCACATCTTTCGGATATTTACCGATCAACTCTTCTGCTTCATACCCAAACAGGCGGGCGTAGGCAGCGTTGACAAACTCAAACCGACCTTGGGAATCTGTGACCGTGAGCCCCTGCCCCATGGCGTTGATGACCTGAGTAGCAAAATCACGCTGCGCTTGCAGCTCCTGAGCGATCCGCACCCGCTCGCTGACATCACGATTACTTTCGCGCCTGCCCAGCCAGCGCCCATCCGCTCCAAATACTGAGATGCAGGAATGATTGATCCAGCGGGTCTCGCCAGTCGGAGTCACGATCCTGAAATCGAATTCCGTGTTACTCAAATGCTGATCCCCCATTACCCGATTGGTGTGTTCACGAACCAGGTCACGGTCATCCGGGTGGGTGATCTTATAGATCAACCCAGGCTCGTTTAGAAATTCTTCCATCGTGTAACCGGTGATCCGCTCGCAGGAAGGGGAGACATAAAGATATGAACCATCTGGCGCGCGCCAGGACTCCCAGTCATAAGTGAACTCTGCAACTGTTCGGTATTTTTCCTCGCTCCGGCGGATGATCTCCTCGGTCTTTTTCAGGCTGGTGATGTCATTCGCCACCCCGATGACCTTTTTTACCGTTCCCTGATCGTCGAAGATCGGTGTCAGCGAAACATCGAACACCGCCCCTCTGACATTGATCTCATTTCGTTGACCCTGACCGCCAAGCGCGCCCTTTATGGCGACCATCAATCCTGGGAATTCCGGAGAGAAGTCAAAAACTGATCGCCCAACAGACTGCCCGGGCTTAAGTCCCAACAAGTCCAACCCCATCCCTTCCACCAGGGACACCACGCCGCACTCATCGACAACAAAAGTGATCAACGGAGAATTGGAGACGATCGTGTGGTATCGATCTTCGCTTTCGCGTAATTCATTTTCGATCTGCTTTCGTTCGGCAAGTTCAAGACCGAGCAAATTCAATAGGCGGGCGTTCTCCACCGCCGCTGCCGCGTGATTGGCGAACATTTGCAAAAGACTTAATTCTGCATGGGTGAATTTTTTATGGTCGTCTTCTCGCAATAAATGAATCACCCCGCTGACCCTTCCCTGCCACAACATCGGTGCGCTCATGACCGCCTGAAAAGGCTGATCACCTTCGTATACTCTTGCTCTGCCGTCCCATTTTCGATAATCTTCAACGATCAACGGAGCACCAGTCGCTGCGACAATTCCCGCCGCGCCGACGCCATAATCGAGTGTTGTGCCTGTGTAATCCCTTTTGGTTTTGTAGCTGACAACACAAAGAACTCTCTGGTGCTCGGGCTCATTAAGGTACAACCCACCGCTTGGCGAATCCAGCAAGGTAGCCGCCCTCTCCACGATCAAATTCAACAGGTCAGAAAGTGAGTGCGGGGTGGACAACTCAAGGATGGTCTCTTGCAATGCTGTCAACTCCTCGGTGCGCCGGCGTAAACTTTCCCTTACTTGCTTCTGAATGGAAACATCGTGAAAGAAAATGTTGGAATATTCATCCCCCGAAGGCAGCGTGAAACTTCGGCTCTTAACATCTGCAGGAAAAGCCGTCCCATCTCCGCGAATCAAAGTCAATTCGCTGCAAAAACTGCCCGTCCTCTCGCGCTCTTTCATCGCGAGGTCAAAGCGCGAATCAGTTAAGTCAAATATCTTGCTTAGACCCACCTGATAGATCTCCAGTTCGGTTCTGCCAAGCAAACGACACGCTTCGGGATTTACTGCGATCACCGCCCCAATTGGATTCGTTATCAGAATACCAGACAAACTGCTCTCAAATAATGCGCGATATCGGGATTCGCTTTGCCGCAGATCAACCTCGACTCTTTTACGTTCCGTGATATTTCGTCCCTGTCCAAGGATCGAAACAGGAACGCCGAATTCATCCCGAATGAGGCTGAGTTTCAGCTCCATCAGATCGATGCCGCCATCCCGTTTACGAACCTCAAGCTCAATGGTCGTGACCGGCGAATAGGTCTTATCAGCCTTGATCTTTGGAATTTCTTCGGCACATAACTTCAAAACCTTTTGCAGCGACCCCGGCAGGAGAAGTCTGTCCATGGAAATATTTTGAAGTTCCGCGAGTGAATATCCGCGTGTGAGCATAGCCGAAGGGCTGGCGTAGGTCACACGCAGATCCATGTCCATGAGCCAGAAGGTATCGGACATGTGATCTGCCAATAGTTGAAAATGAGTTTCGCTTTGCTTTAATGCTTCTTCTGTTTTTTTGCGCTCGGTTACATCGTGAATTACAGATAAGAGAGATTTTTTTTCGTTAATATTTATAAAGGAGGAACACATCTCGACTGTCTTGATTTCCCCATTTGCTATCTTCTGTTGGAATACAAAACGATCCTTAGCCCCGCTCAACGCTTTTTTCTGCTCGTCTGCCAACTCTACTGACCGAATAACATTGATTTCATGAATAAACTTGCCCGTGATCTCCACCCTTGAATAGCAATAAAAATCCAGAGCAGATTGATTGGCATCGAGAATCTCCCCGGTGTCAGGTTCGATCAGCAGCATGATCGCTGCGTGTTCTCTGAATAATACATCGAATACATTACCTCCTATATCAGAGTTGGCACTGATGGAAGGAGACCCCTTTTTACAAGCCATAATGTTCTCCTGGCAATGCGTGTTCGGCATCATCGTATTCACTCAAGGTGCGTACACGCTTCTACAGCAAGATTATACATTGCATAAATGATTAAACGAAGAGAGACCAACCTTACAAACGGCCGGTCTCTCTTAATTCAAGATGAAATTTATCTAATTTATTATTTCGCTGCGTAGCGCGCTGCAACCGCATCCCAATTGATCACATTCCACCAGGCGGTGATGTAATCGGGGCGGCGGTTCTGATAGTTGAGATAGTAAGCGTGCTCCCAAACATCAATGCCCATGATGGGAGTCAAGCCGTCGGAAAGCGGAGTATCTTGATTGGCGGTGGATACAACAGCCAAGCCGCTACCCTTCTTCACGAGCCAGGCCCAACCGGATCCGAAGCGAGTGGTCGCAGAGGCGGTGAATTCCGCCTTGAAGTTATCGAATGAAGTAAAGGACGCATCGATCGCTTTGGCGAGTTCACCCTTCGGAGCGCCGCCACCGTTGGGTCCCATCACTTCCCAGAACAGGTTGTGATTGTAGGTCCCGCCGCCGTGGTTGCGGACAACATTGCGCACGCCCTCAGGCACGGCATTCAGATCGCCAAGCAATGTTTCAAGTGATTTTCCAGCGAGTTCGGGTGTCTTGTCCACTGCGCCGTTGAGATTGGTGACATAGGTGTTGTGATGTTTGGTGTGGTGGATCTCCATGGTGCGCGCATCAATGTGCGGCTCCAAAGCGTCATAAGCGTATGCAAGTTTGGGAAGTTCAAAAGCCATTAGGGTTCTCCTTATTCTTTCTCTGAGTACTGAAATTTGAATTGCGCGATTTTACCTTGTTCCCCTCATACAAGCAAGAATTTGGATAATTTTTATACAAATATCATATAATTCATTTTTGACCTAAAACAAAACGCCGCCGTGCCTTTCCGACACAGCGGCGCTCTACTTGTAACTTACTTCTTCTTATCGCCCAGCAAACCGCCAAGCAAGCCAGCGGCGTCATCGAGCCCAATGCCGTCGCTCAAGTCCACATTGCCAGCCAAAACGACATCCACCTGCGAGGCAACCGCGGGCGGAAGTTTGGTCTTGATGAAGTTCAAGACCACATCCACAGCCTGCAAAGCCTTATCCTTCGGAATGCCAACTTTCTTTGTAACCAATTCAGCGATCTCAGTTTTGATGTTAGACATCTCTGTCTCTCCTTTGGAAATATTTTCAGACATCCTAGCATAACTCACATCGAAAGGCAAGTTGAAAATTGCTCACGCGCAATCCACTCATGCGGTAAACTCGAACACCATGAATCAACGCACCCGCCTGATCCTTCCCCTCGCAGTCACACTCGCCATCCTGGCTGTTTCCACGGCAGGCATTCTGGTCCGCTTTGCTCAAGAGGATGGCACTCCTTCGATCGTCATCGCCGCACTGAGATTGACCTTTGCGACTCTCATCCTCGCGCCGATCGCGCTTGGAAATCATCGCGACCAGATCAAGCGCTTCACACGGACCGAAGTCCTGCTCGGAATTTTCTCAGGCATTTTTCTCGCCGCCCACTTCGCTGCATGGATCTCCTCGCTCGAATACACCAGCGTGGCAAGTTCTGCGGTCTTCGTCAGCACCGGTCCGCTTTGGGTGGCAGTGTTCTCTCCATTCCTGCTAAAGGAACATCTTGGGCGCACAGCGATCGTCGGGTTGATCCTGTCCTTCGCAGGCGGAGCCATTATCGGCCTGTCTGATGCGTGTCTCTGGAATGATGGGCTGATCTGCCCGGCACTGCAAGATGTAATGCAGGGACGTGCAATGTGGGGCAACATCCTCTCTTTGCTTGGAGCGTTCGCGATAACGGGTTATCTCATCATTGGAAGAAAACTACGAGCAGGCATTGACATCATTCCGTACATCTTCATGGTTTATGGAATGGCGGCGGTCGTTCTGATCATCGTCATGCTTGCTTCGGGCAATACGCCCTTTGGCTACGCACCGCAGACCTACGGCTGGATCTTTTTACTGGCAGCCATTCCACAATTGATCGGACACACTACTTTCAATTGGGCATTAAAATATATGCCCGCCTCCTTCGTGGCAGTGACCACTCTTGGCGAGCCTATTGGCTCAGCGATCCTCGCATTTCTCATTTTGCGTGAAATGCCTTCAAGCATGGTCATTCTCGGCGGCGGATTTATTCTGGCGGGAATTTATCTCGCTTCATCTCAAAGACCATCAAATTGAAAAGGCGCAACCAATGAAACTTCCTTCACACATCTATCTCGACGAACGCAACATCCCTTATGAAGCCCTCAGCTTCTCACCTGAAACAGAAAAAGGTGCAGCGAATGTGGCGCACGCTCTGGGCTTCTCTGAACGGCAGGCCGTCAAAACCCTCATCTTTCAAGTAGACACAGGCGAGCGCGTGCTTGTGATGTTGGGCGGCGACCAAAACGCGGTCTCAGGAAATTTGAAGAAGGCGATCGGCTCACGCAACATTCAAATGGCTGCGCCGGAAGTGGTGAAGGAAACCACGGGATACATCATCGGGTCGATCCCAGCCTTTAGCTGGCAGCCCCAAAATTTCAGATCCTTCCTTGAGGCGAGTCTGCTCAACGAACCGATCCTCGGCACGGGCGGAGGTCAATGGGGTGAAGAGATCATGATCACGCCGGAGAATCTGATCAAAGCCAGCAATGCCATTGTCGTAAACCTAACCGATCGTGAAAAGCCGGTTTATCCAGAGTAGTCCATTTTTGATCTAAATAAAAACACCTTGAACATGATCAAGTTCAAGGTGTTTTTTATCTCTTCGTTAATTATCTGAGATACAACCAATTCAATTCGCGCAGCCGGCCGGCGAGACCATCGTTCAGGTCTTCGGCTTTCATACGCCATTCCCAATTGCCGCCCAGCTTGCTTGGGAAGTTCATGCGGGCTTCACCGCCACAATTGAGCAGGTCTTGCATGGGCGTGATGGCAATATCTGCTACAGATCCCCACACCCCGCGAATCAGATCCCAGGCGAAGTCTCTTCCATCCACCCGCAGATAACGCTGCGCAAATTCACGCTCGTGCTGCGGCGCGGATGCGAACCAGCCCAACGCTGTGTCATTGTCATGGGTGCCGGTGTACGCCACACAATTGGGGACATAGTTGTGCGGCAGAAATGGATTGTCAGGACCAGAAAAACCGAATTGCATCACTTTCATTCCGGGCAGGTTGAAAGCCTCCAGTAGTTCGATCACATCCGGCGTGACCAAGCCCAGGTCTTCGGCGATAAAAGGCAGCCCGGTGCCGGGAGTGATCAAACCGTCGCCAAGGTACTTATCAATGGCGCGGAACAAGTCCTTGCCGGGGCCGGGAACCCAACGCCCGAACTCAGCGGTTTTATGATCAGCCGGGATCTCATAGTAGCCGGCAAAACCACGGAAATGATCGAAACGTAAAATATCAAAGATCTTCAGGGATGCGCTCACGCGGGACAACCACCACGCGTACCCATCCTTCTTGTGGATTTTCCAGTTGTAAAGCGGGTTGCCCCACAACTGTCCTTGAGACGAGAAAATATCCGGCGGAACGCCTGCCACAACAGTGGGGTTACCCGCCTTGTCCATGAAGAACAATTCGGGGTGCGCCCAAACATCCGCTGAGTCATTGGCAACAAAGATGGGCAGGTCGCCGATGATCTGAATTCCCTTTTCGTTCGCGTACGCGCGGACCTTGTTCCACTGGCGGAAGAACAAAAACTGATAGAAGGCAAAGCGCATGATGATCTCTGCCAGCTCGCTCTGCGCTTTGCGCAGGGCGGTCTTCTGACGCATCTTGAGCGGCTCGGGCCATCCGCTCCAGGAACCGCCACCGTTGGATTCTTTCAATGCCATGAAAAGGGTGTAATCGTCAAGCCAGGATGCGTTCTCAGCGCAGAAATAATCAAAGGCTGGGCGAAGCTGCTCGGGGTGGGCTTGGTAATTGGAAAATGCCTTTTGTAAAAGATCCAGCTTGCGAGGGATGACCAGCCCAAAGTCCACGTGAGATGCGGGCAGGTCTTTCATCTTGTTCAGGTCATCCTGAGTCAAGAGCCCGTCTGCTACCAATTCATCGGGACTGATCAAATAGGGATTTCCTGCAAAGGCAGAGAAACATTGGTAGGGAGAATCGCCGTATCCCGTGGGACCCAGCGGAAGCACCTGCCAGAGTTTGCACCCAGTGGAGGAAAGCCAGTTGATGAATTGAAAGGCCTGCGGACCGAGGTCACCAATGCCGTAGGGGCTGGGCAGGCTGGAGGGATGAAGGAGAATTCCGGAAGAGCGTTTGAAGGTCATGGTTTGATGATGGATTGATAGAGGTCGAGGTATTTTTTCGCCGAGGCTTCCCAGGAAAAATCCTGAGACATGCCGGCGATCTGAATGGATTGCCACTGCTCACGTTTTGCGAACACTTTGAACGCGGACTTGATGGCGGCAACCAAAGACATGTGATGAGGCTTTTCAAAAACGAAACCCGTCTTGTTGTGGGTCACGGTATCGTTCAAACCGCCCGCAGCGCGTACGATCGGCACACAGCCGTAACGCATGGCGATCATTTGCGATAAGCCACAAGGCTCATAACGTGACGGCATGAGGAACATATCTGAGCCGGCATAGATCTGACGCGCAAGACCGGCGTCGTAGCGGGTCACCACCTTTACCCGCTCTGGATACAAAGCCTGTAACTTCATAGCTTCTTCTTCCAGTTTCGGGTCACCCGTGCCAAGTAAGATCGCCTGCCAATTGGTGCGCTTCATGGACTTGAGTGCATTGAACACCAGGTCCACTCCTTTTTGAACGTCCATGCGGGAGACCATTGCCAGGAGCGGAGTTTCAGGTTCGACAGGCAAACCAAGTCTTTCCTGCAACAACCCCTTATTCAAAGAACGCTTCTCGAGCATTTCCACATTGAAGTTCACGCCGAGAGCGGTATCTTCCGCAGGATTGAACGAAGCGACATCCAGACCGTTCAATACCCCGCTGACAGCTGCTCCGCGTGAACGAAGGAATTCGTCCAAGCCGCAGCCGTATTCCTCAGTGAGGATCTCTTTGCCATAGGTCGGCGAGACCGCCACGATGGCGTCCGCAGACCACAAGCCCAAAGGCAGGGGCATCACGCGCGCCCAATCGGGCAGGTCGGTTTGAGCAAGCTTCAAGCCGTAACTTTCCATGATCGAACTGACATTGGGTCCCATGAATGGAAGGTTGTGCAGGGTAATGACAGAGGCAATGTGACGAGCCCCTTCCTCCCAACGTTTTGTCAATGCAACGTAGTTACTCAAGGCAGTGTGCCAGTCATTACCGTGAATGACATCAGGGATCCAGTTGATCTGGCGCGAAAGTTCGAGGGCGGCAAAAGAGAAGAAGGCGTACTTCTCGGCATCCAAATTCGCATCCAGCGAATAGACCGAACCATTTGCGCGGATCGGCTCGCCGCCGATCAAATACACGGGCATGCCGCCAAGTGTAGTTTCAAATGCCTCCACCTGGATCTCAGCGCTTCCACGGGGGATCGAAAACATGCCCACAGGCTTGAGGTTATCCGCTTTCACAGCGGGGTGATGCGGAATGGCAAGCCGCACATCAAGTTTTACGTCATCATTGGAAAGGGCGCGCAGTGCGCGTGGAAGAGAGCCAGCCACATCGCCTAATCCCCCAACTTTTATATAAGGTTCGGCTTCTGCGGCAAGAAAAAGTACATTGATCGTTTTTGGCATTGGCTTATTTTCCTACCATAAGACCCTAAAGGCTTTTATCTTCACCTTTAGGGTCTCGAGATTGGGAGCCTGATGGGTTTCGAACCCACAACATCCACATCCACAGTGTGGCGCTCTGCCGTTGAGCTACAGGCTCCATAATGAAGCGGGCGGTATTATATCATCAGGAAATAACACTCGCAAGGATTTTTTTCCGCGATTTTGTCGGGGATGTGAGATCAGGATGCGAGTATCTTTTTGATGGATTCAGCCGCCGCTTCGCGCTTAACTGTCACCTGCTCGCCGTTCGTCAGGTTTTTGATCGCCACCTGAGCATTCGCCGCCTCATCCGG
The DNA here is from genome assembly GCA_017985935.1 of Anaerolineales bacterium. Classification (GTDB taxonomy): domain Bacteria; phylum Chloroflexota; class Anaerolineae; order Anaerolineales; family Villigracilaceae; genus Villigracilis. Next base: position 14,034 of record JAGNWT010000003.1, on the reverse strand, counting down.
TCCGACTGTGACAGCCACTTTCGCCTTCATCTTGTCTGCGAATTTGAACTGCTTTTGCAGTTTGGCAGGCTCGGGGTAACACAGCACATTAAGCCCCGCCTGACGCAGTTCCGCTGCCAGAGCGTAGGATTCACGCAACAGACTTTCTTCAAAGACTGTAACCAATACAGGCGCGGGGCTGGGAACGAACTCCGGCAAAAGACCCTTTTCCTGCAAAATGATCCCGATAACCACATCCCCCATTGCGAAGCCAACCCCTGAGAGAGGCTGTCCACCCACATCGGCAAGCAGGTTGTCGTAACGCCCGCCGCCGAGGATGGCACGCTTCAATGAGCCGCTGGTATCGAAGGCTTCAAAGACTGTGCCCGTGTAATACAAAAGCCCGCGCATGATGTTCGGGTCAAACTTGACGTAGTCCTTCACGCCCAAGGCTTCGAGCGCGGCAAAGAGACGGACGAGTTCGTCGCTCTTTTTCCACAATTCAAAATTGCCAAGAATTTCCTTCAACCCATTTAACTGGGAATCGGTCAAGCCGAGTTCAAGCGCGTAGGAGTCCCATTTGGCGGGTTCCATCTTTGTGCGGCGATCCACGAGATTGGACACATCCATCCGCTTCTCTTGCACAATGCCCAAAGCGTCGAATTCAGAATCCATCAGACGCCGATTATTCACATAAATGGTAGCCTGCTCAGAGTTAAGTCCGACCGAGCGCAAGAAGGTGGCGGCAACAGCGATCAATTCCGCATCTGCTTCTGGTGAGTTGACTCCCAGCATGTCGATATTCCACTGGAAGAATTCGCGGCTGCGTCCTTTTTGGGGCTGCTCGTAACGCCAGAACGGGCCAAATGACCACCAACGCAGAGGGAATGTTAACTCACCTTGTTTGGCAGCGATCATCCGCGCAAGGCTGGGTGTGAGTTCGGGGCGCAAAGTAACAGAATCGCCGCCGCGATCGGTGAACGTGAAGGACTGCTTCTTAACCAGCTCCTCGCCCGACTTCGCCGCATACAGGTCAATGGACTCAATAAATGGCGCGTCCCACTCCTGATAGCCAAAAGCCTGAGATGCATTGCGAACTTTTTCATAAATGAAGTTCCGCAGGTACATTTGCTCAGGATAAAATTCTCGCGTGCCTTTTACAGATTGTATTTTGCTTGCCATTTTCTTGACTCCAGTGCGCGAATTTTATCATGAGATTTGAGAGTATCCTCCAAAATTCAGCGGATGAATTTTGATTAGCCTTTGGTATAATCCCCGCATTATATTCAAGGAGAGACAAATGAAAATCGACTATCAGGAACCCAGCAAAGACCTGCTCATGCGGATCGACATCCACGAGAAATACGGCTCCGCCAACATTGATGTGTGGACCAACGAACTGCTCAAGCCGCAGGCAGGAATGAGCATTCTCGATGTTGGCTGCGGCGCAGGCAAACTGTCCTTTCTTTTTAACGAATACACCAAAGGCGGCGCGAAGATCACAGGCGGTGACTTCTCGGAAGAGTTGCTAGATAAGGCTCGTGAAAAGAACAAAACGGTCGGCGCGGAAATTGACTTCCAATTTTTGGATTTCAACCAGCCCTTCAAGTTCGCGGACAATACCTTTGATCTGTGCACAAGCGCATTTGCCATTTATTACGCGTCAGACCTTGACTTTACATTCGGTGAGGCTCATCGGGTGCTGAAGCCCGGCGGTCGGCTCTTTGTGTCTGGTCCGCTGCCCGAGAACAAGCAAATGTTCTACGACATTATCAAGGAAGCCACCAACGCCACCATTCCCCCCATGCCGGGTTCGTCCCGCTTCAAGGGTGACATCTTCAACACCATTGACAAGATATTCGCCAAGACCGAGCTGCACAAGTTCGAGAATCACCTGACCTTCCCCGAGGTCGCCCCGTTCATTGACTACGTCCGCGCTTCGCTTGGCGAAGACCGCAAATTGTGGACTTCCATGTTCAACGGCGCAGCGGAATACGAAGCCCTGATCGGAAAGATCGAAACAGTCGCGAAGAAGTGGTTTGACCGTGACGGCAAACTGGTGATGACCAAGGTTGTCGGCGGAATTCTGGCGACCAAATAAAGAATGAACTTTTTCGGCAAACGAGTCCTTTTTCTTGGCGCGCACCCTGACGATATCGAGCTGGGATGCGGCGCGTTACTACACCACATCGTCGATCAGACCGAAGTGCTGTGTGTCACCCTGTCGGATAACCAAAAAAATCCAGACCTGAAAAATGTAAAAGGTGAACACCTCAAGTCGATGAAAATATTGGGAGTTCCAGAGCAAAAGGTGATCTTTGGACCTTTCGTTACCCGCATCTTCCCGAATGCCCGGCAGGAGATCCTGGAATATTTTCTAAAGCTCCGCAAGGAATTTCAACCTGACCTGATCTTCACCCACAGCAATAAAGATGTCCATCAAGACCATCTCACCATGACGGATGAAGCCTTGCGTGCTTTTCGCGGCATCACCGTGCTCGGTTTTGATGTGGTGCGTTCTTCTTATGGATTCTTTCCGCACTTTTTAGTGGAAGTTTCTGAAACCGATGTGAACAAAAAGATCGAAGCGCTGGCGGAGTACGAGACCTACAGAGACCGGTATTACTTCAACAGCGAATTGACCCGCTCGATCATGGTTCGTCACGGCGCGCTGGCAGAGGTTCCCTTCGCCGAGGGGTTCGATATTCTAAGGATCGTTGGGAAGTTTGAACGCTGAAATAACAGTAGAGGCAGCATGAATTTTTTCCAGCTTTTTCAAGAACTGACGAATAGCACTGAAATGATCCGTGCACTTCTTTCTGGCATTACACAGGAGGAGGCGCAAGTCAAGCCAAGCCCTGAGTCCTGGTCACTTCTTGAAGTTACCTGTCACCTGCACGATGTGGAGATCGAGGATTTCCGCGAACACCTCGATTTCATCCTGTATCGTCAAAGCGAAGAATATCATGCCATCGACCCGCAAGAATGGATAGCAGGCAGAAAATACAACGAGCAGAATTTCAACGAAATGCAGGCGAAATTCTTTGCAGAACGCACAAAGTCTTTGGACTGGTTGAAGGGGTTATCCATGGTCGATTGGCAGACAACCTACTCTTCGGAGTATGGCAGTGTATCTGCTGGCGAGATGTTCTCTTGCTGGGTCGCCCACGACAACCTGCACATCCGCCAATTGGTGGAATTAAGACGCGCGAGGATCGAACACATCACCCACCCCTTTGATATTCAATACGCGGGCGACTGGTAGCCAAGTCTCGATCGAAAAAGCAGCGGAGCTTATGCTCCGCTGCTTTTTAATTATCTCATTGACAAAGGGGTCCTCAAAACCCTATAATCAAATTACCAAATAATAAAAAGAATTAAACAGACTTTTATTGACGTCTACCCGGGCACTACCAGCAATTATTTATCGCTATTTATCTGAGGCTGCCATGTCCAATATCACCGTTAATGGGAATATTACAGATAGTGTTTTGGTTTATGGGAATGATAATTTTGTCGTCAAGATCGGGGATGTAAATGGCGGCGTCGTCAACATTGTAAAACCTTCAGACAAACCAAAGTTTTCTGCGCGCCCTGCGCCTGTGGTCGTGAAGCCGCGCACCTTCCGTGGGCTGCTGGGTCGAGACCAGGAATCTGACTCGGTTAAGAAAGCCGCGCAAAATTCCATTCCGGTCTCGATCTGGGGACGAGACGGCGTGGGCAAGACCTCATTCCTCCGGCACCTGGCGCACACATTAGACGCTGGGAACTTCACGAACGGAATCGTTTTTCTCGACGTCTCCGGGCTCGGTTACGAAGACCTGCTTCAAGCCTTGTTCGATCTCTTCTACGACAGCGACCCAACCTTCAAACCAAATCTTGCAGAGATCAGCAAATCACTGCAAAACATCAAAGCCGTGATCTTTCTGGATGACATCCACATCGGGCGGGATGAAGTTCCGTCCATTTTGGATGCCGCACCTCACTCGCTCTTCATCCTCGCATCCAAAGAACGCAGTCTTTGGGGAGAAGGGGAAGTCGTCGCCCTGCGTGGACTGCCAGAAGCGGAAGCTGTTAAACTTTTCGAGAAGGAATTATCACGGTCACTGACCGAACCGGAAAAGGATTCTGTTTCAAAGATCTGCTCGGCGCTGGAGGGACATCCACTTCAGATCCTGCAAGCCGCTGCCCTTGCAAGAGACAGCGGAAGTCCCGTGGAACAACTCCTAAAGGAAACCGCCGTTGAATCTGCCGAAGAAAAAGCCCTGGCTTATATGAACATGGCTTATCTCAGCGACTCGGAAAAACAGGTGCTGGCGTTGCTCGCTGCGGCAGGCGGGAACATTGTTCCAATCGAACATCTCAATGAAATATTCAAAGGCGCCGCCCAAAAAGATATTCAACGTTTGGTAAATTTGGGATTGGTGCAGTCGCACAGCCCCAAGTTCAGTATCGCCGACACGATGGTCTCTGCGATCGCCGCCACATGGGACATCACTTCGTGGCAGGACATTCTGCTCAATCACTCCATTAATTGGTTGAGTCAGCAACCCGCCTCGATGCTTGTGGAACAATCCAGCGGTATGTTGATCCATACGATCAAGAGCGCGGGGGAAAGAAAAAAATGGCCGGAGGTGGTAAAACTTGGGCGGTCGCTGGAAAAGTTCATGGTTTATTACAAACGCTGGCAGACCTGGTCTGATATTTTGAATCTGATCCTTACCGCGGCCAAAGCGTTGAAGGATGCAAAACTACAGGCTTGGGCCTTACACCAACTTGGAAGCCGCGCCTTGTATCTTGGGTACTCCGCTCAGGCAAAAACTTTTCTGGGGCAGGCTCTGAATATCCGTCAGGCGATCGGCGATAAAGCCGGACTCGCGATCACCCAAAACAACATCAACGCACTAAATGGCATTATCACCCCGGTAAAGGGCAACTCAACAGGGTGCAGGAGATACCTCAATTGCGGATGCGGAACAGCCGCAGGCGCAGGGATTCTGGGCTTGATCGTGATTCTTGCCATCGCGTTCTGGCCTGCTCCACCTTACATTCCTCCGCCAACCGAGCCGCCATTGGCAGCCACCTTTACCCATACCCCCACCCAAACACTCACAAAAACGCCGACACCTACCGCCACTAGAACGCGAGTCCCGACCACAACGCCTACATCCACGCCAGCTCCTGTTCTACTGTACGACCTGGTACAAAATGCCAACGAAGCAGAGTGGATCCAGCCTTATTTCAACTCGGAATTCAATGAAGTTGAGGTTTTAGATTTCTTCGAAGTGCCGCAGTCTCCAAGCCCTGAAGACTACATTTTCAATCTGGTTGAAGGGTACGCCTACGCAGGCTGGGATTTCAACGCCCCGATGGTTGGCGAAAAGAATCAAAAGCAGGTCCTGTTGACCTATCCATATTACACGTACACACGGATCGTTGGTAATTATTCCATCTTCCTGCCGGTCGACCCCGGGTCACCGTATCTTGAGATTATGGTCGGGTACAAGAATGTGCCAAGCAACGAAGCTGTAGGATCGATATTCACCGTGTATGTGAATGAGAAAAAAGTATTCGACCGTTCAAGTCATCCGAAGGAGAATCCAACGATCAAGGAAACTGCGATCCCGATCTCTTTATCTGAAGGCGCGAATATCATTCAGCTTGAATTGAATGCACAGGATATTGTCAACAATCAAGATTATCCGATATGGGCAGTCGTAAAAATTTGGGATAGAAAGCCCAAATGAGTTAAATTCCAAGTAAAGAAAAAAAACAGTCACTTCAAAAGGTGGCTGTTTTTTCTTAATAGCTCTATTTGTAGAAATCCTATTCAATGATTCTGTAACTATAATATGCTTACATCAAATTCAAAAATGAGGTCCACAATGGAAATTAAAGATATTCCCTTCGGAATCACAAACTGGTCTGAGATCGCTTCGACTGAACACAAAGGTGAAAGCGGATTTGCCCTTTGGCGTACACAACAGTTCGGTCCGATCCGGGTTCGCATGGTGGAGTACAGCGCAGGCTATCTAGCCGACCATTGGTGCAAAAAAGGTCACATTTTGCTCTGCATCGAAGGCGAACTGCACACGGAATTAGCCGACGGCAGAAAATTCCTCTTGACTCCAAGGACCAGTTATCAGGTCGCAGATGATGCGGAGCCGCACCGTTCATGGACCGAAAGCGGAGCAAAACTGTTCATTGTCGATTGATCTGCCCGAAAAGCGGTCAGATCGCGTATGCTATAATTTTCTTGAAATCCATTTCACTTGGAAAGCATTCCCGAACCTTTTTGTGCACATGAAAGAAATTCAGATCACAAAATACGATTATATCGATGCGCTTAGAGGCTTCGCGATCCTGGCGGTCGTTTTTTATCACTCCAAGCAATGGGTGATTCCCACTTCAGCCCTGCTATCAGATATTGCGGAGCAAGGGGCAAGGGGCGTGCAGTTCTTTTACATTGCCAGCGCGTTGACCCTTTTCCTGTCTCTGGGAACGCGGAATAAAGTGGAAGAAAAACCCATCCTCAGTTTTTTTATCAGACGTTTTTTCAGGATCGCTCCACTTTTCTACGTCGCGATGGGTGTTTATTTAATTTACGACGGGTTGGGTCCGCGCTTCTTTGCGCCGAACGGCATTCAATGGTGGTTCATTCCCCTGACAGCAGTATTTATGAATGGATGGCTGCCAGAAACGATCAACTCGGTCGTACCCGGGGGATGGTCCATTGCCGTCGAAATGATCTTCTACCTTACGGTTCCTTTTCTGTTCTCCCGCCTCAAAGACATCCGCTCCACACTTTGGTTTTTATTTTTTTCACTGATCGCGGCAAAAATATCCGCGGTTCTGATCGTCAACTTCTACTCTCCATACTTTGCTGAAGATCAGCAATATCTGGTCAGCTATTTTTCAAATTTTTGGTTCTTCGCTCAGATACCAATATTCACTTTGGGTATTTTGCTTTATCACATCGTGAGCTACTTTCCAGCCCCGAACAAGGATATCGCGACTCCTTTGATCCTCTTATCTGCATTTTTATTTACAGCTTTTATCAAAGTGGAAGTCTTCGCAAACTTGCTCAGCCAGCAATTTCTTTTCGGAGCAGCATTCTTCCTTTTTGCTTTATCCCTGCATTTCCATCCACACAAGTTATTGGTGAACAAACTCACCACCTGGATCGGAAAGCTTAGTTTTAGTATATATTTGGTGCACTTCCTGGTCTTAAAGGTCGTTGGCGGCTTTGTCGCGGACCGCTACACCCTGCAGGGAAATAGCGGTTTTTTCGTCGCATTCCTTCTGGTCACTTCTGTTTCCGTAGCTGTATCCTTCATAACTTACAAGATGATCGAGCTGCCCGGCATTGAACTGGGAAAAAAGATAATAAAAAACATTTCGAGCCGCTGATCACCGTTTTTTTTCTACAGTAAAATCGGTTGGATCTCAAGTACTTAAATTTTTCTTCAGGATAAGAAATTAATGCAAAACACAACACCAATCATCCAGGTTAACCCCAAAAAGGTCTTCATCGGGCTCGTGGTCATCATTGCCTTACTGATCGCATTGAGCATCTGGGGACAATACCTAAGGTTCAACCCGGAAAAATTTCCCATTGACACGCCCATTGACGAACTGATCTTCAACCTTCTGCGGCGCGATTTTTACGTCGATCAGGAAGCCAACATCCCGACCTATTTCAACACCATGATCTTGTTTATCCCTTCCGTCCTTTTCGCGGCGATCGCATTCTGGAAGAATTCGGTCAGGGATAAGTTCAAACTTCACTGGGTCGCACTTTCGATCATCTTTCTCTACCTTTCATTGGATGAAGCGGCAGCGCTGCACGAGCAGTTCATCAAACCTGTGCGTGCCTACTTAAACATTGATGGCGGATGGTTCTACTTTGCATGGATCATCCCTGGAATGATCATGGTCGGCGTTTTCGCGTTGTCGTTCCTTCGCTTCTTCCTCAATCTGGAGAATAAATATAAAATACTATTTCTATTCTCGTTGGTGATCTACGTTGGCGGCATTATTGGCGGAGAAATGCTGAGCGGCTATTTCGCGCAAAGCACAGGGCTCGACAATTTTAAATACTCGTTGTTTACCAGTCTTGAAGAATCACTTGAATACTTTGGCTGCTCGCTGCTCATTTATTCGTTGCTTTCATACTTGAAAGACTTTCTGCCCCAGGGATTCAAAATCACAACATGAATATCCCAGACAAGCTCATTTCCATGATGGAACTTAAACGCAACACAGGTGAGCGCGGAACTCGGATGTGGATCGCTCACGAAGGCATCGTTTACGATGTCACCGACTGCCCCAAGTGGCGCACCGGTATGCATGAATTTTTACACTTCCCCGGGCAGGACCTCACTAGCGAGCTGCCTGACGCTCCTCATCAGGATGAAGTTTTCAAGCACGACTGCATAATCATTATCGGAAGGCTCATACAATCATGAAAAACACAACTCCAAAATGGTGGCAAACCGCCGTCTTCTACCAGATCTACCCGCGCTCTTTCGCCGACGGAAATGGAGATGGCATTGGCGACTTCAAAGGCATCATTGAGAAATTGGACTACCTGTCCGATCTGGGCGTCGACGCCCTCTGGCTCTCGCCTCACTTCCCGTCCCCCAACTGGGATTGCGGCTACGACATCTCGGACTACTGTAATGTCGCCCCGGAATATGGAACCCTCGAGGATTTCAAACTCTTTCTGGCAGAATCACACAAACGAAATATTCGTGTCATTCTGGACCTCGTACTCAATCACACATCCGACGAGCACGCCTGGTTCGTTGAATCGAAATCGAGCCGAACCAATCCCAAAGCGGATTGGTATGTCTGGGTAGATACTCCGCCAAATAACTGGCAATCCTGTTTTGATGGCGAAGCCTGGACCTACGCACCAGAGCGTGACCAGTACTATTATCATTATTTCATGAAGCAGCAGCCAGATCTTAACTGGCACAACCCGGAAGTTAAAAATGCCATGTGGGATGCAGTTCGTTTCTGGCTTGACCTGGGCGTGGACGGCTATCGTCTGGATGCGATCGGCACGATCTACGAAGACCCGAACCTGACTCCGCACAAGGTTCCCATGAATCTGGCAGAACTTCGCCGCTTTTCAGATCTCGCAAAGACCGCCGAAGAAACCAAACTCAAAGATAAATATTGGCACGACATGTTCAAAAATCAATGGGGGCAAGACGGGCTTCACGAGCTGATGAAAGAACTGCGCTCCGTTCTGGATGAATACGAAGGTGACAGGATGCTGGTCGGGGAAGATGACAACATCGACTACATGGGAAATGGAGATGATGAGCTGCAGCTCGTATTCAACTTCCCGCTCATGCGCACGGATCGCATCACGCCGACTCATATTCGCAAAAATCAAAAGGAAAGATTGGGAAGGTTGGAAAAACTCACCCGCGGACCGAAATGGGCCTGCAACACCCTGGGCAATCATGACTGCTCGCGCATACATACCCGCTATAGCGATAAAATCAACGACGCTGAAATGGCTCGCCTGAATGCCGCGCTTGTGTTGACACTGAAAGGCACCCCCTTCCTCTACAATGGCGAAGAAATAGGGATGACCGATTATATGCTCACCAAAATTTCACAGGTCAAAGACACGATGGGTACCTGGTATTACCAAGCCAGCGTCGCGAACCTGGGAGTGAGTCCCGAAGAAGCCATGATCCGCACCGCCGCAATGACCCGCGACAAAAACCGGACCCCCATGCAATGGTCCAATTTGCCGAACGCAGGGTTTTCACCCATTGATGTCTCCACATGGCTGCCAGTAAACCCGAACTACAAAGAAGGCATCAACGTCAAAGAGCAGGAACGCAGTCCTTATTCTTTGCTGAACTATTACAAACACCTGCTGCAGGTTCGCAAAAACACGCCGGCGCTCTTGCAGGGTGATTTCACTCCGATCCAAACCACCGCCAAAGACTATTTTGCATTCCTTCGCACCTTCGAAGAGCAAAAAGTTCTGGTGATCCTGAATTACTCCAATAACCATCTTGATCTTAACCTTTCAAAGATCAAAGAGCTCAAGTCTCACACGGTCCGCAGTTTATTTTCAAGCGCAGACCACGGGCACAAAGATCTCAACCTGAAATCCCTGATCGTCAATCCATTTGAAGTTCTGATCGCGGAGATCAAACCCAGTTCATGAGCAGCGCTGAGCAAGGAACGGGAACCGTTCGCCAATTCGTCACCTTATGCGGACGGATCTTTAACAACACCGACCCGCAATACTTTCCGCGGGCACAATATCGCGGACGAACGATCTACCTTTGCACAGACTCCTGCCTCGGCGCATTCCTCTCTGACCCCGATCGTTTTTATAAAGCACATCGAAATTCTGAAAAAGGCAAAACCGATTCATCCTCACGAAAGATCGAACAATAAGATCATGAAAAGCGCGATACCTTCCACCATCACCGGCATTTTTCTCTTGCTTTTCAGCATCCTTTGGGGATTCATGATCCTGATCTTGCTGAACGGATTTTCAGGTACCGATGGAGGTTGGGGACTGGCAGCCTATGGAGGATGGGCATTACTCATGATCGTTCTTTTCACCGCCGGCAGCGGGTTCGTTGCCCAACGGGCATCTGCCAAACTGGAAAATATTAGCTCCTGGATCATAGTGTCGTTGGCAGTGATCGGGTGCACCTTTTTCGGCAGTATCGCAATCTCTCTGGGCATGTTTCTCGCCGCAATGGTCGCAGAACTATCTCGTGGAGCCTGATCCGCATGTGGCAGGCGGGCGACATCATCGCTTGGAGAGGGGTTTACCGGAATCGCATCTGGCACGCTCTCCCTGCATTGGTCGTTAAAGACACGGCACAGGAGTTAGCATTCGCGATCCTACCAGGGGCTGCTTGCATGTTTGAAGTAACCTACCCGGAAGGCAAGAAAAGCGGAAAGAGACGCTGGGACTTCACTGACGATGACTGGCAGCTTGCAGAATTTTCGTGGCATACGAACCGGGTGCTATCCGTCATTGAACCCGAAAATTATTATTCCGTCATGCACTTCTGGGATCACAAGTCCGCTGAGTTTTTAGGATATTATGTCAACTTCCAGCAACCATTCACAAGAAGTCATTGCGGGGTCGATTCATTGGACCTGGATCTTGACTTGATCATCGACCCAGACCTTTCCTTCAAATGGAAGGACGAGGATGATTATCAAGCTGCGATCGATCACGGCTTGATATCCAAAGAATGGATCAACGGCATCGAGGATGCTAAAACCGAGGTTTTTGAAAATCTGGAGAAGCGTGCGTATCCGTTTAACGGTGCTTGGCTCGACTGGAAACCCGACCCACAACATTCCAACTACCGCCTTCCGGCTAACTGGGATGAACTTTAGAGGCAAACATGAATACCCCGCAAAAATCAATTCAATTCGAGCAATATGAATTCAAAAAATGGGAACACCACCATGCCGAAACCATTGTGGAAATGCCTGTTTCGCTTACTGTCAACGGCAAGGTTTGGATCACCTTCATGTGCACGCCGATCAATTTGGAAGCGTTGTCCGTTGGGTTTCTCTACAACGAAGGCATCATCGAAAGCATGGACGAGGTCGCGGATGTACGAGTGTGCGAGCATGGCGACAATGTGGATGTCTGGCTTAATCATCCCGCAGAACAGCCCGCCAACTGGCGGCGTACATCCGGCTGCACAGGCGGGGTGACGGCGGTGGATCTGCTCGCGAAGCCGAATGTCAATTTTGGAATGAACAGGCTCAAGGTCCAGCCTGAGGCGATCTGCGGTCTGGTGGAGCAGCTCTTTGAATCTCAGTCGCTTTATAAAGAGACCGGCGGAGTCCACACATCCGCATTAAGTGACGGCGAGAAGATCATTTTGTCGGCAGAAGATATTGGCAGGCACAATACACTCGACAAGATCGCAGGCTTATGTGTGATGAATAAGATCTTTCCTGAGAACAGGATATTGATCACCACCGGTCGCATCAGCTCAGAGATGCTGCAAAAAGCGGCGCGGCTCAGTGCGCCCATTCTCATCTCGCGCACCTCCCCATCGTCGCTTTCCATTGAGATGGCGGAGCGATACGGCATCACCCTGATCGGGTACGCGAGGAAACACCGCTTCAATGTTTATTCAAATGGAGACCGTGTGGGGCTATAAAGGATCAAAGCGGCGTAAAGCCGCTCTTTTTTGTTATAATTGATTGTGAAATTTGTCACGATATTCAGGGATAATCATCCACCCAAAGCATGAACAATGAAACTTACCCAAAGATACAGGATGGAGAATAATCTGAGCATCACAACTTTAATGAGTGGATCGCTGAAAGGACTCCCCTTTAAATGCATATGAATCTGAACGAGATCATTTCCCTTTCTGAGGGCGAAGTGCTCACTCCGGAATTGAACACAGATGTGAACATTCATGGCGGCTGCTGCGCTGACCTGATGAGTGATGTATTGGCGTACAGCCGCCCGCGTGCGGTGTTGTTGACCGGGCTGACCAACCCCCAGGTGGTGCGAACCGCTCAAATGGCAGACTTCCGCGCCATCGTTTTTATCCGCGGGAAGAAACCGCAGACAGAAACCATAGAGATCGCCGTGCAGGAAAACATTCCGCTGATCTCCAGCCCGCTTGGAATGTTCGAGTTGAGCGGCAGACTGCACGATGCCGGACTAAAAAGTTACGAGAACAATGGATCCGATTAGACCGCCCACCGAACAGGAAAAGTTCGGAAGGCACCGCCCCCTGACCGACCGCGACGCACACGAGATCAACCGTGTGGAGGAACTTTCATACGACTTGAAGGTTCGCGAAGTAATGGCGGCAAATGTCATCACAGCTTCACCGAATATGCCCATGTCTGGGGTGCTGGAGCTTTTGAGGGCAAACCGCATCTCCGGTGTGCCTGTGGTGGATGGAGAAACGCTTGTCGGCATCATCAGCCTGGAAGATATTGTCCGGGCTTTGCAAAAGAACGAGCTCTCCGAACCCGTGCACAAATACATGTCCACGCAATTGGTGACAGCGCATTGTACTGACAGCGTGGTGGAATCCATAAAAACGTTCACAGAAAAAGGCTTGGGACGCCTGCCGGTCGTGGATGAGGAAAACAAACTCAAGGGCATCATCACCAAAGGGGATATCACGCGCGGTATTTTGCTGGCAGTGCAGCACGACTACAAAGAAGAAGAGGTCCGTCGCTATCGCGTCAGCCACTTATTTGAAGACATCATCTCCGATCGCACAACACTTGTCCTGCGTTACAGCATTAAAGCTGGAGATTTTACACATGGCGGCAACGCGTCCAGCCATATCAAGCGTGCCCTACTGCGCCTCGGTGCAGATCAAAAACTTGCGCGCCGCTGCGGCATCGCCGCCTACGAAGCAGAGATGAATCTCATCATCCACACCAGCAAAGGCGGGGTTCTTAAACTCGAGGTGGAGCCGCACAAGATCACCCTCTCTACCACCGATGACGGACCCGGTATCGCGAACATCGAACAGGTGTTACAGCCCGGCTATTCCACTGCCACCGACAAAGTGCGCGAGATGGGATTCGGCGCAGGAATGGGTCTGGTCAACATCCAAAAATGCGTGGATAAAATGGAACTGGACTCCGCCCTCGGCAAAGGCACCAAACTCATCATGCGTATCGTCGTGCCGCCTGAAACCCTTAACTCTCAAAAAGGCTAGACCATGAACCTGCAAACCATCATTGACAAACTTGAACTGACCGTCCTGACCACACCCCAAGACTTTGCAAGCATTACGCCAAAAGGCGGCTACACCTCAGACCTGCTCTCTTGCGTTATGGCTGGCGCAAAAAGCGGGAACATCTGGGTCACACTGCAGGCACACCTGAACATCGTCGCAGTAGCATCCATGTTGGATGTCGCCGCCATTATCATCACCGAGAACGCCCAACCGGACTCCGCAACCATTGCCAAAGCGAACGATCAGGGCGTCATCATGCTTTCAACTCCCAAGCCCAGTTACGAAATTTGCGGCACACTCTGGCAGATGAACCTGC
>JAGNWT010000118.1:4001-7349 GCA_017985935.1 Anaerolineales bacterium | reverse complement strand
CGTGCGATGCGCTCACCAGTGGCTTTCAGATCTTCGCGGCCGTCTTCCGCATCGTACGGATAAGGCTTGTATAAAGTACTCGTCCATTCCCAAACGTTACCGGATAATCCATACACGCCATAAATACTTACGCCCTTCTCGTGCTGATTCACCGGGGTTACGTCGCCGACACATCCGGCATAATTGGCAAAACTGCAATCCAAAGCATCTCCGGACCATGGGTATAAACGGGCATCTGTGCCGCGAGCCGCCTTTTCCCATTCCGCCTCGGTGGGAAGTCTTCCGCCGCGCCATTCGCAATAAGCCTTCGCCATTTTCCAATCCACATACAGGACAGGATAATTGGCGAATACCGGATTACCATAGTAGGTATTGTTCGTTACAGAGTTTGTGCGGAGAGGTTTGCGGCACTCAACAGCATAAACACAGGCATCGTACATCTCGTTGGTCACTTCAAATTTATCGATGTAGAACGCGTCGAGATAGACCGTCCCTTGCGGGCGCGACCCAACGTCACCGGTCTCGTCACTGCCCATGGTAAATTCGCCAGCCGGGATCAGCCGCATGGCGACATTCTTGTTGTCACGGATCTCATCCGGGACGGGAGTCTCGGTCGGCGGAGCAGGTGTATCGGTGACGGCAGCCACTGTCGGTTCGACAACGATCGCAGTCTCGGTCGGCAATGACGCCACGGGAGAAGGAGATGGCAAAGTCTGGGTTGCAGTCGGTTCGGGAGCGAACATCCCGCTCGATCTCAAAAAGAGGAAACCACCTACAAGCGCTACAAGAACGAATGCGCCAAGCCCGCCCAAAATAAGCGGCAGAGAGCTTTTGCGCGGAGTTGGCTCAGGTTCAGATCGGGAAACGGGCAGCGCATCTTTTCGTACACGCTCCACCTTGCCGGTCATTTGCTCACGCAAACGTTCGGTCTTGGTGGAAGAAGCCAGCACGCTCTTACCTTCCAGCAAATTTTGCAACTCACCGATAAAGGTCCGCATGTTGGGATAACGGTTGACCGGGTCTTTGGCAAGGACTTTGAGCAGAACAGACTCAACGTTCGGCGGCAGATCGGGAATATAAGACTTGGGAAGTGGAAGAGCTTCGGTCGCCTGTTTGAGCAGAACACCCGCCGGGGTATCAGCGGTGTATGGTCTGTGTCCCGTGATCATTTCGTAGAGCACCACCCCCAAAGAATACAGGTCAGATTGCGTAGTGGCTTCACCGGTCCACTGTTCGGGCGCCATGTAATCGGGAGTGCCAAGCCCCGTACCAGAGCCGGTCAATGAGGAGTCTTTTTCTTTATCGCTGAACAACTTGACCAAACCAAAATCGGTCAGCATGGGCTGACCTTTTTCAGTCATCAAAATGTTCGATGGTTTTACATCGCGGTTGATGATATTCAGATCATGGACATATTCAAGCGCCTGGGCAATGGGCAGGATCATTTTGATGGCTTCGCGCCACGGCATCGGACTCCCCAACCGTTCCTTAAGCGTTCCACCGGATAAATAAACCATCACCAGATAAGGCGAGCCTTCAAAGTCGCCGTAATCGATCACACCTACGATGTTCGGGTGCGAAAGCCTGCCCAGAGACTTGGCTTCGCGCTCAAATCTCTTTAACAGCATCTCCATATCATCCTGGGCAAAGGCATCGCGGCGGATCACCTTGATCGCCACTTCGCGCTCAAGGCGTGTATCATACGCCTTGTACACGGTTGCCATGCCTCCTTCGCCCAAGAGTTGAAGGATCTGGTATCTTCCAAAAGTTTTACCAATGAAACCAGCCATAATAAATTCCTTTAAGACCCGTGAAATAATTTTTCAATTATCAGCCGAAACAATTATAAGCGACATTAAGAACCTATATCAAAATTTTCATCCCACAAATTTCCCCCTTTACGCCGATGAACTGTCGGGGTATACCCGTATCCAATGACCCCCATCCGACACATTCTTTTTGACCTTGGCGGCACGCTGATGCATGCGCGCGGAGAATGGGCAGAGAACCTGCGCCGCGCCGACCAGGCACTCACCGACACCTTGCGTGAATATGAGATCGAACTGGACAGCGCCGTCTTCCGCCAGCACTTGCATCAATATTACGACCAGCGGGATAAAGACCTGTTCGAGACCACCTACCACTTCGTTTTGCGCGAACTGCTCAAAGAGATGGGGTATGCCGAAGTCGCTGAATCAGTTCTCCGGTCCGCTTTGGACGCGATGTACGCTGTCACACAAAGCAACTGGGAGCTGGAAGATGACGCGCCCGCTGCGCTTCAAAAACTCACCTCCCGGGGGTATCATCTCGGAATTTTATCGAACGCGGGCGATGACAAAGACGTTCAAGATCTGGTCCGCAGTTTTGGGATCCGCCCGCATTTTGATTTCATACTCACCTCGGCAGCCTGCTATTACCGCAAACCTCATCCGCGCGCATTCGAGTTCGCGCTTGCACAATGGAGCATCCCGCCGGAAGACGCGGTCATGATCGGAGACAGCCTGCAAGCCGATATTTTTGGGGCGCACGAACTGAACATGCAAACGATCTGGATCATGCGGCGCGCTCAATTCAAAGCAGGCGATGAGCAGCGCATCCAACCGGACTTCAAACTGAACGACCTCGAAGAACTTTATCCGACCCTTGAGAAACTCAACATCAGCCGCCGCTGATGGGCATGCCGCATTCGATGTCGGTTACAATTTCCCGCATGGCTCAAAACCGATTCCTCCCTTACATCGCGCTGGCTGTCGGCATCAGCGCGCTTAGTTTATCTGCCATGTTCGTGCGCTGGGCAGATGCGCCGGGACCTATCACCGGCTTCTACCGCGTATTGATCTCCACTTTTTTGCTCGCGCCTTTGTTCATTCGGCAGCAGAGACAACTTGAGCCCATCGATAAAAAATATTTGATCTTTCCCCTGCTGGGCGGTCTCTTCACCGCCTTTGATTTTGCATTCTGGAACTCTTCGTTGAAGTACACCACAGCCGCCAATGCGACCCTGCTGGGGAACACTTCGCCGCTTTGGGTGGCTCTCTTTGCACTTTTTGTCTTTCGAGAAAAACTGCGGAAGATCTTCTGGCTTGGGCTGGCTCTCGCTTTAACCGGCGCGGCCCTTGTCATGGGCAGTGACTTTCTCTCTCACCCAACATTGGGGCTGGGTGACCTGATGGCCAGCACCGCCGCGATCTTTTACGCCTTCTATCAACTCGCCACCCAGCGTGGACGAAAATACATTGACCCGTTCCGCTACACCTGGATCGTAAGTGTTGTCGCCACCCTCGGCTTATTCATTATGAACATTGTGCTGGGAAATTCCTTCACCGGCTACTCATCCCAGACCTGGCT
>JAGNWT010000118.1:0-3901 GCA_017985935.1 Anaerolineales bacterium | reverse complement strand
GTGGACGAAAATACATTGACCCGTTCCGCTACACCTGGATCGTAAGTGTTGTCGCCACCCTCGGCTTATTCATTATGAACATTGTGCTGGGAAATTCCTTCACCGGCTACTCATCCCAGACCTGGCTCATCTTTTTCCTGACCGCCATTGTCTCGCAAATGATCGGCTACCTTGCCATAACCTACGCGCTTGGGCATCTCCCGGCTGCCATTGTTTCGCCGACACTGATCGGTCAACCCATACTCACCGCCATCCTTGCCATTCCCATGCTGGGAGAGATCCCCAATCCAACTCAATGGCTTGGCGGCGCAGTGGCATTGGCAGGTATCTACATCGTTAATCAATCGCATTTGCACGCGCAGGAAGAAACTCCGAACGCGTGACATCGAAATGTTGTGAGGAGTTATGCAAATCAAAGTTACTGTTGAAAATACCACTCTCCCCATCCATGTAATCCACCTGGATGGCAACCTGGACGCAGGCACATACCAGGACTTTCAGTCCAAAGTCGATGACCTGATCGCGAAGGGAGCCACCCGCATTCTTGTGGATCTTGCAGACGTAAGTTTCATCAGCAGCGCAGGGCTGCGTTCCCTGCATGGGATCTTCACCAGATTGCGCAGCATTCACCACGATATCTCAGATGAAGAACTGCGCGTAAAAATGAGATCTGGCAAATATAAATCTCCGTATCTGAAAGTCTGCGGGCTTTCGCCCCGTACGCGCGAAATATTCCAGATCAGCGGGTTGGATACATACATCGAAACCCACGAAGATACTGCCGAGGGAATTCTCTCCTTCCAATAGCTAACTTTCAACCCATTGAATTCGGGCAGGGTTATGACGCGGTCACTGGCATTTCCAGCATTACGCAAAACGAAAAGTCGAGCCGGGGAAAAATAGACTCCACATAAAAAGAGACCGCTTGTGAGCGGTCTCTTTTTATTCACTTGCCTCCGCACCACTGCGTGATCAAGTTTGCGATCACCTTCGTCACCGTCACCACTTCATCGAGCGGCACGAACTCATTTGCCGCGTGCGCCATGCCCACATCCCCGGGACCGTAATGCGTGGCGGCGACCCTTGCGTGATTGGTAAACAACCGCATATCAGAACCGTAAGTCACCGCCCGCATGGTCGGTGCTGAGCCAGTCACATGCTGATGCGCCTCTTTGAGATTCTGAATCAATGGATGATCGAGTGGAGTCTCGCCTGACTCGAACTGCCCTTCGAACCAATCCACTCGCGGGGGATTTTGTCTCAGCCACGGGTCAGACGCCGCCGTGAGTTGGATCACATCTTCAAGCGCCTGCCTCGCTGATTCGTTCGACTCCCCAGGGAATACCCCCATGCGTCCTTCTGCCACCACTTCCTCAGGGACAGTGGAATGCCACTCGCCGCCGCGCACCGTCCCGATACTGATCGGCGCAACATTATTGGGGTCATCAAACAGTGGATGTTTAAAATTCTGGTGACGTTCAACATCAAGTTTGTTTATTGCGTTGAGCAGCAAAGCAAATTTTTCAATTGCGCTCACGCCATAGGCTTTCATCGCCGCGTGTATCGAACGCCCAAATACGGTAAGGCGGAAGGTCAACGCACCTGATTGCACAGGAGAAAGTTCAAGCCGTGTTGGTTCGAGCAGAATTACCGCATCTGCCGTATAGCCTTTGACGATGGTGGTCAATGTGCCGATGCCGCCTGATTCTTCCCCAATGACACTTTCGATCAAAATATCGCGCGCAGGTTGATAGCCAAGCCGCTGCAACACATCCACCGCAAAGATGCCCGCGCACAGACCCGCCTTCATATCACAGGAACCGCGCCCGTAGAGTTTGCCATCGCGGACAACGCCGCTCCACGGCGAATCCGCCCAAAGGGAGAGATCGCCTGGGGGTACCACATCCACGTGTCCGTTAAGAATGAGCGACTTTCCATCGCCAGCTTGAGTCCCTGCCCAGCGACCAACAACGTTGACACGGTCAGTCGGTGAGAATCCATCATCCCCAAAAGCAGGGTGATCTTTCAGGTCGTCGAAGTTCGAAGGGACGATCTCCACTTCCAGCCCCATGGAGCGCAATTTTTGCACGACCAGATTTTGCACTTCATGTTCATGGTTCGGCAGGCTCGAGGTCTGCACCATCTTTTGCAGAAAGGAGATCAGCTCCCCGCGCGCGGCTTCAACTGCATCAGAAATTTTTGGAGAGTTTTTTTCCATTGGGATTCCTTTATCGGTCTGCGCTTGAGATGCGCAATTCCGACTTCCATTATAATCAACCCATGACCGATCTCTTTGACCACGCCATGCATGAACGAATGAAGTCTGAAGCCCCGCTTGCCGCGCGCATGCGTCCGCGCACGCTGGAGGAATACATCGGGCAGGAGCACATTGTTGGCGAGGGAAAACTTTTACAGCGCGCCATCAAAGCCGATAAACTTTTTTCGTCCATCATTTTGTGGGGACCTCCCGGCACAGGCAAGACCACGCTGGCACAGGTCATTGCCAACAGCACCAAGAGTCACTTCGTCACCATCTCTGCCATCCTCGCTGGCAAAGCAGATTTGCGCGTGGTCATTGACGAAGCCCTCGAGCGCCGCCGCCTGCATAGCGAGCGCACCATCCTTTTTGTGGATGAAGTCCATCGCTGGAACAAGGCTCAACAGGACGCGCTTCTCCCCCACGTGGAGAACGGCACTTTCACACTCATCGGTGCGACAACAGAGAATCCCTACTTTGAAGTCATCAAAGCTTTGATCTCGCGCTCGCGAGTCTTTCAACTGCGGAATTTAAATCAGGCTGAGACGGGCATTCTGCTTGACCGCGCTCTTTCGGATAAGGAACGCGGCTACGGAAACAAACGCATCACACTGGACCTCGATGCGCGTTCCCACTTAATTGAAGTTGCCTCAGGCGACGCGCGCAACGCGCTCAACGCGCTTGAGCTGGCAGTGGAATCCACCACACCCAACGAGGACGGCGTCATCCACATCACGCTGGATGTGGCGCAGGAGTCTATTCAGCAGCGGGCGGTCCTTTACGACAAAGACGGCGATGCGCATTACGATACCATCTCTGCTTTTATCAAATCGGTGCGCGGATCAGACCCCGATGCAGCTTTATACTGGCTGGCAAAAATGATCTACGCGGGCGAAGACCCCAAATTCATCATCCGCAGGCTCATCATCCTTGCCGGCGAGGATATCGGTCTTGCAGACCCAATGGGGCTTGTGGTCGCTGAATCCGCTGCGCGCGCTTTTGAGTTCATCGGTCTGCCCGAGGGGATTTACCCGATCGTGGAGGCAACCCTCTATCTCGCCACTGCGCCCAAATCCAATAGCGCGGGCGCGTATTTCAAGGCGATGAAGAAGATCGAAGAAGAGGGGCAGGTCTCTGTTCCACGCCACCTGATGGACGGAAACCGCGATGCCGCGGCAATGGGTCATGGCAAGGATTATGTGTACCCGCACGACCAGGAGGGACACTTCACTCCCCAGCAATATCTCCCCAAGCGTTTGCTCGGCACTTATTTCTATTCGCCTTCACAGGAGGGATACGAGTCACAGGTCACTGCGCGGCTGGAAATGTGGCGCGAAGCCCAGCGCAAGGCGCTGAACATCGAACGCACGGAGCATGTCCCCAATTTAAGCGAAGAACAGATCGTTGAGATGAAGCGGAAGATCAAATAGATGGCAAGTCACTAGTTACAGGTTGAAGGTAAGAATATAAATCTTCATGGTCTTTAGATAAAAACATCTCAACCCAGTTTTGGGTTGAGATGTTTTTAGAATGGTGACAGTTTTTCAAACCACAATATAAGGATCAATTTTCCGAATTATCATCCAAACCTGTGCATCCACGATCTCGCATATCAATATTTCCGTCCCCATCATTATCAATTCC
>JAGNWT010000052.1 GCA_017985935.1 Anaerolineales bacterium | reverse complement strand
CATCACCGCTCTCCACAGCCGCAAGGACCGCATCCACATCTGCGATGTTTGTCCTTGTGGAAAGCGGATAAGACTCAGGGACGGTCGGTTCTTCGGTGACAATTGACGTTGCCGTGGACGGGATAGAAGTCGCAGACACGGACGGGGAGGCAGCGGGCTCTGCGGTCGCCGCAGGGGTGCAAGCGGAAAGAACAACGAGACACATGAACAAATCTAGTAATAATGTTTTTATTTTCATAAGATCACTCCTATTCGCTGCATAATAATCCTGGGAATAACAAAAAACACTGGGACATTCATCCCAGTGTTCTCTCGTTGACATTCCATTGCCATCCGTAGGGGTGACCCACCCATCGCCATCCATCATCCCTTCTTGCATGGACGGTTTCCCCGACAATTCCCCCATCTTGCCCTGACGGGTCGCCCCTACCCCTCACGCGGACATTCCCCCTCAAATCAAAAACACTGGGACATCCATCCCAGTGTTCTCTCTTTACTTCTTTGCTTTCTTATTTTCTAAATCTAATAAACCCTTCAAATCATCCAACTCTTCGGCGGCTTGCGCCTTCTGCAAGCCTTTCCAAGTGCTGTATTGGATTCGGGTCAGGTTTTCCCCAACATCAGGCTTTCTAAAAATAAAAAGATGTTCGTGCATGATTAAATAAAACTTGTAATGCTTTGCACTCGCTGACCATCTGGGAGCATGGGTTGTATTGTGCTGGGTCTTGATAACTTCTTCCTTCAACGCAAACCCTGACCGTAAGCATCGTTCCAACACAAAATGGGACAACGGAATAAAGTGCTGTCCTTTCCTCGTATCGCCAATCAAAATGGCGCAATACTTTCCTGGCTTCAATACGCGATACATTTCTCGAACAGCAATTTCTAGAGCATCTAAAAATTTTGGCAGGCTGGAAATACTGGATAAATCATCAGGATTTTTACCATCCGAATATTTCACAATATTGGCATAGGGCGGATGGGCGATGACTAAATCAATTGAATTATCTTTTTCAGGCAATTTCTGAGCATTTCCAAGTTTGACTACCTGCTTGGTGTTACTCTTCATCTCAAAGCGGATTCTTTCAGACGTGATGTTTACAGCATTTTGATTGACATCATATCCAATGGCATTTCGATTCAACAACCTTGCCTCAATCAAGGATGTACCACCTCCAACCATTGGATCTAAAACCAAGTCGCCTTCATCGGAATAACTCAAAATCACATTTCTGGGAACTTGGGGTGCAAAATTCCCACGATAGTCAGGTTTGTGAGTTGCCCATGCGCCACGAATTGGAAAATTCCAAACTGTACTTTTCTCTTTATTGAAGTCTTCATTATCTGGGTTAAACGTAATTTTCTCGCGAGTCATTATTGGCAACCTCGTTTTTAATTTGTGATGAGCAAAAATTTAGCAGATCAAGACTCAAAACACAACCTGATTTAAGTGACATTGCTAAACCTTTATTAGATCGCGGATTTTACTGGTTAAATAAAACAGGTTGTGACCGCTGACAGTCACAACCTGAAATTGATAAAACCTGCTTTTAAGTATGCCGCAACATCATAATATTTCCTTGACCGCAAGATTACTTGCCGCCACTTTGGCATGTATGTCTAATACTGAGTCGTAATCCCAAAATTTCACAAAAGGCTTTATGGTGCTAAAGGCATAAAAAGAAATTTTGCTGTCAAACTCTGCTTTTCTTTTGGCGTCAGCAACAATAAAAAACTTCGCTCTGAAATCTTGTAACTCCACAAACTTCAACAATGAGTTTTGAATATCGGTTGAGTGTTCAATTTCAAAAACCGAACTTGGATATTTTCTATCATTAAACCAAGTAACATCAATTGTTTTAGCTCTTCTCAATACATATGAGTAAGTAAATTCGTAAAACTCTGAAACTGTCGTAACACTTCCTAGTTTCTGTTCTGCAAAAGGCTTGTTTCTATCCTGAGGAGGAACATAAGTTTGAAAACCTTGTAAATTCCCTATTTCTGCAACTAAGCCTTGATAAAAGTAATGAGAATATTCTCTTTCCTTATTTTTCGTCTCTTCACCTGAAAACAAACGAAGAACTCTTTCCTTTTCCGATGTCAACGCCCATAATCCAGGGCGAATCTTGAAAAAGTCATCATATTGCTGAACTATTCTCCGTATGTTTGCAAATGGGTTTTTCGTTCCACTCCAATTGCTATCTGGAATCTTAGGCGCAGTTTGATACAACTGACCTAATGTTGCATAACCGCCATTCTGTTTCATTGCTAAAATTACGGCTTCATGTTGTTTCATGGAATTTACCTCGCTCAACACATGAAAGAATTTATTCTGACAGTCATTATAAATGATCGCACGAAGTTATTCCTCACCAAACAGTTTTGAGACAGAGACTTTCAATGCTTGTGCAATTGTTCGTGTTTCTATATCCGTCAAATGCCTATCACCTCGTTCAATTTTTGAAACTACGAAACGGTCTATTTTCCAACCCTCCAATTCAATGCGGATGGCAAGTTGTTCTTGGGTCAAGCCTTGCTCTTCCCGAATCTTCTTGATGTATTTGCCAACCACGTTATTCATAGTGTGGCGATTATAAGGATCGAAAAAAAGAGGTTGTGTCCATTTTTAGACACAACCTCTTTTCACGAATAGACTAATTTCTTGTTTTTACTTCGTGGGAATAACCCCTACCCACCAAACCCCAACTCCTTCAAATTCTCCTCGCGAGATTTCTTCCCCCCGCTCATCTCCTTCCAAAACGCCTCATCATAACGGCGTGACCGCACAGGCAGCGGCATCGGCACACCCCAACCGAGCAGCAGCACCTCTTCCTTCGGCTGCAAACGCGCCAGCATCCCGCGCAGCGAGTCGCGCCCCGAAAGACCCGAAAGCACCGCCTGAATATCCAGGTCATCGCCCAGCCAGCCGCTGATGCGCGTGCCCAACTGACTCATCACCTCATCATAGATCTGCGACGGACGCTGGTCCACGATCAACAGCGTCACATAATATTTGCGCAGCTCGCGCGCGATGGTCGCAAAGGTCGTCTGCGCCGCCATCTCGCGGTTGAGCAGTTTATGCGCCTCCTCCACCACAATGATCAACGGCTTCGGCTCCGCTTTGCCGTGCGTGCGGAACTCATTCGTCTTCTTCTCCCACGCCGCGCGGATCTTGCGCGTCAGCAAATTCGACACCAGCAGATAATCCAAATCACTCTCATGCTCGCCGAACGACAGCACCACATGCTTGCCCGCCTCCAACGACTGGATGATCTGCGCCACCGAGTCCGCTGCAGGGTTGTCCACGATATAGGGTTGGCTGAACAACCGTCGCAGCTTGTCATGCAGCGCTTCCGCCGCCATCACATTCACGCCGTTCTCCATCGCCCACTTCGCCACGCTCCCCTCCGCAGGCACCTCCTTTGTCTTGCCTCTATCATCTTCGATCATCACCGTCTCACGGCTCATCGAACGAAACGCCGCAAACCACTTTTCCTTGAACGTGCCGTACAACGCATTCAGAATTGTCGGCGTGGTCTCGCGCAGATTCAACTCGCGTGAAAGCGTTTCAATATCAGATGTGGAAATATCACCCGTTGAGATTTCTAAATTAAAGTCAACTTGATTGCCTCTGATGGTGCTGCCTGCTCCTAAGCCAACGCATCGGACTCCGCCCTTGAACAGGGTCTTCAAACCCTTCACGGCTTTTTTTGTGTCTGACGCCACATCGTCAAACCCATACTCGTTGTGCATATCCAGCACCAGCACCGCCGCCTGATTGTGCTTCATCAACCCCGCCAGCACCAAACGCGTCAGGAACGACTTACCCGTCCCCGTCGCCCCAAAGACTCCCGACGAACGCTGCACGAACTTATCCAGGTCAATGCACACGGGATGATTCTGCTCGCGCGTGTACCCGACGACAAAATTGCTTTCCTTGTTCGGGTCACCGAAGATCTCGGCAATGTCGCCCTCATTCGCCAGCGACACCACCGCATGATGCGGCGGAATATTCTTGACAGGCAAAATGCGCGGCGCATCCTTCAAGCCCGCATCGATCTTGCCCTGCCAATCCTTATACTCAGGCGTGCCCAATTCGGGACCCACCTCCAGCATCAGATTCGGCAGCACCTCAAGGTTCGCATACAACGTCTGTCCATGCAGCGCCTTGGCGATATGCGCAGGGAAACGCACCTCGGTCTGCTCATCCGCAAAGCGCGGGTCCGTCGCACCGAGGTTGATGTCCGTCACAATGCCGTAGTAATTCCAATGTCCGCTCTGGATGACGACAAACGCCCCCTCCTGAATCTCCTGCGGAGACACCGTTAGACGCACGCGGAAATTTTCCTTGAGTCCACCACCGACGAGATAACCAATTTGAGTTCTCTTGATCTGCATAATAAATTCTCCTAACCACAAAGGCACGAAGACGCCAAGACACAAAGACTCTTAGTGCCTTTGAGCCTTTGTGTCTTAGTGGTTACATCACGAAATATCCGCCAGCGCACCCAGCACACTCATCAACATCGGGTAATCATCCCGCAGCAACGTGATCACTTCCTGTGTTGCACTTTCTATCCACTTTCCACTTTCCACTCCCCTAGCCTTCCCCGCCTGCAAAATATGCGCCGCGAGCACTTCCCCCACAGGCACATCCTTGCCATTCAAGATATGACGGAAATACCCGAACCGCCCTGCGTCGGTGAACCGTACCATATCCTTATCCTCGCACAGATAGATCACATCCAAACTCAGCGGCGGACGCGGCGGCAGCAGATGATGAACCTTGCCATCCTGCTCGTATCCCACCGCCAGCACGGACATCTCCACGGGCACAATGCGGCGCTCGCGGTTGTCCTTCATCACTTCCTCGCTCACGCCGTCGGCGGTGACCAATTGGCGCACCAGCCCGTCATCGTCAATGTGAATATCGTGGATGAGCCCATACACCTGATACCCATCCCCCAGCGGCGCGCGCACCAGCGCCCCAAAGGAAGGCACGCTCAACTGGTTCACACGGCAGCCCGCAATGAATCCCGTTGTTCCTGCCCGAAGTAAACGTCCAATCTCGATTGGTTGTGTCATGAAATTCTCCTGCCCCACCCTTCCTCCCCCAAATAAGATGGCATTACCGTTTTATTTGGGGGAGGTGCCGCGATAGCGGCGGAGGGGGTCTTAACGAATTATCTTCTCGCTCTGCCCTGCAAATCCTTCGCCGATTGCTTGCCCGATTTCTCACCGATATCACCACCGCCCGAAAGCAATTCACGCGAGAGCATCTGGTCGATCTCTTCTTTTTCGCGGTGAGTGACCACAGCAATTTCATGGGCGCGATGCAAAATGTAAGGGAACTGCTGTTTGTTACCCATGATTTTGGATTGCTCGATCAGCGCGGCATGCAGCGCATTCAGCATCGACGGATTCTCCGCCACCCATTGCGGCACATCCACGCGCGCGATCTTGGGATATTTGGCACTGCCCACGTTCAAGTAAAAGAAATGAATGCCAAGCGAGCCCCGATATTTTTCAGCAGATTTGGCTTGCAGCGCAAAGACCGCTGAACGTTCATGTTCGCCGAGGATCTGGCTGAACATCCAATAATCTGTGGCGCCTACCAGCAAACGATTCTTGCGGACGTTCTTCAATTCGTCCTGCGGGGTTGCGGCGATCTCAAGCAGTTTGATGAACCAGTTCGCCGAGGGCTTGTCCACATACCCGCCTGCGATAATGCCTTTGTTGTGCATGGCTTCGAGTGCATTCAGGTAGTCTTGCAAATTCTTTTCGAATTCGCGGGCGTTCTCGTTGTCCACCGCGCCCCACAATTCCAGTTGACCTTCCGTCAGCGCGATGATCGTGCCTGAGAATTTTTCAGCCATCTCCAAAAGTTTCTTGCGCTCGGCTACATCACGCATCAACGCCACTTGGCTGTCACTGTAGTGTGTATCGTCGAAATCGTCGAGTACTTTCAGCTCGGTGTCGGTTTCCACTTCGGGGGTGTTGCCTGAACCCAATTGCATGGCGATCGCCCCCACATTGATGACGTAATATTGAAGCGCCTCATGTCGATTCGGGACGATCTGTGAACCATCAGCGGCGATCAAAGTCGCTGGAACAGGATCAGGTGCGGGGTGGTGAGAGGCGAGGGCTTCATCCAAAGGAACCGCGCAGCGAATATTGGCATCCGCCTGTTTGGCAGAATCCACTTTGGCGCGCAGGGCATCCAATTCAGAAGAATAGGTTTCGAGAAGTTTCTGCGCCAGTTCCTGCGCTTCTTCCTTCTTCTTTCTTCTTTCTTTTGCGCCCTGCCCAACCTGCTTGATCTGGGTGTAGATTTCCTGATAATTAATTGGCATAGAACATTTGTGCAAAATTGTAGTCGTAAATAGGCTAAAATTCAAGGGAACTTTTTTTTAATTCCAGCGTCTAGATTGGGAAACAATAACAAAGGAGATTTGAAATGACAAACAAAATTTTAGTTTTTGCAGTTCTGGCTTTTGCCCTTGTCCTGAGCGCCTGCGGACCGA
This sequence comes from Anaerolineales bacterium, assembly GCA_017985935.1. GTDB lineage: Bacteria > Chloroflexota > Anaerolineae > Anaerolineales > Villigracilaceae > Villigracilis. Next base: position 21,240 of record JAGNWT010000052.1, on the reverse strand, counting down.
CCACCATTAACCAGGCGGCTCAGCCCGTCAGCCGCACCATGAACGTCAACGGGCTCGGCGCCACCTACCTCACCCCCGATATTGCCTACATCTATATTGGTGTACACAATGAAGGCGCCACCGCCTCTGAAGCCGTGGAAGCGAACAAATCGCAGACCAACGCCGTGATCGCCGCGCTCAAGAAAGCAGGCGTGGACGACAAAGACCTGCGCACCACCAACTTCAGCATCTACCCCTCCCAGCAGTACGGACCCGATGGCACGATCACCGGCACCGTCTACATGGTGGATAACACGGTCTACGTCACAGTGCGCGACCTCGATGGGCTGGGCAACCTGCTCGACGACGCCATCACCGCCGGCGCGAACAGCATCAACAGCATTCAGTTCGACGTTGCCGACAAGACCGAAGCCGTGAAGGAAGCCCGCGCCCTCGCAGTGAAAGATGCCCAGGCTCAGGCTGAGGAATTGGCGAATGCCGCCGGCATCACTCTTGGCGAAATTCAAAACATCAGCTATTACGACATCAATCCCATGCCCCTTTACGATATGGGCAAGGGCGGCGGCGGAGCGATGGAAGCCAGCGCGCCGGTCTCCATCCAGCCGGGACAGTTGACCGTCTCCGTCTCGGTCAGCATCATCTACTCGATTAAGTAACCGCATCTTCCCAAACGTTGAGCCTGCTCCTGTTTTCAAGGGGCAGGCTCTTCCTTTTTACAGGTCCAACCGGCGATGGGCGTTATAATCTCGAAAAACAATTTCACTTCAAGGAGTTTCTCCATGCTCAAAGTTGGATACATCGGTCTCGGATTAATGGGCAAGTCTATGGCGCGGAACATTCTCAAGGCGGGCTTCCCCGTGGTGGTACACAACCGCTCGCGCGCCGCGGTGGATGAATTGGTGGCGGAAGGCGCGGTAGCCGCCTCGTCTCCGGCGGTGGTCGCCGCGCAGGTGGATATTGTCTTCACCAACCTGCCCGATTCGCCCGATGTGGAAAAAGTGGTGCTGGGCGAAAAAGGGATCATCGAAGCTGCGCACGACGGACTGATCGTGGTGGACAACTCCACCATCAAACCCGCGTCGGCGCGCAAGATCGCGGCGGAACTGGCAAAGAAGGGAATCTACTCGCTCGATGCGCCCGTCTCTGGCGGCGACATCGGCGCGAAGAACGGCACGCTCACCATCATGGTCGGCGGAGACACCTCTGCATTGGAGAAGGTGATGCCCGTGCTTCAGGCAATGGGCAAGACCATTACCCACGTCGGCGAAGCGGGCGCGGGGCAGGTGGCAAAAGCAGCCAACCAGATCATGGTCGCCGCGCAGATGGTGGCAATGGGCGAACTGCTGGTCTTCTCGAAGAAGGCGGGCGTTGATCCGCGCAAGGTGGTGGATGCCATCAAGGCGGGCGCGGCGCAGTGCTGGGCGCTCGATATCAAAACTCCGCGCCTGTTCGCAGGCAACCGCGAGCCGGGCTTCAAGTCTTACATGCAGTTGAAGGACATGAATATCGTGCTCGACACGGCAAAGGAATACGATGTGCCCGTCTCTGGCACCGAAGCGAACACCAGGCTCTACCAGATGATGATCGAAATGGGCATGGGCGAACTCGATAACTCGGCAGTACTGGGCGTGGTCGAGAAACTCGCAGGCATTGAAATTTTAGATTAGGAATTGATCGCGCCTTTGTGCCTTTCAATTACTGACGATGCAGATCAATCAACCTGCCCCCGATTTTGCACTGCCCGACCTCCACGGCAGGATCCATCGCTTGTCAGATTATCGCGGGCAGATCGTCATCGTTAATTTTTGGTCGTGTGAATGCCCGCATTCGGAACGCACCGACAAAGCCATCCTGTCCATGTTCGTGCAGTGGCGTGAGGCTTCGCCTGTCACCATGTTGAGCATCGCTTCGAACCGCAACGAAACTGCCGAAGCGCTGCAGGCTGCCGCAGAAAGCCGCCGCCTGCCAGCGGTCCTGCTCGACGCGGACTGTTCGGTCGCAGACCTATTTAATGCCCAGACCACTCCCCATGTTTTTGTGATTGACCGCGAAGGCATCCTCCGTTATCGTGGACCTGTGGACAATGTCACCTTCCGCCAACGGAATCCCACCCGCTTCTTTCTGGACGAGGCGGTTGAGTCACTGCTCGACGGGCATCTCCCCGCTGCGGCAGAATCTCCCGCTTATGGCTGTGCCATTGTGCGGGAAGTTTGATAGAATCAAATCGTGATCGATACCAACCAACGCGTCGCTATCCTAAAGAAAATTCATCTCTTCGTCGGCTTGAAGGATGATCAATTCGCGGCGATGGCTGCCAAGTTCGTAGAGCGCGAACTGCCCGCGAATCAGACCGTGTTCAAACGCGGCGACAAACCCGACGGTTTTTACATTGTCTTTCGGGGCAAGGTCGATGTGGTGCGCCCCGGCAGCAAGAAAGATAATGAAGTGTTGATCTGGCTGGTGGCGGGAGATTACTTCGGCGAAGAGGCACTGGTGGAGAACCGTGACCGCTCCGCGACGATCACCACTGTGGAGCCCACCACCCTGCTCTTCCTGACGCGCGCGCACTTTGAAGAACTGCTCGTCAAATATCCCAACCTGAAACCAAACTTTCTGGTCGCGATCAAAAGCCACAAACTGGCGCGCGCCACCAAGTTCGACTGGCTCGGACCGAAAGAGATCATCTACTTCGTGGCACGCAGGCACAAGATCCGCCTGTATCAGGCGCTGGTCGTGCCTGTGCTTTCGCTCATCGTGCCGATCGGGCTGTTCGCGTGGGGCACGCTGGTGTCCGCAACCACACCGATCGCGCTGGGCGTGCTTGCACTGATCTTTATCGTTTTTTGGGCGGGATGGAACGCGCTCGATTGGAGCAACGATTATTACATCGTCACCAACCAGCGTGTGATCTGGCTTGAAAAAGTGATCGGCATCTACGACAGCCGCGAAGAAGCCCCCCTGAGCACCATTCTCTCAGTAGGCGTGGAGACGGACCAGCTCGGGCGCATGCTCGACTTTGGCAATGTCATTGTGCGCACCTTTGTGGGGCGGCTCGAGTTCGATTACGTGGACCATCCAAACCAGGCTGCGGAGATGATCCGCGAATATTGGGAACGTGTAAAATCGGTCCTCACCGTCTCTCAAAAAGAAGTGATGAACAATACCATCCGCCAGAAACTGGGGCTGCCCGTTGAAAAGAAAAAGCTGGATGAACTTCCGCCGGTGGTCAACGCGAGCAAGAGTCTCGCCAACCAGCCGCTGTGGTGGCTCGCTTTCAGGAGTTTATTCACCCTGCGTACGGAAGATGCGGGCAAGGTCATCTATCATAAGCATTGGGTCGTCCTCCTGCAGCAGAGCTGGAGACCGCTGACTTTTCTTTTGGGGTTCCTTGCCCTGCAGATCTGGCGCGGATTGATCTTGTGGAACTCACCCACTGAGGGATTCCTCCAACCCAACTCCGCTGGCGCGCTCCGCCCCGACACGATCATGGTTGCGCTCCCCATGCTTTCCCTGCCCTTCCTCGCCTGGCTGATCTGGGAATATGTGGACTGGAAGAATGACATCTTCATGATCACCCAGGATGAGATCTTCGACATGGACCGCAAGCCCTTTGGCAAGGAAGAGAAACGTGCGGCGCAGATCGAAAGCATTTTGAACACCTCCTACACCCGCGAAGGACCGATCGCCTATCTCCTTAATTACGGCACGGTGAAGATCACCGTGGGCGGCGCAGAGTTTGACTTTCAGGATGTCGCCGACCCCGCGGGCGTGCAGGCGGATATCAACCGCAGGCGCATGGTGCGCATTGCCAAAAAGAACGAAGACGCCGGCAAGGATGACCGCGAACGGTTCGCAACCTGGATCGCGGCATACCACGAGAACGTGGATTCCTTCAAAGCCGCGCCGATCATTGTCCCGAAGGATGATGAAAAGAAAGACGCAAAAAAGTAGTTCAGTAAAAAAGGAAATTATCAGATGGCATTAAGAGAGATCGTGACCCTGCCCGAACCCATTTTACGGCGCAAGGCGAAACCAATCACCAAGTTCGACAAAGACCTGCAAACCCTGATCGATGACATGATCGACACCATGCGCGACGCGCCCGGGGTCGGGCTGGCTGCGCCGCAGGTCAACATCTCGGAGCAGTTGATCGTGGTTGAGTATTCCGAGGATGAAGATGAGGAATTTCTCGAAGAAGAACAGGCGGAACGAAAACCGCCCAAGCCGAAAAAACTATACGTAATGATCAACCCTGAGATCGTGAATGCCTCCGAAGAAAAGGTTCTCGGGGTGGAAGGCTGCCTCTCCATTCCCGGCATTCAAGGCGAAGTGGAGCGCCACGAGTCGATCCAGGTGAAGGGATTGAATCGCCACGGCAAACCGCAAAAGCTCAAATTGAACGGCTGGATGGCACGCATCTTCCAGCATGAGATCGATCATTTGAACGGCGTGCTCTTCACCGATCTCGCCACCCGTTTGTGGAAATTCATGGAAGAGGAAGAGCCCGAGCTGTAGAGCATTTTTAACAGGACATGCATCTCAAACATTTATCCCTCACCAACTTTCGCAGTCTCACCCGCCTGGATGCCGAGCTTCCACGGCGGGCTGTTGTGTTGGTAGGGCAGAACGCGCAGGGAAAAACTTCCGTCCTTGAAGCCATTTATTTTCTGGCGGCATTCACATCCTTCCAAACCCACGCTGATCGGCAGATCGTGAACTTTCACGAAGCGAAGAATCCGCTGGCGGTGACCCGTCTCGTGGCGGACTATCAGCGCGGCAAGACCAAGCACCGTCTTGAAGTGCGGCTCATCCTCGAGCCCACCGGCGTGAACGGACAACGCCTGCGCAAGGAAGTCCTGTTGGATGGCGTGAAGAAACACATCAGCGACATTATGGGACATTTCAACGCGGTCATCTTTGTGCCGCAGATGTCGCAGATCATCGAAGGCGGACCGGATGAACGCCGCCGTTATCTTAATCTCGCACTGGCGCAAGCCGTCCCTTCGTATGCGCGCGTATTAAGTGAATATTCGCAGGCGCTCACCCAACGCAACGCATTGCTCAAAGCGTTGAGCGAAGGTTCAGGAAACAGCAGCCAGCTCGAAGTGTGGGATGAAGCGCTGGTGAAGTTCGGCGCGCAGATCATTCTGTGGCGCATCCAGGCGATCCAGGAGATCGAGCGTCTCGCCTCACGCGTGCATCACGAGCTGACTCGCGGCGCCGAAATTTTACGCCTCGCCTATGAACCCGCCTACGACCCCTTGCCCAAACCCGATGGTCAACTTGGCTTGAAGCTCGATACGGCGATCGACCGTTCTTCGATAGAACTCAAAGAAATCCAGGAAGGCTTCCTCGCCAAACTGAAACAGATTCGCGGCGAAGAGATCGCGCGCGGCGTGACCACCATTGGTCCGCACCGTGACGACTTGCGTTTCGTCATCAACAAAGCGGACGTGAGCGATTACGGTTCGCGCGGACAGATCCGCACCACCCTGCTGGCATTGAAGCTCGCCGAAGTGGAATGGATGAAGGAACGCACCGGCGAATACCCTGTCATTTTGCTCGATGAAGTAATGGCGGAACTCGACGGCTCGCGACGTGCTGACTTGTTGAAATATGTCACACACGAGCATCAAGTGTTTTTCACCACCACAGACCTAACCTTGTTCGCGTCAGAATTTTCCGAAGGCGCAGAGATATGGGATGTAAAAAGTGGAGTAGTTACACCCCATAAAAAATAGGTTAATTAGGAGGAAAATGAACTTATTCTGGAGAAGAACGCGTTTCACATGGATCGCATCTAAGAGACCTTTCCAAGACATAAACAAACATGTGATTGAAGGGGAAGTGCAACCGCCTATAGATGTAAACACATTAACTATGAAAATACTTAAATATGGCGGAGAAAGTGTATGTATCAAGTTAAACGAGCCAGACATGAATCTACTTCTTAAGAAAGGTGACTTAATACCATTCAGGTGGGTAAGGCATGAAATTGGGGAAGATAATAGCTGTCACTCAAATTCTTCCAGGTTATGGTTTAGGCAAAAAAGAAACTTTTATATATGTACAGGATATGGTTTAACAGAAGATGATCAAATGTGGAGGCAGCACACTTGGTTAATAGACAAACAAAAAGAAACAATCACAGAAACAACTGTGGAAAGAGAAAAATATTTCGGTATCATTTTAAGAGGCATAAAGGCATGGCATTTTGCAATAACTAATTTATAGTATTTCATTAAAATCAGTATGACGCAGCCCTACAACCTAATGTAAAATACCTGCCATGACAGAAATCTTCGTAGTCGGTTCTTTGAATGCAGATCTCGTCGTCAAGTCGCCGCGCTTTCCGCAGCCGGGTGAAACCATCAGCGGAGAAGATCTGCAGATCATCCCCGGCGGCAAAGGTGCCAATCAAGCCGTGGCGGCAGCAAGGCAAGGGGTGAAAACAGCCATGCTCGGGCGGGTCGGCAGCGACAGCTTCGCTCCATTCCTCATTGACAATCTCAAAGCCAATCAAGTTGATACATCGCATGTCATCGCTGATTCATCGGCGACCGGCACTGCCATCATTGTGGTGGATGCGAACGGACAGAACAGCATTGTGCTCTCACCGGGCGCAAATGGCAACGTCTCGCCAGCAGATGTCGACTCCGCATCTTTCTCAAACTCGAAGCTGCTTCTGCTCCAGCTAGAGATTCCCACACCCACAGTTCTGCACGCCGCGCAGCAAGCCCGCGTCAATGGGCTGACCGTCATCCTCAACCCTGCTCCCGCCAAACCTCTGCCCGCTGAATTAATTTCCACAGTGGATATTCTGATTCCCAACGAGAGCGAATTATCTTTGCTCACTGGTTTACCCGTAAACGATGCAACGTCGGCAGAAAAAGCCGCAAAAGAAATCATGAAGCAAGGCGTAAAGACCGTCATTGTGACCTTGGGCGGCAAAGGTGCCTTGCTTGTAACTGCTCAACAAACGACTCAAGTAGATACGTATAAAGTTAACGTCGTCGATACCACCGCCGCAGGCGATGCCTTCATCGGCGGGTTCGCCTCTGCCCTGTTGAGCGGCAAATCACTCGAAGACTCTGTCCGCCATGGTTGTGCCTGTGGCGCTTTAGCCACTACCAAATTTGGCGCACAACCGTCTCTGCCCACCAAAGAAGAAGTGGAAAAATTTATCAAGTAGGGACGAGGTCCCCTCGCCCGAGTTTTTAGATACCACACATTGAGCGGGGAGCCCCGCCCCTACAGGACAACATGCCCACAACCCGAATCATTTTAGACACCGACCCCGGCGTAGACGATGCCCTTACCGTTCTACTCGCCCTCGCTTCGCCGGAGATCCAACTCGAAGCGCTGACCACCATCTGCGGCAACATTGGCATCGAAAAGACCACCCGCAACGCGCTGGCTGTCCTTGAACTGGCAAATGCGAGTCATATCCCGGTTGCGCGCGGATGTGAATCTCCGCTGGTGAGTTTGCTAGGCAAGTCTGGCGAAGCGGTGCATGGCACAAGCGGGCTTGGTCAAGCCAACCTGACAGAACCAAAGGCGCAGCCGGTAAAACAGCACGCAATCGATTATTTGATCGAACGCATTCTTGCTGAACCTGGGCAGATCACATTATTCACCATCGGACCCATGACCAACCTCGCACTGGCGATCCGCAAGGACCCGCGCATCGTGCCCGCGATAAAGGAACTCATCATCATGGGCGGAGCGATCCGTCAGGGCGGGAATGTCACGCCGCTGGCAGAGTTCAACATCCACGCCGATGCGCACGCCGCTCACATTGTCTTTCACTCCGGCATCCCCATCACTCTGGTTCCGCTCGACGCGACCTACAAGTGTCTGCTCACCTACGCAGACATCGAACACCTGAATCGGATCAATTCACGCATTGCCCGCTTTGTGCGTGACTCAACATCTGACTACATGGACTTCTACAGAAAGTACGAAGGCTTCGATGGCTGCGCCCTGCACGACCCGCTCACATTGGCGGTCATCCTCGCACCAGAACTGTTCACATTTGAAGAGCATCATGTGGATGTGGATATTTCAGGCGGCGTGGGGAACGGCAATACCTTTGCAGACTTCATGAAGGTCTCCAAAAAACCGGCCAACATGAGGGTTGCGCTGGATGTGCGCGGAAGAGACTTTGTGGAATTGTTCCTCCAACGCATGGAGACACTTTGCCGCTCGATGGAGGAACCCACTCAATGAAAAGACGAATTATTCTAGACACCGATCCCGGGATCGATGATTCACTAGCCATTCTCCTCGCGCTGGCATCTCCCGAGATTTCGCTCGAGGGATTAAGTGTGGTGCATGGAAATTCATCCACCGCGCAGGGAACGGTCAACGCTCTTTCAGTTCTGGAGCTGGCGAAAGCAGAGCACATTCCGGTCTATGCGGGATGCGAGCTTCCGCTGGTTCAGCCTTCCCTGCTGGCGCCGGAAACACACGGCGAGCACGGCATCGGGTATGCCAAACTTCCAGAACCGCTGACCCGGCCCCAGTCCCAGAATGGATGCGATTTCCTGATCGACAAGATCATGTCCAACCCTGGCGAGATGACTCTGGTGGCGATCGGTCCCCTGACCAATATCGCCCTGGCTCTCAGACAGGAACCGCGCATCGCGAAAAATGTAAAAGAGGTGTTCATTATGGGCGGGGCGATCCGCCATGAAGGCAACACCACCCCGCTGGCAGAATTCAATACTTATGTAGACCCGCACGCGGCGCACATGGTCTTCCATTCCGGCATGCCGATCACGCTCACGCCCTTGGATGTGACCTACGATTGCATCTTCCTGAAGGAAGACCTCAACAGGCTGCTCAAGACCGCCTCACCGATCACTTCGTTCATTGCAGATGCCACCCGCTTCTACATGGAATTTCATGACGAGTACCAGCACATCGAAGGCTGCGTGATCAACGACCCGATGACGATGGCGCTTACCTTCATGCCCGAGATCTGCGATTACCAGGAACTGTATGTGGATGTTGACCTGTCGGGAGGTGTTTCGATGGGAAGCACCTTCGCAGATTTTTACCGCATGACCCAAAAACCCGCGAACATGAAAGTTGCGCTTGGCGTTCGTCCGCGGGTCTTTATGGAGTTATTCATGGAAAGGATGGAGAAACTGGCAAAATCCCTAACGTGACGTTTGGCATTGGGAAGTGTTGTTATCAATCAGATCGTCGGTCATTCATTTTTTTGGAGGATACCATGTTCGAGAAGATCAAAAACAATTTCAATACCCAAACCTGGGTTCTTATCCCGATAGCGATCACCATCAATATCGCCGTTGGGCAGATCGTACTTCTGCTCAAGTTGCCAGTCTTCCTTGATTCGATCGGAACGGTGCTGGTCGCTGTTCTCTGCGGACCGTGGGCCGGCGCATTGACAGGCGCGCTCTCCAATATCATTTGGGGCATTGCCATCGACCTCGGTGCGCTGCCCTGGTGGCCGGTTGCCGCGATGATCGGCTACATGGCCGGACGGATGGCCAGCTGGGGCTTCTTCAAGAGCTGGTGGAAGGTTGTCGTGACAGGTTTTGTGGTCGCGCTCACCGCCGCCATCGTCTCGACCCCGATCGCCGTGTATCTCTTCGGCGGCATCACTGCCAGCGGATCCTCATTCATCACTGCCTACCTGCTCCAGACCGGGCAGGGAATCTGGTCGGCTGTGGTCAGCACAAGCTTCCTGACCGAACCTGTGGATAAGATCACCACCGCCATGCTGGCTTTCGCCATCATTCAAGGATTGCCCAAGCGCACCATCGGTGGATTCCCCAAAGCGGAACAAGCCGCGGTGGAAGGCGGCGCGAACAAGAACCAGTTGTACATCGCCGTCGGCGTGGTCGTTCTGCTTGTGCTGTTCGCGGCTTTCATGCTGCGCAACATCCTCGGCGGATAACACTCAACGACAAATTTTCATCAAAAAAGATCAGGCGAAAGCCTGGTCTTTTTTTGTCGTTTATAATCGCTACTTATGCATGAGCGACTTTCATTTTATGTAAAACGTGACAGTATCATCCATGGTCTCAACCCTCTCACCAAGGTCTACCTGACCCTGGCATTGATCCTGATCATCTTCACCAGTCCGTGGTATTGGACCCCGCATCTGCTGGTATTGATCGCCATCATCCCATTGGGATTGATCGGAAAAGTAGGCGCGGAATTTTTCAAGACCGCCATCCGCCTCATCCTGCCCGCGGCGGGATTCCTGTTTCTGATGCAGGCATTCTTCCAACCGCTCGGGGAGGACGTGATCTTCAAGTTCTATTTCCTGGATGTTACGCAGGAAAGCATGATGTTCGCCTTCCGCAATGCCATGCGGGTCTTCGTCATGGTCTCGGCATTCGCCTTTCTTTTGCTGACCACCCACCCCAGCGAGTTAATGTCTGACCTGACTCGACGCGGGCTGCCCGGGCAATTCGCCTACGTCATCATTTCCACGCTGCAGATCCTGCCGCAGATGCAAGCCAAGGCGCAGACCATCATCGCCGCCCAGCGTTCACGCGGGCTGGATACCGAAAGCAGTTTCCTCAAGCGGATGGGCTTGCTCATCCCACTCATCGGTCCGCTGGTGTTTGGGTCACTGGCAGAAGTGGAGGAACGCGCCATCGCCATCGAAGCGCGCGGCTTCACATCCAAAAGACCGAGGACTTCCCTGCACCAGATCCCCGACACAAAATTTGACAGCACCCTTCGCGGGGTACTCATCCTGCTCGTCATCCTCTCCATTGCATTGAACCTATGGCTTTCGTAAACCTTCAAAACCTCACCTATAAATATCAGTTCACCAAAACGCCCGTCCTGCAAAACATCAATTTGCAAATTCAGGAAGGTGAATTCGTTTCGGTCGTTGGTCCGAACGGCGCTGGCAAGTCCACGCTGTGTTACGCGCTGGCTGGTTTCGTGCCGCATTTCTTCAAAGGCGAGATCAGCGGAAGCATTGAAGTGGCGGGCGTGGAGTCGAGCAAGTCCACGCTCGATGAATGGGTCATGAACGTTGGGCTGGCGTTTCAAAATCCATTCAACCAGATCAGCGGCGCCAAGTACACCGTCTTTGAAGAGATCGCTTTCGGTTTGGAAAACACCGGCGTTCCGCGTGATGAGATCAAAGTCCGCGTGGATGAAGCCTTGAGATTGACCGATATCACCGAACTGGCAGACCGCTCGCCCTACTCGCTCTCCGGCGGGCAACAACAGCGGGTCGCCCTGACCTCGATCCTGGTCATGCAGCCCAAGCTGCTCGTCCTCGACGAACCGACCTCGCAAATGGACCCGATCGGCACCCGCGAAGTATTCAGCGTCATCCGCAAGATGGCAGAAGGCGGCATGACCGTGGTGATGGTCGAACATAAAATGGAATGGATCGCGAACTTCGCCGACCGGGTCATCGCATTGAAAGATGGGCAGATCCTGCTTGAAGGCAAACCGAACGAAGTGCTGACCTCTGATCTGCTGGCTGAAAATGGTTTCGGTCTTTCACGTTACACTTCCACAGCAAGAGAAGCAAAGAAACAAGGATTGTGGAAAAAAGAAAATCTGCCTGTTACGCTTGACGAAGCCGTGAAAGGATTCAAGAAGTAGGCGGGGAGCCCCGATATAAATTATGAACATCAAAATCAAAGACCTCCACTTCACCTACCCCAGCGGATTGCAAGCCCTGCAAGGTATTTCACTCAGCATCGAAGCAGGCGAGCAGGTTGCCATCGTCGGGCAGAACGGCGCGGGCAAAACCACCCTCGTCAGACATTTCAACGGATTGTTGCAGCCCACATCCGGCTCGGTCATGGTCGGCGATTGGGACACGAAACAAAATTCCGTGGCAAAACTTGCCTCACGGGTTGGGTATGTGTTTCAAAATCCCGACGAGCAATTATTTTCAAGAGATGTGGAAACCGAAGTGCGGTTCGGTCCGCGGAACCTGGGATATTCTGCCGAGAAGATGGATGAACTGGTCAAACGCGCGCTGACATTGACCGAACTCAGCGACAAGACCGGGGACAATCCCTACGACCTGTCACCCACCTGGCGAAAAATGGTCGCGCTGGCATCCGTGATCGCAATGGATACATCCATCGTAATTTTTGATGAACCCACCACCGGGCAGGACGCGGTCAATGTGGCGCGCATCGCGCATGTCATTGCAGAGTTAAAGCGGGAAGGCAAGACGGTCATCACCATCACCCACGATATTGATTTCTGCGCCGAGAACTTTGAGCGTGTGATCGCATTATCGAAGGGACAGGTTTTGTTGGATGGTCCCGCACGCGAGGTGCTCGGGCAGGAAGAGATCCTGTCCCAGACCTATGTAGACCCGCCGCAGTTGACGAGGTTGGGCAAAAAGCTGGGATTCAAGGAAATAGTTAGAAACCAGGAAGAATTTTTGGACGCGCTGAGATAATACCCAAGGGGACACGACAACAGCGTGTCCCTATTTTTTATAAACCACCAATTCCTCATACCCCGAATCGTTCTCAAAAAGTTCGCGTTTATAAACCACGTCATCGAACACAGCAATCACGATCTCTGCTGTGGTGTAGATTTTGCACCCTGAAACGAGATGTCCGCCGATCGTCACGCCGTCACCATCTGAGATGGCAACGTGGATGTGCGAACCGTTGGTTGAGACCGTGCCTGTCATCGAAACGATCTCGAAATGACCTTCATACTCGTTATAAGCAGACCGGTTCGCAAGGCGCAGCGTGGCATGGGTCAGGCTGCCAACCGATGAAAGAACGCAGCCGGCGGCGATCTGATGCTCCGCTGTAAATGCTTCAATGGAGTCGAACAGGTCTTGCGCGGGCTTCAGGCGAAAGGTATAAGTTTTCATTCAAACCTCTTGTGACACAGGAAATCGTATGGATACAAAATCGTTCCGTTACTTCGACATCATTCTCGGTATTTTCATCGCAGTGCTGATTATCAGCAATATCGCTTCTTCTGCCAAGATCGTGGACCTGGGCTTCAGCATCCTCAACATTCCAATGGCATTTGACGCGGGCACACTTCTCTTTCCGGTTGGGTATGTCTTTGGCGACATTCTAACCGAAGTCTACGGCTACAAATACTCGCGCCGTGTGATCTGGACGGGATTCTTCTCACTTGCCCTGGCTGCCCTGGTCTTTTGGGTGATCGGGGCATTGCCGGGAGAGTCCACCTGGCAGGGGTATGCCGGAGATACCGCGTACCGATCCATCCTCGGTGGGATGAGCAGCGGCGGGATCGTGCTGGCAAGCCTGACAGGATTCTGGCTGGGCGAATTTAGCAACTCCTTCATCCTCGCCAGAATGAAAATACTCACCCGCGGACGCTGGCTATGGTCCCGCACCATCGGCAGCACCCTGGTCGGCGAGCTGGTGGATAGCGCTCTCTTCGTGATCGTCGCCTCGGCATTCGGGGTCTTTCCGTGGAGTCTGTTCCTCACCCTCACTGTGACCAATTATTTTTTCAAGGTAACCATTGAAGTATTAATGACCCCGCTCACATATCTTGTTGTTAACGCCTTGAAACGCGCAGAAGGCGAGGATCACTACGACCGCGACACAAACTTCAATCCCTTCGTGTTCTAAGAAAAAAGCGGAGCCGAAAATTCGGCTCCGCTTTGGGTCTGAGAAATCAGGCTACCAGAGGGAAATCCCGCTGATCGAGAAGAACCAGTCGATCATGGGCTGATAGATCTGCAAACCGATCAGAGCCACGATCACTCCCAACACCGCACCTGCCACTACATCTGACAGATAGTGCACACCCATGGCGACTCGTGCAAGAGCCACCAGCGGAGCCCACACCCAAAGGACAAGAGCCAGCCACGGCGGGGCAAGAGCGGTTCCAATGACTGCGATCAGAAAAGCGCGGGCGGCGTGTCCGGATGGGAAGGAATGCGGATCAGTGTTTCGGTAGATCCCGCCCCACTCGCCCTGCGGTCTCTCCCTGCGGACAAGAAACTTGATGGCCAGCACCACGCCTGCCAATCCCAGGATGCCGAAAAACTCAACCACTTCCCACTGTTTCCAGAAGGTGTTGCTGATAAACCAGAAGATGATGAGCGCAGCCCACCAAAACCACGAGTCGCCGGAATGGGCAAAGAAGACGGCAATGCTGCGCAAAAGACCCGGCTTCTCAGCCACTCGCAGGCGGTCGGAAAGCCGGGCATCGAGTTCAAGCAGTGAACGCAGACTCATGCTTTCTTTGCCTTTGCCTTGCTGCGTGCGGCTTTCTTTGCCGCAGCGGATTCCTTCTTTTGCTGCTGGGTGAGGTCATCACGCATGATCTCTAGCTGGTGCGGTTTGTCCACGTCCATGCATGGCTCTGCCTGAGACCAGATGATGGCACGTCCCTTGACGCCGATGCGTTCGGAGGCGCGCTTGACCATGGCTTCGAGGGTGAGCTGGCGGGTGAATAACTGAAAGAGCGTATCCAACCCGATCACAGCGGCCGAAGCCAGCGGACTCTTGCGTGAGCCGATCAACTTCTCCCAGGTTTCAAGATGCTGGGTGACCTGATTAACGTGGATGATGTTCACATCTGCGCCGCAGACGTTCATATCCTTTAACTTGGTATAAGTGCGCTTGGAAGTCGGGTAGCGGGCTTCCATCACATCCTGCGGACAGATCCCGTAATAGATCTCGTCTTTGGTTTCCATGGCGGTCTTGACCAGCCAATCGACCATCTCGCCTTTGAGGGCGGGAATATCCGAAGAGACAACGAGCACATACTCGCTCTTCTTGTTCAACTCAATGGACTTGTTCACGCCCGCCACAATGTTGGCAAGCATGCGTCCCTGATTCGAGACGAAGTGCATCGGCTTTTTGCAGGTCAGCCCACTCTTGGCGGTCAGACCGATCACGATCACGTTATCCACTTTTTTTGATTCGCCCAGCGCGTCAAGGATCCACTGAACCATGGGCTTGCCAGCCACATCGATCAGCGCTTTTGAGTTGCCGTTCGAATAGGCGTAGAGCGGGTCACCAGATTGCGGGATCCCGCCCGCAGTTACGATCGCATCCATAATTTAGTTCAACTCCTGCAATTGAGGTTCAAAACCAAGTTTGTCGAGCATTTCAGAAAGCTCATCCCAGGTGAGCGGGCGTCCCTTGCCGGAGACGGCCACCAAAGCGGCTTCCATCATATTCGTGCCAAAGGATCTTCCTTCGAGCACGGGGGTGGTGGTGACAAGATACTTCACACCAAACTTGCGGAACTGCTCCACATCTTCCGGCGTGGTGGTATTGGTGACGATCACCTTCCCTTGCAGGTTATCGGGCATGAAGCGTTTGATATAGTGACAGTCGCCTGCAATGACGGTGGCCCAATCATAATACTTGCCCCATTTGGGAGTGCGCTTCTCCTGCTTTTCACCGGTGGGGTAGATCCATTCAAACGGCAGGCGACCCACGATGGGCATGAGCAAATTCCCAAGGACCTTCAACTGACTGAGCTTGTGAATGGCAAGCGGGATGTCGAGCCCGAACATGAAATCTCCGAAGACAACCTCGTACCCGGCTTCCACAAAACTCTTCGAGAGTCCCCAACGGTCCATGCCAAGAGTGACCAGCACCTTGCGTCCGCGCGAATTAATATATTCGCCGAGCTTCTTGTCAATAAAAGCCGGCGCCTTATTCTCAAGTGTGTTCTTCAACCCGCCGCCATCGACGAGGGGGGTTTTCTTTACATAGCGCACCATCGGCTGGACGGAATACAGCGGGAACCATTTACCGTCTACGAGCGCGCCCAGATCTGCGCCGCCCACCCCAAAAGCATCCACAGTGCCGTCGAGCTCCTTATATTTAAGGGCGGCCGCTTCCATATCTCCATCCGTGCCGATACGCTCAATACTGACCTTTTCGCCAAGTAGAGTCACTTCAACAGCCTTGTTCCGCTTGGATGACCCAATGCTGATACTCACGGCTCGTTTCATTTGTATTAATCTCCTCTTTGTTTCCGGGTTATTGAGAGTATACCCCGAAGTCAGACGCGTGAGAATGACGAGGGAAATGGATCAGGATTCAGAGCCGGCAGGGAGTGAAAAAAGGAAAGTGGAGCCTGTTCCCAGCTCGCTCTCGACCCAGATCCGCCCGCCATGGACTTCGATGATCCGCTTTACAAGGGCCAACCCAATGCCCGTCCCTTCGGAATTCGCATCCAGTTTGTTGAACAACCCGAAGATGCGGTCGTAATGTGAGGGATCGATCCCCACGCCATTATCCCGCACGAAGAAGACCGGCATGCCATCACGGGTATCTCGCTGACCGACCTCGATCAGAGGCAACAGTTGATCCCCCATGAACTTGGCAGCGTTGTCGATCAGGTTTTGCAGAACTTCGATCAGCCGCTGGCGGTCGCCATAGACCACGGGCAGGTTCTCGTGGATGCGCACCTGAATATTTGCCGCCGATAGACGTCCCTGCACAAGTTCCACTGCCATATGCGCAAGTTCTTCAAACTTGATATTTTGATATACCGTATTCAAGCGCCCGACCCGTGAGAGGTCAAGCAGCTCATTGAGCAGGTTCTGCATCTTGTCGGTGGCATCAGAGATGCGGGTAATGTCTGACCGCAGGCGTGAAAGATTCCCATTCACCGCATCCTGTTCAATGAATCCAAGAAAACCCTTGATGGTGATCAGCGGGGATTTCAGGTCATGCGAAACGGTGTAAGTGAATCGTTCGAGTTCAGCGTTCTTGCCTTCCAGCTCGTTGATCAGTTTCTCGCGCTCGTCCTCCACCCATTTGCGCTGGCTGATTTCACGAACCATGATCATGGCAGACTCAGGTGAAATGGCAGATACGCGGGCTTCAAAGAATTGCTCTTCTTTACCCGGGGGCAACCCATATTCATAGGCATGGACATGATCGGTCTCGAGCGTACGTCCAAGAGCGAACATGGTCTGATCGGCAATGGTCTTCGGGAACAGGTCCTGCACTTTTTTTCCGAGGAATTGCGAAGGCGACATGACCGGCTGATATTCTGATGAGGCCATGAAATCCAGAAAGGTGCCGTCTTTGGAAACTTCAAAGATCATATCTGGAATGGAGTTGAGAATGGCCCTTAACTCTCTTTCCACTTCCCTGCGCTCGATGATCTCTTTTTGAGCCTGCTCGGTTAAGCGTGCGTTATCAATGGCCAGCGCAGCCAGAGCCGCGAACTGTTCCATCAATTTCACCTGCTCCAGAGTGAAGGTGCGATTCTGTTCGATATAAGATACTGCCAGCACGCCGATCACACTCTCCCCCACCATCAGCGGCACACCCATCACCGCATCAAACCCGGCCTCGGCGAACTCCGGCAGGCTTTGATCCCAACCGCGATAGTCCTGTACCACCTTGGGTTGTCCGCTGCGCCAAACAGCGCCGGAAACCCCTTCATGCTTATGAGTGAATGCCCCATTATATTTGGCGAGGGTGCCGCTCCCTACATCCTGCCGCAAAGCGGAACCATCCGGCAGGACAAGGTCGATCACGCCATGCTCGGTTTCCATCAGATCACACGCCCGCTTCAGGATCGATTCGAGCAGCGGCTGGATCTCAGAACGGTTCAACAACCCGAGCGCGGTCTCGTTCAAAGCGGATAAATATTCCGCCTGCAGTTTGAGCTTTTCTTCGGCACGCAATCTCACTTCCAATTCAAGGCGCGCAGCCCGCAGAGTGCGAAGCCAGCCGCCAATGAGTTGATACGTCAGCACCCCGATCAGGATGATGATCCCGGTCAGGTCACGCGCATAACTGATGGGATCGTCCCAATGCGGGGTGCGCATGCCGGATTTTTCCAGGATGGCAAAGAACCAGACCGACCCAATGCTCAACAGCGAAATGATCAATGCAAACGGCCAGTCCAACAGAAAACTTGAAAGGATGATGACAACAATGTAGGCTACGATGCCCAGATCACGGATGCCGTCGGCGTACCATGCCAGACCGCTCATCAGCAGCCATAAGCCAAACACAACGAACACGCTTGCGATGTGCGCGTGTCCCAGCCTGGCAATGTATTGAATTAAAAAGAGGAGCAGAATAACAGCGAACAGGATCAGAACCGGGATCACCCCCGCATCGGTCAGCAGCACAAAGCGCGTCAGGATCAAAAGAAATACAACAAAGATCGCCATCCATGAGAACCTGACCATGAACTGCGAAACCCGTGTTTTTTCATCGTCCTCAAAAACAGGCAATGCAAGCAATTGACGCAAGCGGCTGAACATGATGTTTTCATTATATATCCATTTACAACCTGCATGGGCGTTTAAAAAACGAACGGGACCGCCCAATGAAAGGCAGTCCCGTTCTCTGATCCCAAAGATACTAGCGCGTAAACAGGTCTTCCAAAACCTTCTTCGATTCAGATTCGATCACCGCGTGCTGGCTGCCGCCATGCGAATCCATCGTAACCACCACGGGAAAGTCCTTCACTTCGATGACCCAGATCGCCTCGGGCACCCCAAAGTCCATTTTGAACACACCGTGAACCTTGACCACGGTCTTTGCAATGTAGGAAGCCGCGCCGCCAATGGCGTGGAAGTACACGGCGGGAGTCTCTTCGCAGCCTTTGAGAGTCTTGGCTCCCATGCCGCCCTTGCCGATCACCCCTTTGAGATTGAAGTGCTTCATCACATCAGCTTGATACGGCTCCTCGCGGATCGAGGTGGTGGGGCCGGCCGCCACAAACTTATAGTCTTTCGTATCCAGCCCGGAAACGACCGGTCCGCAGTGATAGATCACCGAGCCGTTCAACAGTTTCTTCAATTCCTCATAGACCTGCAGATCATCGCCCTGAGGCTCGCGGGTCTTCTTTATAAAAGTTTCCATCATCCACTTGTGGACCGCATCGCGCCCGGTGACCATCATGCCAGAGAGCGAGACCGCATCGCCGACCTTCAAGTCGCGGATGGCTTCGTCAGTGATTGGAGTGGTTATTGATTTCATCATGATCTCCTAATCGTAAGTGATCTCTTCGCCCTTCACCGTCATCTTGCGGCGGCGATAAGCCCAGCACATATATGAAACAGAAACAAAATATGAAGCGGGCAGGCGGCTCAAACCGACGATCTTTGTATCGAGCACGGTGGTCTTGCCGCCGAAGCCCATCGGGCCAATGCCCATCTCGTTGGCTTCACTGGTCAGGCGTTCTTCAAGCTCGGCAAGTTTGGGATCTTCGTTGCGTGTGCCCATCTCGCTGAACAACACTTCCTTGGATTTAATATATGAAGAACCGCGGTCACCCCCAATGGACACGCCCAGAATACCGGGCGCGCATCCCTGCCCCTGCGCCTTCTGCACCGCATCGAGCACCACCTTGCGTACACCTGCAAGGTCACGACCCGCGCCAACAGAACTATCGGGCAGGGAATATTGTCGGCCGACATTCTCGCATCCACCACCCTTGAGCATCAACTCAATGGTGAGATCATCGCCTTCAACTTCTTCAAAATGGACATAGGGGAAATCATCGCCCCCGAGATTGTTGCCGGTATTCTTATCATAAACGGCATCCACGGCATTCGGTCGCATATACGACTTTTTAGTTGCTTCTGCCATCGCAGAGCGGATCTGCTCTTTGAGTTTTCTAGTAGACCAACCCACCGGGTAATGCACGTAAAAGATCGGCGTGCCTGTATCCTGGCAAATGGGCGTGGACTGCGCGCGGGAAAGTTCAACATTCTTGAGGATGGTCTCCAGCGCCCCGCGCGCCGCAGAACCCGGCTCTTCCTTTTCGATCGACGCCCGCAAGCGCTTTTCCACATCTGGCGGCAGACTGGACGAAGTGCGGCGGATCAGTTCAAGGATCTCGTTTGTTAAATCTCGCATGGAAACCTCCAATATTGACTTTTATCATAATCCCAATGGCGGGAAAGCACAATTTACAAAAGCCAATATATTCTATGATGATTGGATGGGATGTAAAGTGCCAACCCTTACCAATCGTGGAGATAAAAATCACGAAAATATGAGGAGAGCGGAACGATTTAGTGACCGAAGATCAAGCCTGAACGCCTGAGAGTTGATGCACCAGCGCCCATAATTTTTTTCGAATCTCGGCATCAAACACGACCGCAGGCATGGCAGTTTCTTTGCATTTCGGGTCGAAATACTTTCCCGTGACTCCTTCAACCTCTTTAGAGGAGGCCAGGTAAACCGAGGAGCGCGATGCCTTCGCCGCAGACTTTCCGTTATCCGGCCGGGTCATCAACTTGAAAATAGGGAATATCCATCGCATGCTCTTGGGCAGCATTTCAGGGGTGACGCTGCGCGTCATGTTCGTGCTGGCCTGACCTGGGTAGCAAATGTTCATGGTTATTTTGGAACCCCGCATCGATTGCGAAAATTCATGCATGACCGTCATCATGGCCAGTTTGGATTGGGAATAGGAATTCAGCCCATCAAAATTAAGTTCACCCTGCAAATTATCCGTTTCCAATTTATTGGGAACATCACCGCCCATCAGAGTGACCACCCGCGCAGATTGGCTGGCTTGCAGTGACGGCAGCAATAGATGCGTGAGAAGAAAAGGTCCAACCACATTGACCGCAAAATTTGACTCGACGCCCTCTTCAGTGATTTGGCGGCTTGAGGCAGCCAACCCGGCATTATTGATCAAAACATCCAGGCGGTCATATTTTTCTTTGACTTGGACTGCTAAGGATTTTATATCCGCCTGTTTGGAAAGATCTGCCAAAAGCAGGTCAACCGCAGTGTTTCCGCTCGATCGTTTGATTTCATCGACTGCTTCCAAACCGCTTTTTTCACTGCGCCCGGTAACAATGATCCGCGCGCCCATTTTTGCCAGAGTCAACGCGGTTTGTTTTCCAATTCCGCTGGTGGCTCCTGTAATTAATATGATCTTTTCTTTCACCTTTTCCTGCCTGCGATCTGTGAGAAAATCCCCGCGTGAGCAAAAGCATTTGCAAAGTGCACGTGGACTATCCGCGTGTCAGTTTTACCCGCATCACATATTGATTGACCGCGCCAAAGCGATACTTGTATTCTTCATCGCCGCGCATAAAATCGAACTCGGTGCGCTTGTTCTCGCAAGCCCACTGCAACACATTGCCAAGAAGCACCCAGCCGGGAGAAAGGTCCATGAAGTCGCGGTTGACCCCTGCGTTATAGCCCCATAATTTGTTGTTGTAATCAAAGTTGAGCGCCGCCGCAATGCGCTGACCATCAGCTTCGAGAAAAGCCAGCCACAACCAGCCGTTCTCATGCGCCGTGCGGATGACAG
>JAGNWT010000051.1 GCA_017985935.1 Anaerolineales bacterium | reverse complement strand
AGGATGATGATCATGATGCTGGTGGTGACTTGAAAGAACGCGGAAGCTATGATCGAAAAGTCTATCCCGAGGATGCCATAGAACCCCCATACCACTCCGCCGGTGAGTGACAACAACCATGTTTCCAGTGATAGGGTGGAAAGATTTTTTTCGTTGTAAGCCACCCGTATTTGAGGGATGTTCGACGCCAGCACGCTGACTGAAAGCACCGCGCCGAGTCCGTTAGTCCCGAATGAC
Organism: Anaerolineales bacterium; assembly: GCA_017985935.1. Classification (GTDB taxonomy): domain Bacteria; phylum Chloroflexota; class Anaerolineae; order Anaerolineales; family Villigracilaceae; genus Villigracilis. Next base: position 27,771 of record JAGNWT010000051.1, on the reverse strand, counting down.
AGACCGGCTGCGAGCAGAATGATCAACCAAAGCGGAGCGATCCTAAACTCGCTAACGCTTCGACCTAGCCGCAACGCGACGACCGTAATGATGAAGAAAAAGCTTGCCATAACGCCGGAGGCAAGCGTAACGAATGGTTGATTTGTGACGACCCCATAAACCGTCCAACCCAGGCTGACGACACAGCTTGTTCCAGAAGTATCCACAGATACGCCGAATGATTTTCGAGCGCGGATCAACCTTCCCAGTTGAGGCGCCGCACGAATGAGGTCTAGCAAGGTACCGATCAATCCAAGAATAGAAGGGGCGTCCATGATGATGTCCTGTACTTAGAAATAAATTTGGGTTAATTAAAAAATCTCCGTTTGATGCGAGAACGGAGATTTTTGTTGTTCAGCCTGCCTTACGCCGGGCGGACTATGGAATTACATGAACTGCAAATTTCTCGTTTGTGTCTTTCAAATTGACAACCGCATCCTGAACAGCTTCAATGATCAAAGGTCTTGAATCTTGAACTAGAAACTGGTCGCCCGCTGCCAACGTGTAATCATTAATATCCCCGGTGCTGGTGATCCAAACGACGCCTTGTTCGCATTCAATGGACATACCGGAGTGTGGGTGAGGGAGGTTTAGGATCTGGTGTTGATGTAGATTGAGGTCTATTTGCTTGCTTTGTTCGATTGCGATCATATAAACTCCTTTAAATATGTAAACTCATTTTACAGATTTTGACTCAATAGATACAGATGCAAATATGCAAAATTGTAACCAGTACAGTGGGTGCTATAATCAACTGTACTGGTTATTTATTTCCAAACTGTCATCCCAATGAAAACTGAAACCAATTCCCTCTTTCTCTATCGCTCGCTGGCAGAAAACCTGATCGCATTGATCGAGAAGGGAACCTACCGGGTTGGGGATCGTATCCCGTCTGTGCGGCAGTTGAGCAGGCAGCAGAGTGTCAGCATCAGCACTGTTCTGCAGGCATATCTACTTTTAGAAAATCAAGGCTGGATCGAAGCACGTCCGCAGTCGGGATATTATGTGCGGTCCAGGATGGGCGGACAGGCGCCCGAACCCGAGATATCCTCTCCCGCCAAAGACCCAAGCCAGGTCAGCCTGCATGAGTTGGCGATGATGTTGATGCGTGATTCGACGGTCCCAGAGTTGGTTCAGCTTGGAGCGGCATTACCCAACCCCAACTATTTGCCTACCGAAAAGATCAATCAGGCGCTTGCCAGAGCGATTCGGCGGCAATCGGTGGATGTTCATAAGTATCTTATCCCACCCGGTCTGGAGGAACTTCGGATCCAGATCGCAAAGCGCGCTGCTCTTTCAGGTTGTCAGCTTTCCCCGGGTGATGTAATGATCACATCAGGCGGATTGGAAGCGATCGATCTGTGCTTGCACGCGGTCTGCCGTCCGGGAGATATTGTAGCCATTGAATCACCAATGTATTTTGGGACCCTGCAAACTTTGGAAGTGCACGGACTGCGCGCACTGGAAATTCCCACTCATCCACGAGATGGCATCAATTTGGAGGCTTTGTCTTTCGCGATTCAACATAACCCAATACGAGCGGTGATCGCGATTTCCAATTTCAATAATCCGCTTGGAAGTCAAATGCCGGACGAAAAGAAAAAGGAACTGGTAGACCTGCTGTCCCGCCACGAGATCCCATTAATAGAGAATGATGTTTGTGGCGAATTGTATTTTGGCGAGAAGCGTCCGCTGGTTTGCAAGTCCTTCGACAAAAAAGGATTGGTGATGCTTGTCTCGGCATTTTCAAAGGATATCAGTCCCGGTCTGCGAATCGGATGGATCGCCCCGGGAAGATTCAAAGCGGAAGTGGAGTGGTTGAAATTCACTATCAGTGCTTCACCCCCAACATTGCCTCAATACGCCATCGCAGATTTCATAGAAAGTGGCGGTTACGATCATCATTTGCGGCGCATTCGGCGTGAATACGCCCGGAATGTCGATTTGATGTCGAGCGCGGTAATTCGTCATTTTCCGCCCGGCGTTCGCCTAACTCGTCCCTTTGGCGGTTTTGTGCTTTGGGTGCAGCTGCCAGAGGGCGTGGATTCGTTGTGGCTTTACAAAAAGGCGCTGGAAGAAAAGATCACACTTGCTCCGGGTTATGTTTTTTCCGCCACTCATCAATATGCAAATTTCATTCGATTAAATGCTGCCGAATTTAATTATGTCATTGAGCGTTCTTTGGAAAAATTGGGCAACATCATCCTGGAGGCTTCCCCGGGTCGTAAATAAAAAGAGAAACCTCAACGGTTTCTCTTTTTATTTAAATATTTTTTACCACTTGCAATCTGGCGCTGTATTGATGCCAGCAGACTTTCCGACACGCTTGTACATCGTCACATTTGTGAATGGTTCGCCAAGAATGCCGTCATGGATCGCCCATGAACGCTTGCGAATCCCATCCGCAGCCTCTGGCTGACGAAACGGGGTGGAGCCATCCAGTTGCGCTGTCAGATCGCCGCCAGTTTGAAACCCCGCGTGGATGCTGTCCATTAACCTTTTACCCATTTGGTAACTAAATCCATACCTCTCAAAGATGACCGCATTGTGATAGTACAGGGGTTCGACAAAGTACATATCGTGTCCGAGGGCAGTGACGAAGACTTCAAAAGCATCAATTGCCTGACCTAATAACCTTAATCCGCGTCGCACCTGACCGGGAGCCAGCCCGGCTTCAAGAGCTGTTCTCTCAGCTTCGATATTTCTGCGCAGGGTGCCAAATTGAGTGGGTGAGCCGTCTGCTGTTTTATCCACATCGTAGCGTTGGGATGAAGGGTCGTTGAGAATATAGAGCAGAACGTGGATCTGACCGTTCATGGTATCTGTAATATGCGCGTACAAGATCGGGTCGGGGAAGTTAACCTCGTGATACAGGCGCATTTCCACGTCGGTTGTGCCGCTGTCAAAGCGGAACTGCAACAGGTTATAGCCTCCCGCAGAAGTAAGCGGCGGGATATTGTATTTTTCAAGCAGGGCAGTGGGGATGTATCGGGCGTAGATGGCGCGTTTCTCGCGCTCAGGAAGCAGGTTGATTCCGCCGATGGTGGAAGGTGGCATTGAGTATCTCCTTGCCGGTAGCCTTAGCCGGATGGGTAATTTCCCCACCTGGCTAACCAACTAATCGGCCGATCTCTATCGAACTCTTGAGGTTCTTTCGTTGCTTCTGGCTTCATCCCGCTTGGCAATGGTGGCTCGCTTGTCGTAGGCTTTCTTGCCTTTGGCGAGCGCGATCTCAACCTTGGCACGCCCGTCTTTTAGGTAGACCTGGGTTGGGACCACGGTGTTGCCCTTGATGCGGATATTGTTCCAGAGCTCACGGATCTGCTTTTTGTGTAGAAGCAGGCGGCGCTTGCGTTTTGGTTCGTGATTGAAGTACTTGCCAGCCTGCTCATAAGGAGCGATATGCGCTTCAACGAGCCAGGCTTCCTGCGCGTTCGGGATATCCACGTAGGCTTCTTGAATGCTGATCTGCCCGGCGCGGACGGATTTGATCTCCGAGCCTTGCAGGACCAGACCAGCTTCGTATTTTTCAAGCAGAAAGTATTCAAAACCGGCTTTGCGGTTGGTAGAGATGATCTTAATATTTTCGGTCACGGTTTGATTTTAGCATGAATAAGAGGAGGATGCTTTCTTGTTATGTCATCCCCATTTGAATATAACAAGGCCGGCGACAATGCGCATCACGCCGAAGAAGATCAAGGCATTGACCAGCCCGGTCATCTCTGCGACGGCGGGACCCGCCAAAGAGCTGCTGAGGATGGCAACGTTGAGAACAATGGTGTACCAGGCCAGATGCGAGGGACGGTCATCTGGCGGGATATTTTCGAGCATGTAGTTGATGTAGGAACCATTGACCATGGCAAAGAAAAAGCCGCCAAGGAAAGAAAGTATATAGAATTGAAGTACTGTGTGAGATGCCGCCAGCATGAAGGGATATAAAGCCACCCCTGCGGCTCCCAGGGCGGTCAATCTTTTGTTTCCGAGGCGTTGCGATATGCGCCGGATCTGTGTGGACCCGATCAGGACGGTGAGATAGAAAAGTGCGGTGCCGGTTCCAATATTACTGTCGTTCAGGTTCAAGACACGCACGTTGTACAGCGGGTACACAGGTGTTGGCAGATATTGAGCCAGATGGAAGAAGAACAGCGCGAGCAGGATCTTTCGAAATGGGGTGCGCCAGATATCCAGCCGGAGAGCGGAAAGAATGCCGCGGGGAGATTTTGCCTGGGTTGTTGCAGCAGGCTGCGGTGCGTTCGAAGCGGAGATGGGCATTGTCGCTTCGAGGGGCTTGACATGATAGATGTGATAACTGCTCATCGCCGCGCCGAATGTCCCGATCGCAAAGATGAGTTGATACCCAACCTCGAAGGGCAGGTTCTTGAGGATGAACCCTGCGCCAAATGAGGTGATCATATAGGTAATGGCAAAGGTGAAATTACGGATGCCCGCTACATGTGCGCGGAATCTCTCAGGAACCGCTTCGGCAAAAAGAACATTGAAACCAACTCCAAGCGGGGTGAGGGGAATTGCCATGAGAAAGGCAAGGATGATGAGCGCCCAAATTTGTCCTTGCGCATCGAAGAGCCAGGGAAGAGGGATCCACAGGGCATAGCCAGCGCGAAACACAACGGACGACCAGAATACTGCGCGACCGGTGGGTTGCTTTTCGATCCAACGCCCGGCGGGAATGGCAAGGAAAAGGTTTACGATGGCCGCCATCGCGGCGAGCAGCCCGATCTGAAGTCCTGTTGCGCCGAGGCGTGTAGCGTACACATTGAGGAAGTTAACGGCAGTGCCGCTCAATACGCCGAACCATGCAATGTCGAGATACAGGTTGGTAAAGTTTGAACGATATTTTTCAGGTATATCTGATTGTTGAAACAGGTTAAAACGCATGGAATGATTATAACCACACTTCAACCTGATGTCGGGTGCTTTTTTTAACGGCGTTTACTCTTTATTTTCAAATGTGATCACGTAAGACCCATGCGGAAAGACAGATGCATCCACGAATGATTGAAGGGGCATTGTGTAACGCTCGCCATTGAAGGGGTCAACATAAAAAATGGTTTCTTTGTATATTCCGTAAACGATCACAGAGTGGGCTCCGGTGAGTTTCCAGTTTTCTGCCAGCAGACTCATGTCTCGGATGGGAACTACCAGCGGGCGATCTGCTACCAATTCAGATTCGATCACCTGCGCGAGTTGGGATGTGTACTTGCCTTTTGCAGACAATCTTCCCTGAGTGGCAAAATAGACAAAGCTTGGGTCGGCTGGTAACTCGTTTTTGTCTTCTCCTCGGACGAGTTCGACCAATGCATCGTAGTTAACGTCCTCGCCAAAGAACTCCATTGCCATGTACATGGACGCAATGAAGCAATCATAATCATTATAAGGAGATCGCGAATCGTGTTGGTCGAAAGGGACGATCTCAAGGATGTGCGATTCGTCCTTTTCAATGACATCTTCCGTGTCCGTTGATTCGAAATTCGATTTTGCCCGTACTTGCGTCGGGGTCAATAAATAGATCAGTAACGGGAAAATAAATATCCATCGTAGGGTTTGATTCAAACTCCACTTCCTTTCTAAAGCTTTTGCTTCAATCTGTTGATCGTGCTATTTATTTATAATTTTCCCCTTATTTGTCTTGATACTATCGATTAGTCGCAATAGCAGTGCGCCAAGTTACGGTTTCCCACTTTTCAGAATTGCAAGTATTTCTTTGGTCTCTTCAAAAATTGGGTTAATTAGTGTATTTATTCCCTCTAACTAAGGTTTTATCTGTGAATCCGTGCTATCTCAACTCACTTGGCATACGAAAACTCGCGTGCTACTCCACAAGGAGGTTGCACGCGAGTTTTGTTTTCAAGCAATATGTTATTGGTGAATATGGTTGCAAGGACGAGTGATAAATAAGCGCCCCTGAAAGAAAATGTCATCTGCTTACTTTGTGATGCGCTATTCTTCCTGACCGGTCATCATCCGGGATTGGTGCGATGTGCTTCCATCACATTGGGCAGGTTCTCAATGCGTGTGAGCACACGGCTGAGTTGGGTGAGGTCCTTCACTTCGATCACAAGCCGCAGGTCAGCCATGCTTCGGTTGACATTGACTTTCACGTCCGCGATGTTGATGTTTTCATCAGAGAGCAGGTTCGAGATGTCGCTGACCAATCCCTGACGGTCATATGCTTTGATCTTGATCGGCACGGGATAGGTGCGCTCCACATGCCCCCAGCGGACTTGCAGCAGGCGTTCACGGTCGCGGGTTTGAAGAATGTTCGGGCAGTCTTGCCGGTGAATGGTCGCGCCGCGTCCGCGGGTGATGAATCCCACCACCTGATCGCCGGGCATGGGGTTGCAGCAACGCGCCATGCTTGAGAGCATGCCCTTCAGACCGACAACTTCGATGGCGTTGGTGGAGTTCGCAGGGGCGGAGGATGGATTGACCTCAAAGATGTCGCTCGCTTCTTCCTGTTGAGAGAACTGCTTGACGATCCTGCTGACCGAGAGGTCGCCGTTACCGAGCGAGATGAACATTTCGTCGGGATTCTTGTGACCAAGATCGCGCGCCATTTTTTCAAAGTTGATCTCTTTGATGCCAAGGCGCAGCAATTCCTTCTCCAGCGTATCTCGTCCCTGGGCCAGATTTTGTTCGTCTTCCTGTTTCTTGAACCACACCTTGATCTTGGCTTTTGCCCGGGATGTTTTCACAAGACCGAGGTTGGGGTTGAGCCAGTCGCGGCTGGGCGCACCGCGCTTCGCGGTCAGGATCTCCACTTGATCCCCGGTCTTTAGCTCCTGATATAAGGGCACGAGCTTGCCGTTTACGCGTGCGCCGCGGCAACAGTGACCAATATCCGTGTGGACATGGTAGGCAAAGTCAATGGGGGTGGAGCCGGCGGGCAGGTCAATGATGTCGCCGCGCGGCGTAAAGATGTACACACGGTCTTGAAAGACGTCACTGCGCATGGACTCAACGAACTCGGCTGCGTCATTCACATCCGAGCGCCATTCCATCATGGAGCGCAGGGCGTTAATGCGGTTCTCGTAATTTTTGTCGGAGTGCTTGGTACCTTCCTTGTAGCGCCAGTGAGCCGCAATGCCATACTCGGCATTGAGGTGCATCTCATGGGTGCGGATCTGCACTTCGACCGGGCGTTTGTCATCGTAGATCACCGCGGTGTGCAGGGACTGGTAGAAATTATCCTTCGGCGCGGCAATGTAATCATCGAACTCACCGGGGATGGGACGCCACGTGGTGTGGATGACTCCCAGAGCTGCGTAGCAAGCCGGGACATCAGGCACGATCAGACGTACAGCCCTAACATCCCGCACCATGTCGAAGGCTTTATCCTTCTTCTGCATTTTCTTGAAGATCGAGTAGATGTGCTTTGGGCGTCCGCTGACCTCTGCTTTGATGTTGTTCTTTTCGAGCAGTTTGACGAGATTGTCTTTGATGACTTCAAGCTGGGCTTCGCGGTCGGGTCTTTTCTCGGTTAGTAACTCCGCGATCTCTTTATATTTTTCGGGGTTGGTGTACCGGAAGCCCAGATCTTCCAACTCCCATTTGATCTGCCAAATACCAAGCCGATTGGCGAGCGGTGCGAAGATATCGAGGGTTTCCTGCGCGATACGTTTTCGTTTGTGGTCTGGCATGTGGCTGAGCGTGCGCATGTTATGCAAGCGGTCAGCGAGTTTGATAAACATCACGCGCACATCGTCTCCCATGGCAAGAAAGGTCTTGCGAAGGGTTTCAGAAACGATATCTTCCTTGCGTCCCAACAATGCCGGTTCGCTGATGGGCTCTTCATCGCCATTCTCGTTCTTTTCAGCGTGCTGGTCTCCACGCGAAACACGCGGCAGGTGGGTGAGTTTGGTCACGCCGTCTACAAGGATCTTGACCGTATCGCCGAAGTCGCGGCGGATATCCGCGAGAGTGACCGTGGTATCTTCCACGGTGTCGTGGAGCAGACCGGCAGCGATCACTTCCGGCGGGACTTTTAATTCAGCCAGAATACTGGCGACCGAAATGCAGTGCGTGATGTACGGTTCCCCTGAGTGGCGCTTTTGCTCGCGGTGCGCTTCCTCTGCCACCCGATAGGCGCGTTGAACAAGTTCGCGGTCTGCAACGGTGTAGGTCTCGGGTAATTGTTCAAAGAGTTTTTCGAGTGGGATGGCAGTGGTGGCTGATTTCATGAATTTATTTTACCGCTTAAAAAATATGCCACAGAACCACGGAGGCGGTCTCCGTTGGCTCTGTGGCAGTGAGTACGATTTAGAGGGTTTTCAGCAGCGCCTGGCGGCTGTTGCGTAAGCGGTCTGCAATAATGACCGTGATCTGCTGCATGATCTTGAATCCCGATTCGGGGTGATTCTCAAGGAGCTTCATGAACGGGGCAGAGGGGATAATGAGCAATTGCGAATCCTCGTCACATTCGGCGCTGGAGGTGTAGTGATATGGAGGGACCACGCCCGACCAGCCGAAACTCTGAAATGGAGATGAGACAAACGAAACGGTCACGCTCTCGGGGCGGGAGGTGAGTTTGACCCGCAGAGCAATGCTGCCGCTCAGAAGGAAATGCAGTTTGTCGGCTTTTTCTCCCTCGCGGAATACAAAATCTCCCTTTGCGGCAGAGACTTCCGTGCTGATGTCGGCGATCTCTTGCAAGAGGGATTCTGGCAAACCCTGGAACATTCCGAATTGCGAAAGTACGTCAGTCGTGATCATGGACAGTCTCCTTGAGCGGGATTAGGTTGTAATTGCATGAGTGAGGAAGATTGCTTTCGGATGGGAGCAGGCTTCGGCTTTGGGCGATGCGCTGTTCTTCATCCGCTTTGTGTTTATAATTGTAAAGGATTTTATAAAAGATGACTATCACCAATAATGTCACAAGATTTTTAGATTCACGCAAGGTGAAATATACGGCGCACGAGCTGCCCCCTGAAAAACTGGGCGCGGTGGAGGCGGCAGATTTCATGAGCGTTCCGCATGGGCAGGTTTTCAAGACCATTGTCACCCGGCGCGAGAAGGGGAAACCCGTGCTGGTGGTTGTTCCGGGTCCGCGTGTGGTGGACCTGAAATTGCTGGCGGCCTTTCTTGGTGAAAAGAAAATGTTTCTGCCGACCGAGCGCGAAGCCGAGCAATTGACCGGCTTGCAAGCGGGCGGCATCTCCCCGCTGGCATTGATCAACAAGGGCTTTCAGGTGGTGCTGGATTCGGCGGCGCAGACTTTTGAACAGATCTATATTTCTGGAGGTCAACGTGGAATGGATATTCAGTTGGGGGTGGAAGATCTTGTGAAATTGGTCAATGCAAAGGTGGGTGCGGTCAGCAGGGATGAATAAAAAAGAGACTGCCGATATTGATCGGCAGTCTCTTTTTTATTGTGTGGCTTAAGATTGAATGGTCGCGAGGACTTCGCCGTTCAGTATCACGGTATAGAGTCCGGTCGGATAACTCCCCAACGAAAAAGAAACCTCAAATGGTTCGAGTGACTGGATGCAAGCCAACGCAGGGTCTGTTAGTGTGTAAACATCCACGTTGATATTGTTGTTCGCATCTGGCGGTGAGACCGCGATTCGTAATTTATGGCAGGGGGTGGGGAGATTTCCCTGAAGTAACAGCATGAACTGAACCGGGCTGCTCTCAAGGGTCGAAAGTCCTTTGACATCAAGGAAAAGAGATTCACGCTTGAAGGCTGAATCCGCAGGGTTGGGAAGATATCCCTCTGGAATGGCGGGCGAGGGCTTATCTGCCGGCGGTGGAAGCGGCGGTTGTTTTGGCGCGCATGCGGTAAGAAGGGCGAGCATTAGTAGGAACAATAAAACTTTTTTCATGGTTTTCTCCGATTTGATATGTAAACCTGACGAATCCACGCCCTATTTAGTTCCTTAGTAGGTGACAAAATCTCCGATCAGCCCGCCATTGACCCATACTGTATATCTGCCGGGCGAGTACAAGCCAAGCAGCACCGAAGCTTCGAACTGTTGAAAAACATTTTCGCACTCCACCTTTGTGTCGACCAGGCTGTATATCTCAACCTGGATCTGATATTGCTCATCGGGCGGAGAGACGTCGATCCGCAGTTCGTTGCACGCCCGCGGCATGGACCCAAGGAAGGTGAGTTGAACTCGCGTCGGCTCGACATTCGTGATCTCGGAGAGATCCATCGAAGCGATCTCCACACCGCCGATCTGCAAGTTGCCATCTTCGGGACGCGGCGAAAAAGAATTTTCCACCGACCTGATGACAAAGGGTTTGCTGATGGTTGCCGTTGGCTCTATCGTTGGGATGGCATTGCACGCGCCCAGCAGCAGCAATGGAATGAGAAAAAAGATCCGTTTCATTTAGTCCCTTAATGCCATTTCCACTGCCGCAACCGCATGGATGGAGGTGGTCGGGAAAAGCGGAGCCGGGCTGTCTGCCTGTTTTACCAACAATTCGATCTCGGTGCAGCCAAGGATGATCCCCTCCGCGCCTTGCGAGATCAACCATTTCATGATCCGTTTGTATTCTTCGCGCGAAGAGTCCACGATCTTGCCTTGCACAAGCTCCTCGTAAATCACACGATGGACGATGTCGCGGTCGGACTCTTCGGGGATCAAAACTTCCAGCCCAAAATTTTGGCTCAGCCGACCTTTATAAAAATCATGTTCCATCGTAAAACGCGTGCCGAGCAGTCCGATCTTTTTGATGCCAACCGCCGCGATCTTCTCAGCCGTGGCGTCTGCGATATGCAGAAAAGGGATGTTCGTATTTGCAATGATCTGGTCGGCAAGTTTGTGCATGGTGTTCGTGCACAGAACGATCAAGTCTGCGCCGCCGCGCTCGAGGTCTTGCGCGCACTTCACAAGGATCTTCGCCGCGTCGTCCCAGCGGTCTTCATGTTGCAATTTTTCGATCTCTGCAAAATCAACGGTCACCATTAAGCTCTTGGCTGAGTGCAGTCCGCCGAGCATTTCCTTCGCGGTCTCGTTGATGATGCGGTAATACTCGATCGAAGATTCCCAGCTCATGCCGCCGATCAATCCAATGGTTTTCATGAGGTGCCTCCCTTTAATCGGGACGATTCAAACAGATGAGGCGCGACGATGTAGATCCCGCTCCCATCCACGGCGACAGTTGAATCTGCCAACAAAATTTTTCCTTCGCTAAAAACCTTTCGCTCATCCACCCGCGTAATGCGGGACTCTGCCGTCAGGGGTTGATTCAAGGGCAGTAACTTGCGGTAGTTAATATTTATATTCGCCGCCACCACTTTATGTCCGGCTGCCCAAACCACCAGCCCCATCAATTCATCCAAAATGGCGGCTGAAGCTCCGCCGTGTGTATGACCGGGCGGACCTTGATGCGCTTCGTTGAGGGTGAAATCCGAGGTAATGGTGCCGTCATCATCCAGGAACATCGTAATGCCAATGCCGTGCGGGTTTTCATTGCCGCACACAAAGCACCAGCCGTGATAAGGGATTTGTCTTTTCATGGAGATTATTTTATCCGCTTTCATGCTAAAATTCACAAATGTTGATCCGCGTAAAAATGATCGCCAATTATCGCGATGCGCTGCCTCCGGATGCTAAACACGGTGTGATCGAGTTGAATGTGCCTGAGGGAACCACGGTCTTTGATGCCATTTCCCGTTTCGACATTCCTCTCAACGACGAGAGTGTGATCGTGTTGAACGGGCTTACTGTGGATATGAACACACCGCTCCAGGAAGGCGACATGGTTACGGCATTCTCTGCGATCGCTGGTGGATAATCTTTTTCATCATAAAGGAACGAAGGACCACAAAAAAGATCTTTTCTTTCATCCTTCATCTTCCATATTTCATCCTTTTCCCACAGGAGATTTCCCATGTACGGCTGGCACCTCAGAATTTTACGAGTAAACCTCACCACCCATAAAGTCACCACCGAAGATGTAGACCCAAAGATCGCTCGCGATTACCTCGGCGGGCGCGGATGGGCGATCCATTATTTGTATAAAGAAATGGATCCCATGGCTGATCCGCTTTCGCCGGAGAACGTGCTGATCTTCGCCACCGGTCCATTGACTGCCACTCCCGCGCCGACCGGGAATCGATACATGGTGGTCACCAAGTCTCCGCTGACTGGCGCGTTGGCACATTCCAACTCTGGCGGTGAATTCCCAACCTGGATGAAACGCACAGGATTTGATATGTTCATCTTTGAGGGGCGATCACCTGAACCGGTGTACCTGTTCGTTAACGAGGATCAGGTTGAGGTGAGACCGGCCGCGCATGTCTGGGGCAAGGATACGCATGAAACCACAGACATCCTCAAGGCAGAAACCTCCGATGATGCGAGAGTCGCGTGCATTGGCCCCGCGGGTGAAAATCTCGCTTTGATGGCTGCGATCATGAACGACAAGCATCGCGCGGCAGCTCGATCCGGGGTGGGCGCGGTGATGGGCTCGAAGAATCTCAAGGCGGTGGTGGCGATGGGCAATAAGAATCCCGCGCTCCATCAACCTGAAGAAATGCGCGCCTTGAGCGTGGACACTTCCAAGAATGTGGGCGCGGATGTGAAGAAGGGGTCGAACATGCGCATTTATGGCACTTCGTATGTGCCGCAAGTGACGAACACCCTTGGCATTTTGCCGACGCGTAATTTTCTGCAAGGGACTTTTGAACACGTTCACAACGTGGATGGCGACGCACTCAAGAACCAATATTTGATCCGCCACACACCTTGCTATCGCTGCCCGCTTTCGTGTGGACGCCTGACCGAAGTACCGGACGGCAAATATAAAGGCAAGGGTGAGGGACCAGAGTACGAGACCATTTCGTCTTTGGGAACGGGCTGCGGTGTGAGTGACCTTGCCGCGCTGCTCAAGGCAAATTACCTTTGCAATGAGTACGGCATGGATACCATCACGACCGGTATGACGATCGCGGCTGCGATGGAAATGTATGAGAAGGGATACATCCCTGAAAGCGTGATCGGTCAGCCTCTGAAGTTTGGCGATCACGACGCAATGATCGAGATGATCAAACTAATGGCGTACAACCAGGGCTTCGGAAAAGAGCTTGCGCAGGGCAGTTATCGCCTGGCAGAAAAGTACGGACATCCTGAGATCGCCGTCACCACGCGCAAACAGGAATTCCCCGGTTACGATCCGCGCGGATCGCAGGGCATGGGGCTGTTATACGCGACTTCCAACAAGGGCGCCTCGCACATGGAAGGGGATGTGGCTTACGAAGAGGTCTTTGGCGTGCCGGTCAAAGAGAATCCGCTCACGACCGAGGGCAAGCCTGAGCTCGTCAAACACTTTGAAGATTCGTTCGCGTTGATGGATAGTTCCGGCTTGTGTGTCTTTGTTGCCATTCGCTACGCGTTCAGCAAAGACCGCATGATCCTGCCTCAGCGTCTTTCAGAGTTGATGAATTTCTCCACTGGCGCGGGGTACACACCCGAAGAAGCGCTCAAAGCTGCCGAGCGTGTGTATAACCTTGAGCGGATGTTCCTGCTCAAAGCCGGCTCCACCGAAGATACTCTTCCGCATCGCATGTTGCACGAACCATTGCCTGATGGTCCCGCCAAGGGCAAAGTAGTTGAACTCGACAAGATGCTGCCTGAGTTTTACAAACTCCGCGGCTGGGACGAGAAGGGCTGGCCCACCAAAGAAAAGCTGGAAGAATTGGGACTGCCGTTGAATTAAACAAAAAGCGGATGCGAGTAAAGCGCATCCGCTTTTTGTTTTGAACATCGATCATTTGTGACGAAGGATGACCACCCGATTCCTTCCCCGGCGTTTGGCTGTGTACATGGCTTCGTCTGCCCGGCTGAACAGCTCTTCCACATTGATGAAGACCGGCTGCTGGTGATCTATTTCTACGATCCCGATGCTGATCGTGGCAGATACATCGCCCCGTTCAGAAGGGACGCGCAGGCCTTCCACGTTGATTCGTATGCGCTCGGCCAGTTTATGTGCCTGTTGCGCCGTTGTCATGGGCAGCAGGATGATAAACTCTTCGCCGCCATAACGCCCGATCACGTCTGATTTTCGCATTTCTGCTTGAACAACATTGACGATCTCGATCAGGATCTGATCGCCTACAATATGACCGTGCAGGTCGTTGATCTTCTTGAAGTGATCGATATCGAACATCATGGCAGACAAGGGTTGCTTGTACCTGCTCGCGATGGCCATTTTGATCTTGGCCAGATCGAAGAGATAGCGGCGGTTATTAATTCCAGTGAGCGGGTCTGTGTGTGCCAGATGCTGTTCCTTGAAGATCGCCTGCTCAAGGCGTGTATTGGTAAGTTCCAGCGAATCTTTCGCATGGCGCAATTCATCTTCGATGCGTTTTTGCTCTGTCAGGTCGGTAATGACTGCGATCGCGCCGGCAAACTTTCCATCCACTGACCGGGGAACCCCCGTGATCAAAACCGTAGCTGTGCTGCCATCCGCCCGCCGCAAAAGGGATTCGTAGGAGGATGTTTTTCCACTGGAGCGCAGCTTCCACTGTTCGTCCAATTTGTGGTGATCATCTGTGACCGTAAATTCTCTGGGATGTTTCCCGAGCAGGTCTTCTGTGTCGTAACCAAATAAACGCGCGTACGCCGGGTTGACGAATTCAAAGTGGCCGTCCGCGTTCGTGACCGTCAATCCTTGACCCATCAGGTTAATGATCTGGGTGGCGAAATCGCGCTGGGTTTTAAGTTCCAAATCCACTTTTTTGCGTTCGGTCACATCATGAAGCATCCAGATCACGCCTTCCTCTGGCTGTTTGGGGTCAACCATGCGCCCTGCGATCTCGCACCAGAAGTGTGTGCCGTCCCGCTTTTGCAGTTCCAATTCAAGGCTGTATGTTTTTCCGCAGAGAAGGATGGGCTTTGAATCCCGTCCCAAATTTTGATGGGTAATTTCATCTGCGAAAAAGTCTTTTGTTTCCATGCCATATGTTTCCCCGCGTGAATATCCAAGCATTTGGTCGTGAGCATAGTTCGCCCACGCCACCCTATGGTCTTTGACATGGCTGATGCCTACAATGACCGTATCCAGAGTCGCTTGTAATTCCTGCGAGATCAAGCTGGCGCGTTTTTCCATTCGCAGCCTTTCGGCGACTTCCGCGGCCATGTTTTCAAGATTTGTTCGGATCTGGTCCTTCATCTTTATGAAGGATAAAGCCAGTCTGTTCAATTCCTCGATCCGGGCGCTGGTGTCCAATTCAAAATTCCATTCGCCTGAAGCAAGTGCTTGAGCCGAAGCATCCAGCTGCGAGATGCGGTTGGTGATCTTGGAGGTGATGAAGATGCTGATGGTCACTGTGATCACCATGGCGGCGGTAAGCAGCCACAAGACAAGGTAATTGCCAGAGTCGACTTGCTCCATGAATGCAGACTCCGGGATCACAACGACCACGATCCAGTCGATGCCGTATGGGTCGCTCACGGAAAGATATTGCAAAAACTGTTTTTGACCGTTCAGCGAAAACTCCAGTTGTTGTTCCTCTTCTGGAATTCTTTTGTAGTCTTTGTATTTTTGGAGCAGAAGCTCATTTGACTTTTGAATTTCCAGCGATAGGCTTTTATCAGCGTGAACGCGCTCTTTGACCCCGTCATTATTAATATCGTTGAACAGCGCCTCGCCGGTGGAAGTTGCAACCAGCGCGCCGGAATGTTCCATGATGAAGACCTGTCCCAAGGGTGAGATGTTCAAAGATTCAAGATATTTACTGATCTGTGAAAGGAAAATATCCACCGAGGTAACGCCGATCAGGTCTCCTTCGCGATCATAGACTGGGCGGCTTGCCGCGATCGCCATATCCTGCCTGGTGAAAAGAATGTAGATGTCGCTCCAGGTGGCGTCTCCTTTTTCGGCTGCGCTGGTATACCAGGGGCGTTGTCTGGCATCAAAGTTTGGGACGGTTGCCAGCGGCTGGCTGCTAATGTCTCCAAAACCGTTCACCCCGTACTTTTGAAATGCTCCGCTTTCGAGCTGCTCTGTAAATGTGACGTACAGTGACCCTTCAGCGCCCTCCCGCCCGCTTCCGATGATTCCGCCTTTTGTGTTGCCGAAATACACGCTGCTAACCGATGGATTGATCCGAACCTGCTCAAGGAAAAATCCATGCATCGCATCCACATCATCGGGTTTTAGTTCCCCGTTTTGAATGGCATAGGTATTAAGTTGATTGATCTGATGGGGGATATTAAGGAAGGTGAGCAGGTGCTGTTGGATCCTGAGCGCTGTTTCATTTCTCAGTTGATGGGCAACGTTATTGACCGCGCCCTGACTGTTCAGGAAGGATAACATCCCAACGATGGCGATTGCCAGGAGAACCAGGAGAACGTAAGGGGTGGTGAGGACCGTACGCAATGAAAATGAAGACCCCGATTGTCTTCTTGGTTTTTCGTTTTGTTTCGGAGGCATGGTCATTTCAGTTCACCTTAATTCGGCTGTCCGGTCCACCAATTCAAGACCCTCAGCGCCCTCAGCGTATTCCACCTGCTGGGCTGCCCCGCCTTTTCCAGATCAAAGAATTTTCTGCCAGTCATGCCGGTATTCATCACCCAGCGACCGTCTTTTTTCTGCTTGCTTTTCAATAACTCAATGGCATCTTCAATTCGCGCATCTTTTTGGGCATCGCAAGAACGGAAGTAATCGAGTCCGCGCAGGAAATCATAGCGCCAGCGTGGCGGAAAAGGCATGGAGGTCATCTTTGTGTCGAAAACTTTTCCGGTGCGGTGTGATTTGAACAACCGATGAGTCAGCAGGAATTCATGTCCGCGCTGGCGCACAAGACCGATCTGCTTTTTGTGCTCTGGAAATGCGAGTTCATATTCATACAGTCCTTCCAGAGTTGAGATCGTGGTATGGAACGATGAATGGGTTGCGCCTTTGGGTGATTCGCAATTCCAGCCGCCATCAGGCATTTGCTGCCCGATCAAAAATGAAGCGATCGCATGCACGCGATCGTCAGGATATTTGAAGTAGGCCAGCAATGACAGGATCATGGCTGTCACACAGGTTTCGCTGTATTTCATTGAGTACGAAAAGAAGTTGATGCCCCCATCTGAGTAAAACCCTTCATCGAGAAATAATTTGCATGCGAGCCGCGCCTGTTTATTGTTGGGCGGCAGCCCCAGCAGACGCAAAGTGAGCATGGAATAGGTGGTGGAGGTCCACTTGGGTGTGTACATACCTCCGCCCCAATGTCCATTCGGTTCTTGCAAGGCAAGTAATTTAGCCCCCCAGCCTTCCTTGGCAATGCGCTTCCTGTCCGCTTCCATCTTTTTTGCAGAGACATGCAGCAAGTCACGCTCTGCCTGCCAGCGAATGGATGGATCGCCGCTGAGCAGCCAGTTAAGGATTTCATCGTTCATAGTAGATCAGCCTCTTTAGGTCAGCCGTTGCGAAATATTTTCTGAAGGCTGCGGTCTCATTGAGGATGCCCTTCAGGGCGGTGAAAAGCTCCACCTGAAGGTAGGGATTCTTGTCCTTCTTTTCTGCGGTCAGGCTGACTTGATCTTCCTCAAAACTGACAGACAGCTGACCTCCCGCCGCCAGCCATTCCAGACCGATCTGAATGGCGTTCTCACGTGCCGCCAGAGTGGATGCCAGGTCTGAAATGGTGGTCTTTCCGCTGCGTTGATTGAGCGCGAATTTACATAAACCGGCCAGGTGGGCGAGGAATTCTTCCGTTCTTTCTTCAGCGGGCGAAACTGCAAAGACATGAACGACCTTCGGCTGCACGAGCGCAAGGGACTTGCGCAGTTCCGCCAGAGAGGGTGGGGTGGTGTAAATGGAAAATTCATCAGAGGGATGTAGGTCACGGCGTGAAACGCCAAGGGATTTGTTCGAGCCTTCCGCCCAAACCAGTGCCGAAGTTTGCTGCTTGAACAAGCCGGGTTGGAGGCGCAGATCGCGCACCTCCATACCAGCTCTTTTTACTTCAACCGGTTTTTCTTCTACCACCCGCAGATCTTCAAATTGCAAGGTGACTTGTTTTTGTCCGCGGAAGGAAGTTGCCCTGAGGGTGTAAGCAATGTCAAAAGTGCTTTCGGCAGGCGGAAGTTCTTCTCCGGCGCCGCCCCACCATAATATGCTTTGGACATTTCCATTTTCATCTTCCACGTTTAAGCGCAGGTGTTCTTTTGTCTTTCCGATGGTGGAAATGGACTTCAGAACAACATTGCGGGTAGCCAATGTCAACGCCGGGTTTCCCGCGCCGAATGGCGCGAGCAGTTCCAATGATTCAGCGAAGGAAATATCCAATTGGTTCAGTTCAAGCCACCCGTCGATCTGGAGCGAGGGTTCCTCACGCGCAATTTCGCCAAGTTGTGATTCCACCGCTCTGCCAAGTCCGCTGCGAAATGAGGTTAGGTCATCCTTCTTAAGAGAAAGTCCCGCCGCCATGGGATGTCCGCCGAAGCCGAGCAAAATTTCTTTTTGGGTCGTGATCGCTTCAGTAATATGCAGCCCTTCAATGGAACGCGCCGAACCGCGAAGGATGCCGTCCTCTGACTCGGTGAGGAGCAGGGCGGGTTTGTGGTAGCGGTCTACAAGTTTGTTGGCGACAATTCCCACCACGCCGCCAGGCCAGCCGGTGTGAGATAAAACAATGACCGGTTCATCCAACAGGTCGGGATTCGCTTTGAGTTGTGACTCTGCCGCCTGAAAAACATTGCTGGTCAGCAGTCTGCGCTGGGCGTTCAAACCTTCGATCTGTGCGGCGAGCACGCGTGCCCGGGCTGGGTCGCTGGTGGTGAGCAGTTCGACAGCCGGGTTTGCATCGCCCAGCCTGCCCAGCGCGTTCAAGCGCGGAGCGAACGTGAAGCCGATGGTTTCCTCGGTCAGCGTTTCGAGGTTGGTACCAGAAAGTTCGGCAATGACCCTCAACCCAAGCCGCTCGGTTTTTCGCAGCGCGAGGATCCCTTTTTGAGCCAACGAGCGGGTCTCGCCTTTCAGCAACGCAACATCTGCGATGAGACCGAGGGCTACAAGGTCTAATAATTTTTCGGTTTTTGATTGGTGCTCTTTGCGAAGCAGCGCCTCTGCCAGTTTGTAAGCCACACCCACGCCCGCCAGATTTTTTAGCCGATGATCTTCTGGCAGCAGCTTTGGGTTCACGATCGCTTTTGCGTTGGGGAGGGTTTCTCCGAGGTCGTGATGATCGGTCACGATCACATCCACGCCGCGTGCGTTGGCGTAGTTGATCGCTTCATGGGCGGTGATGCCCGTGTCGCAGGTGACGATCAACTTCACTCCGTTGTCAATGATCGGCGCGAGTGACGCGATATGCACGCCGTGGCTTTCCTTGCCGCGGATCGGCACGTAAAAGGTTACGTCTGCGCCAAGTGTTTGCAGGGTTTCAACCAACACCGCCGTGGAGGTTTGACCGTCCACATCAAAGTCGCCCCAGACACAGATCTTTTTCTTTTGGAGGATCGCCTGCTCAATGAGTTCGACTGACGCTTGGATATTTGGAAACGCCTCAGGTGGGGCGGCGTCTGGATGCAGGAACGCTTCGGCTTCTTCGGGACGGTTGATCCCGCGTCGGAGCAAAGTCTGCGCGATGAGAGGGGGCAGGTTCAGGTCCGCGAAAGATGCGGGGATGTCAATCGGGGTAGGGTCAAGCCAGCGTGTCATGATGGTCGATGAGGTCGAGTGGCAGGAAGATATTCATGGACGTTCCCTGGTCTTCCACGCTCTCGATCTCCATGTGCCCGCCAAGCGATTCGAGAATTTCTTTGATGATGTAAAGCCCAATGCCGGTGCCGGGAATTTCCATTTGCGTGGCATTCTGCGCGCGGAAAAATCGATTTGTGATGTGAGAGAGGTCCTGTGCCGGAATGCCGATGCCATGATCTCGCACGCAAATGTGGAGGCGGCTTTCTTCTTTGCGTACGATGACCTCGACCTGCCCGCCGGGGTTGGAGAATTTGATGGCGTTCGACAACAGGTTCAACATGATCTGGATCAAGGCCTGATGATCGCTGTTGATCAACGGCAGATCTTCGTCCTTTTCCAATTGGATGGTGATCTCGCGCGTATCGGCCTGAGGCTGTGCGCTGGAAAGCGCTTCACTGATCACAGAGTGAATATCGGTCGGTGAGAGGTGAACCTGGAATCGTTTGTTTTCGATGCGCCCGGCAACGAGCAGGTCTTCCAGTAAGAGTCTCTGCCGGTTGAGCTGCTGTTTTAGGATGTCCATAAACTGCAGGCGTTCTTCGGGAGTCGTCTCACCTTCGAGCAGGGTTGCCATGAGGATGGCGGTGGTGAGCGGCGTACGGAGTTCGTGCGATGCCCGATTGACGAAGTCGCTTTTCATCTGTTCGAGATGTGCGCGTTCGCTGATGTCGTGCGCCACCACGATCACTTCCTTTGGACCGGAAGGAACCACATGCGCGTCGTAAGTGAGCGTTTCGTTCTCTGCCTGAATCTTGTATTCGAACTTCTGCGTTTGCCCGGTTTCCAACGCAGTTTTGATGTTGATCATGGTCGATTGGGTGATATCCGGCGGCATGATGCTTTCCAACCGATTCCCGATGATGGCTTCCGGCGGAACAAAGAGTTTCTTTTCTTCGCCGGCTCTATAGTCCAGGAATGTTCCGGTCTCATCGATGCGGAAGATCAGGTCAGGTACGGCATTCAAGAACGCCCGGTTGCGGGCCTCGGATTCTCTCAGTTTTTCTTCAGCCCGGTGCCGGGTAATGGTATTCATGATGATCCCCATGAGCACCTGCAGGAATTGCACTTCGTCCTTCGACCAGTTGCGTTCTCGAACAACGGAATCCAACCCGAGGAAACCGAACAATTCATTTTCAGAGCGAATGGGAGTCACCAACACCGATTGAATCCCCTGTTCGGCAAGGATGCCCTGCTCGGTGGCTGCTTCGGGCGGCATCTCTGAAACGCGCGGCACATTGATGGTCTCGCCTTTTGCCAGCAAACTCATCCACCACGGAAGGACTTCGACCGGGATGCCTTGCAGGTTATCGATCTGCGGGCTGATATCTTTGGCGCACCATTCGTGAGTGTTGTTGATCAACCTGCCATCGGGAGATACTTCGAAAATATAGGTTCGATCCACATCGAACAATTCACCCAGCCGACCCAGCGCGTCTTGTATCGCGCCGCCGATCTCGCTGGAGGGCATGTTCATGAATGTAGAGGCAAGGTGCGCTGTAAGTTCTTCGAAGACAAGTTTGCGCTGCAGGCTGACCGTCATTTGTTCAATGCGGGCGCGCTGGCTGATGTCGGTGATGACGGCGATGCTGCCGGAGAATTCTCCATTCACATACCGGGGCACGGAAGAGATCAACACTCGGGTCTCTCCGCCGGTTCTGGATACCAGACTTGATTCGTACGAAGAGGCGGACCCCTCCTTGCGGACGGACCATTCTGTTTCCAGTGATGAGCGGTCTTCAGGATTTGTGAAATCTTCGGGTCTTTTTCCGATCACTTCCTGCGCTGAAAGCCCGAGGAAGTGGGCATAGGCCGGGTTGACATATTCGAACACCCGGTCGGCGTTCGTCATGGTCAAGCCTTCCTTCATGCTCTCCATGATCTGCAGGGCGAAGTCGCGTTCAGATTTGATCTTCTCCTGGCTGTCATGAAGGGACGAGATCAGGTAGTTGTAGGTTCGGGCAATGGAGTTGATCTCGTCTTCGGTTCCGAAGGAATTATTGATCGCGAGCGGAGAAGAAAGCTCGTCGTTCAGCGACCGCGCGATTCCAGCTTCAACATCGCGCAGCCGGTCAATGATGATGTTTTTAATGGTGAAGTATTGGATGCCGAACATCACCGTCAGGATCGACATGGCTCCCAGGGCGATCACCCCGAACGCGATTTGTTGTTCGGCGACGTTGTTCGAGAAATCGATCTCAACCCGCAGCGCGCCCACCACGTTAAAGAATTCGCTGGTGAAGGATTGTCCATGCAGGGGGCTGACGAAAATGATGTGCTGCCCGTTATTCTGGCTGACCTTCCGGTCGTTGTGGATGGCATCCTGAATGAGCAGGTCATTCATGGTTTGCCCAACGAGAGTCCGATTTGTGTGAGCGAGGATTTTTTGCTGGGTGTCCACCACAATGACTTGAACAACATCTTCCAATGTGGAGGATTTTTCGACCAGTCTTTGCAGAGAGAACAGATCTTCCTGCGTCAACAGGATCTCGAGGCTGTAAGTGATCTCGTCCGACAGGATCTCAGCCCGTGCCTCTGCTCCTTTATAGATCCCCGATGTGGACGAGGAATACAAAGAGACCAGCACAAGAATGACTCCTGCCAGCCCGAGGAGAATTGAAAAGAGGGTGAGTTTTACCTTGAGAGAGCGCACGCTGATCTATACCTGGAGATCAACCCGGTACCGCGAGAAGGCTGACAATTATTTGCCCAATTCTTTTATAAAGCGGGGTTCAAGTAATTTGTCAATATCCGGTACGGAAGCGATCACCCCTTGATCGAAGAGGAATTGCGCGATCGTATTTGTCTGCACGTAGGCGCGTCCCTGATCATCAGCGCCGAACAGATCGAGGTTGGAAACCAGATCCAGGTATTGAATGCCCGCAACATGAGCTTCGAACTCCTCGGTGCTGACTCCTTCCGCCTGTCCCATTCGTTGATAGGCATCCTGCGGATTCTGTTTGATGTATTCGACTGCATCAAAGTACGCGGCGACGACTTTCTGCACATCTTCAGGGCGGTCTTCGACCACGCCCGCGTTGAAGGTCATGGTGGTGATGATCGTTTCTGGATAGTCACGGCTGGTGATCAAGACCTTGCCGCCCATCATTTCCGCGGTGCTGGTCAGGTAGGGTTCCCATGTGGCGCCCGCGTCGATCTTGCCTTCGAGCATCGATTGTTGGATCTCCCAAGCCGGGATGCTGACAATGGTGACGTCATCGGTGGTGAGTCCGCCGATCTCGAGGATCTTCAACAGGGAGAGGTGTCCCACTGTGCCGATCTCGACCCCGATCTTGGTGCCTTTGAGGTCTGCGAGGGTTTCGATCCCCGGGCGGGCCACCAAACCATCGCCGCCGAAGGAATAATCGGTCAGAAGAACGACCCGCGAATCCTTTCCAGAAGAAGTGTATCGGATGGCATCGTCGAGGGTGTGCATGCCGGCGTCCACTTTTTCATCGACCAGCGCCTGGATCGAATCGCTGTAAGCGGAGAAGCGCACCATCTCAACTTCCACGCCATATTTTTCATAGTAACCAAGCTGTGCCGCCAGTTCGGCTGGCTCAACCCCTGCCCAGGCAGAGATCGCAATTCGTATGGGAGGTTTCGGTGCTGCGCAGGAAGTGCTGGAAAAGGAAAAGGATAGCAGTACGATCAGGACAAAAAGGGTGCGAAGGTTTAGTTTCATGTAGTTTGTTAGGGGAAGTCTGCCGGAGCAGGGGGAATGGACATTTGAACACGACAGCCGCTTTCAGAGGGAAGAATGACGACATCACCGCCCAAACATTGGGCGATGGTTTGCGCGATGGTCAGTCCCACACCCAAACCTCCGTAGAGGCGGGTGTCTCCCTGGCTGATCTGGAAATAGCGCTCGAAGACCTTATCTCTTGATTCTGCGGGGATACCCGGGCCGTAATCAGTGACCGTGAAAATGCAGCCGCCTAGTCCGTTGGCGGCAAGGTCTACCAATATGGAGGTCATCGGGGGCGAGAACTTCAGGCTGTTATCCACCAGATGACTGATCGCTTGTCTGAATTCGTGGCGCGGGGCATGGATCAAAGCTTCATTATCAATATTAATATTTACTTGAATATTCTTTTCTTTGTACAATTCCTGGCGTGTGCTGATGGGGGTCAGGAAGTCGTAGGTAATGTCCACCACCTGCCTGAGGCAGGGAGTGCGCCCCATGTCTATGCCGCTCAGGAAGATCAGGTCATCGATCAGCCCGTTGAGCCGCTGAGATTGCGACAACGCGATCTCGACGAACCACTTCAACTCTTCGGGGTTGTCGTATTTTTCGCGCAGGATCAATTCAAGCGACATGAGGATCTGGGTGAGGGGAGTGCGCAGTTCGTGTGAGATGTTGTGTGAGATCTCGTTCTGGATGCGCTCGATCTGATGGTTCACTTCGTGCATGGCTTCGAGCCTGTCTTTTTCCTGCCGACGGAAAACGGCGGCAATTCGAGCTACCAATTCGCGCGGGTCAAAAGGCTTCGTTACATAGTCATCCACGTCGCCGTCAAACCCTCTGAGCTTGTCTGTTTGCGAGGCGCGGGCGGAAAGGAAGAGGAAGGGGATGTTGCTCGTGAGCGGATGTTGGGAGATCTCCTGACGCACTTTGTACCCATCCATCATCGGCATCATGATGTCGCAAACGATTAGGTCGGGCAGGACAGCCTTGGCCAACTTGATCCCCGCCACACTGTTCTCGCTGCTGATGACGTTATAGCCGCTGCGCTCCAGCAGGGCTCTGAGACCTAATAGCATGGGAAGGTCATCGTCGATGACCAGAATGGTGCGCATGGTGCTCTGGGAGACAGCGGTTGTAGTTTGCACGGCTTCTATCCTTTTTGTTTCTCGCGCTCGATGATCGATCGGAATTTTTCAGTGATGACCGGGTCGAAATGTTTCCCCGATTGTTCTGCAATATAAGCCATCGCCTTCTCATGCGGCCAGGCAGGGCGATAAGTTCTTTCATTGATAAGCGCATCCCACACATCCACGATCGCAAATATGCGGGCAGGCAGCGGGATCGATTCGCCTGAGAGTTTGTCGGGGTAGCCGTTACCATCCCATCTTTCATGGTGATGGTGAACAAGTTCCACAACGGCAAAAGGCAGCCCAAGCGGTTGGATGATCTGCCTGCCAAGGGTGGAATGGGTCATCATGACCTTGCGCTCTTCATCGGTCAGCGCGCCTGGCTTGAGAAGGATCGAATCAGGAATGCCGATCTTTCCCACATCGTGCAGCAGTGCGCCCATGCGAATGTGATTCAGTTCCGGATCCGAGATCCCCATCTCTTGCGCCAGGCTGACACTCAACTCAACCACGCGGCGCGCATGCTCTTCGGTCTCGCTGTCGCGCAGTGAAAGCATTTGCGCCATCGCTTCGGCAAGACCGTCATGGTTCGACGAGAATGTTCTGATCAATTCCTGGATCTTTTCGCTCAGGCTTTGGATCTCGTCTTTGTTCTTGAGTCGTTCTCCCTGTTCGGTGATCGATTTGCGGCGCAGGATGGCATGGATGCGGACCATCAACTCTTCGATCCGAAACGGTTTGGTGATGTAGTCGTCTGCGCCGAGCGAGAGTCCATTGACCTTATCGTACCCGTTCGCGCGCGCGGATAGAAAAATGAACGGTATCGCCGCAGTGGATGGATTTTGAGAGAGGGTTTTGAGGATCATCCAGCCGTTGGGTGGTGGCATCATCACATCGCAGATGATCAAGTGCGGCTGTTTTTCATTGGCTAACTGAATTCCGAGGCTTCCATTATCGGCAACAAGAACTTCAAATGAACCTTCCCGCTTTATGGTTTCAGCCAATCCCACAAGCAGCGCTTTATCATCGTCGATAACCAATAATCGGGTGGTTTCCAACATACTTGAATTATAAGCCTTATGCCTTTTTTGCAAGATTACAGAAAAGTTATGACACGCTTTACTTAAAGCGGTTCGAACCTTGCCGTGAAATGCCTGAGCAATTCTGGTGCATAGGTGAATTTATACCCGCGGACCTGGTCTGCCCGTGATTTGATGCGCGCGGCGCAGTCTGCCACGTAGTCCATGTGACTTTGGGTGTAGGTGCGGCGCGGAATGGCGAGGCGCAGCAACTCCAGCTTGGGGTAGATCATCCTGCCAGAATCAGGATCGGGGTAGGCGAACATGACCGATCCGATCTCCACGCCGCGGATCCCGCCTTCACGGTACAGTTCCACGCACAGCGCCTGCCCGGGAAATTCTCCCTGCGGGATGTTGGGCAGCACGCTCGCCGCATCGAGGTAGACGGCGTGCCCGCCTGCGGGTTGGATGGTGGGAATGCCCGCATCGTTCAGCCGCGCCGCGAGATATGCCGTTTGCGATAATCGGGATTGCAGGTAGGCTTCGTCCAGCCCTTCGTAGAGTCCGACCGCCATCGCGTCGAGGTCGCGGCCGGCCAGCCCGCCGTAGGTGGGGAAGCCCTCGCGCAGGATCAATTCGTTCTTGACGTTCTGAAAAAGTTTTTCATCGTTCAGGCAAAGCAGACCGCCGATGTTGACGATCGCATCCTTCTTGGCAGACATGGTCATGCCGTCGGCAAGGGAGTACATCTCGCGCGCGATATCGATCACCGGTTTGTTCTCGTATCCCTTTTCGCGCAGCTTGATGAAGTAGGCGTTCTCGGCGTAGCGGGCGGAGTCGATGAAGAAGGGCAGTTTGTATTCACGATAGACCGCTGCCACCGCTTTGAGATTTTCCATTGAGACCGGCTGTCCGCCGCCCGCGTTGTTGGTGACCGTGATCATGCCGAAGGGAATTTTCTCCACGCCTGTTTTTTCAATGAAGGCGCGCAGTTTGTTGATGTCCATGTTGCCCTTGAACGGATGCGGGCTGGCGATGTCGAAGGCTTCATCGATCACCAGATTGGTGGGGCGGCCGCCTCTTGCGCGGATGTTGGCGTCGGTGGTGTCGAAGTGCATGTTGCTGGGAATGTACTGCCCCGGCTTGACGAGACACGCCGCGAGAATGTTTTCCGCTGCGCGTCCCTGATGGGTGGGTACAAAATATTTGAAACCAAAAATATCTTCCACGGCTGCCTTGAGCCGGTGATACGAGCGCGCCCCCGCGTAGGACTCGTCGCCGCGCATGATCGCCGCCCATTGCTCCTGACTCATCGCGCCGGTGCCGGAGTCGGTCAGCAGGTCAATGAAGATGTCTTCCGCTTTCATGCTGAACAGGTTGTAACCGGCTTCTTTCAACGCGGCTTCGCGCTGTTCGGGCGGAATCAGGCGGATGGGTTCGGTAACTTTAATTCGATACGGTTCGGGGGGGTAGTGCATGTCGGTCATTTGGGTCTCCTGAAATTTGAGTGTGTGTCAAATTTTGGGTAGCGAGCCTGGCGTGATCTTCCCCTGTTTGCCATTCGGTCTCCAATGACGAAGATATTTTACAACACAATTGGGGTGCAAACAAAAAGGACAGACGTTAACCGACTGTCCTTTTGCATGGATGTGGAGCGGGCGCTTTAGCTGCGGTGTTTTCTCTCTGCCTTGATGTCGTAGAGTGCCTTATCTGCCGCGTGGACGAGTTCTTCGATGCTGTCGTGGGCGGGATATGTGGCGACGCCGGCTGAGAAGCTCACTGGCAGCGAAACGCCTTCATGCTTGATCTCGATCTCCTTTGCCTGTTCGGTCCATTGTTGAATGCGGGCGGATGCGGCTGGCTCGTCAGCATTGTGCAGGATGATCAGGAACTCATCTCCGCCGAAACGGCAGGCGATGTCTTCGGTGCGGGTGTGATCTTTCAGTAATTTCGAGAGCGCCTTGAGCGCCGAGTCGCCGACCGCGTGACCATACTTGTCGTTCAGGGTCTTCAGGTTGTCCATGTCCAACATCACCACACTGAAGGGTTTGGCTTCGCGGCTGGCGCGGGCAAATTCCTGCTTGAGCGATTCTTCCATGTAGCGGCGGTTGTACAACCCGGTGAGCGGATCCTGGATCGCCTGCTCGTGCAGGATGGCTTGCAGTTTTTCGATCTCCACCAGTTGCAGGCGCAGCTGTTCGTTCACATCGTAAAGTTGATCGGCGACCCGCTTGCGCTC
>JAGNWT010000050.1 GCA_017985935.1 Anaerolineales bacterium | reverse complement strand
CATCGCCGAAGAGCAGGGACATCATCCGCTCATCACGACCGAGTGGGGCAGGGTCACTGTCCAATGGTGGACGCATAAGATCAAAGGTCTGCACCGCAATGACTTCATCATGGCGGCGAAAACAGATGAAATTCTTGGTTAGAAAAAAGAGACCCCTACGGGTCTCTTTTTTCTATAAACTTGCCCTTCTCTTTTTCAGCGCGTTATCGTCCATCGTCTTGAAAATTCTCAGCACGAAGGGAAAATCTCCCAGCCAGCCGAGGATCTTAGCCCACAAGGAGATCAGTCCCTTGGGGATCTCAGGCAGAGAGGTTGCGGAGGTGAAATCCACTTTCTGGTCGTTGATCTGAAAAGTGTAACGCCCCGACCGTTCAACCTTGAACTCGGTATTCAGGAAGGTGCGTAACTGCTCGATCTCGTTTTTTGTCATCCATTGCGGCATATCTGAGGTTGCTTTGAAGTTGCAGATGGCAGCCAGGTTTTGCAGGAGAGTCTTCTGCTCCTGCGTCAGTGAATTTCCCTTCGCGCCGAAATAACTCACGTCGGGGTCCACGTGCAGCAGAGGCTGTAACCATAACCTGCTCAGTGAAGTGCGGATCGCGTTCTTCGTTCCGGGGATGGTGGGATTGTAGAACAGATTGGCATCACGGTAGGTTTCCCAATTCTGTGAAACATCAGGACCAATGCGCATCGCGTCGCACAAACCGATCGCAGGCAGAATGGGCGTGCCGCAGGTCAGGAAGAACGCATCCTCGCCCATCGCTTCACGCATCACTCGCAAACTTTCGCGATACGCGGCTTCACGCGGCATGTCCTTGAATCGCTTGCCTTTCAACGCGCCGCCGTAGAGGAAGTCCAGCTTGAGATAATCAAAGCCCCAGGCGCGGACCTGCTTCATAAGTGCGACCAGCCACTCGGTCACATCTGGACGCGTGGTATCGAGCGCGTATAAATGATCGCCCCAATTAAATCCCGCAGATACGAAACCTCCCTGCTCATTGCGCAGGAACCAATCCGAATGTTCGCGGAAGAGGCGCGAAGATCTTTTTGCGATCAACGGCGCAAGCCACAGCCCTGCCCTGCGTCCCGTGGACTTGATTTTGTCTGCCAGTGCATTCATGCCCGACGGAAATTTTTCGTTCGGCTCCCAATCTCCAATGTCCATTTGCCAGCCGTCATCCACTTGCAGAACATCAAAGGGCAGGTCGCTCAGGTCGTCGAATATTTTATGCATGATCTTTTCGTCGATCACATAATACAGACTGTACCATGAGCACCACACGCGTGGTGCGGCGACATTCTTTGTTGTGCTGCGGGGGGCAAGACGAATTCTCAACTGTTCGGCATATTCTGCGAAGACGATATTTTCCTGCCCATAGGCAATGAACCACTCAATGGCATCCGCTTCGCTCTGCCCTGTTAACTGATCCTGAGCGAGGAACACATTCGCGTCTGTGGCGAGCGCGCCCAGCAGAAGGATGTTGCCGTCTGAAAACTCCACCGCACCGAGCCATGATCCGTTCTGATATTTCTTGCGGACATGCTCTGCATCCACTTGCAGGGGATGAAAGATCGCAGGCATTTGAACGGGCAGCGGGCTTGGGTCTGTCCACGCGGCCAGCGACCATGATTGCCAGCCATGACGATAATATTGTTTCGGCGGCTCAGGCAGTTGAATGGTGATCTCTCCTGCTTTTATAACTCTTGTTTTTTCTTGGATCTCATTGAATGGGATGGTTGTCATATTTAATTTTGCTCGCTTGAGATATTTTCCCGAGCATAATAATCTAATTGTCTTTGATTGGATAGATAGGGGATTTTCGACCGAAAATTCAATTCCCTTGACGATTAAATATCCATAAGGTATATTTGTGGCGTCACTTTCGGAAGGGAATAAGATACATTATGTATGAATTCGACAAGACTGATATAAAAATCGTCAATTTACTCTTGGAAGACGGAAGAATGTCTGCTTCAGAGATATCGCGCCGCATGACGGATATTTCCGAGCGGGCTGTCCGCTATCGCATTGACCGCATGATCGATGATGGAGTGATCCAGATCAGCGCGGTCGTCAACCCCGAAGCGCTTGGCTTCAACATCAAAGCAGATGTCTGGCTTGAAGTTGAGTCAGACCTGATCCTTGAGGTCGCCAAGAAGATGGCTGCCTTTGAAAATGTCACTTATGTGGCTTGCGGTATCGGGCAGAACGACATCAGCATTCAAGTCGTTGCCAAAGACACGGCGGAGATCTATTACTTCGTAACAGAAGTCGTCCGCAAGGTGCCGGGCGTGAGGAAGACGACAACCTCCATTGTGCCGATCATCTTGAAGGATGTGTATCAGTGGCGGGTGCCGGAGCGGATCGCCAAGGAATTAACCGAGAACGGAACCGCTTAATCCACAAGGAGAGTTTCAATCATGTTTGGTTCGAAGACGCAATCTTTACAGAAACGCGCACAGAACGTAATGCCGTTGGGAGTCAATTCCAATTTTCGCTATTGGGGCGAAGGGATCACTCCTTACGTCGATAAAGCGAAGGGCGGATATTTATGGGATGTGGATGGGAAGAAGTACATTGACTATCGCATGGCATTTGGTCCGATCATTCTCGGTCACGCCTACCCCGAAGTTGATTCGAAAGTGATCGAAGAGATCCAGCGCGGAGTGTTGTTCGCCATGACCGGCGAACTGGAAGTTGCCGTGGCTGAGATGATCACAGAAATGGCTCCGGCTGTCGAGATGGTCCGTATGGCTTGCTCTGGTACCGAAGCCACCATGCACGCCATCCGTGTTGCGAGAGCCTACACCGGGCGCGATATCATCCTGAAATTTGAAGGCAACTATCACGGCATGCACGACCATGCCTTGTGGTCCACGTATGCGCCTGTAGAAGCCTACGGCAACCGCAGGAGTCCCATTGCGGTGCCTGCTTCATCAGGCATTCCGAAGGCGATGCGCGAGTTCATCATTACCCTTCCTTTCAACGACTTTGAAGGGTTCGAGCGGGTGATGCGCTCATATGGCGAACAGATCGCCGCGGTCATCACCGAGCCATGTCAGGGGAATTGTGCCGCGATCAATCCGCAGGACGGATTCCTGCAGCTTATCCGCCAGAAGACCGAAGAATACGGTTGTGTTTTTATTCTTGATGAAGTGAAGACCGGCTTCCGCATTGCCAATGGCGGCGCGCAGGAATACTACGGTATCAAACCAGACATGGCCACTTATGCCAAGGCGCTGGGGAACGGATACCCGGTTGCGGCTTTCGGCGGCAGGAAAGAGATCATGTCCATTATTGGGCATGGCGTATCACAGGGTGGAACATATACCAACAACAAGCCCGGCATTGCCGGCGCGTATGCCACTTTGAGTTTGCTCAAATCCAGGCCGATCTTGAAATCCATTGCGCAGCGCGGCCAGCGCCTGATGGACGGATTGAAAGAGATCTTTGAAGAGAACGATATCCCGGCGGTTTTTACAGGCTACCCGGCGATGTTCTCTTTCTCATTGAATATCGATTCGGTAACCTGTCAACGCGATTGGGCGCACAGTGATCATGATCTGTATCTCAATCTGGTCGAGAAGGCTGTTGCGAAAGGTGTGATGCCAGACCACGATGCGCGCGAACCGTGGTTCCTGTGCTACGAACACTCTGAAGCTGATATTGATGAAACTTTGAATGTTTATGCAGAGATTGTGAAGGAAGTGAAGAAAGCTTAAAAGTTATAGGTTGCAGGTTTAAGGTTTTTACCTTGAACCTGCAACTTTAAACCTTCAACAAGGAAAATAATCATGACAAAACTGACATCCAAAGAGATCGTTGACCTTAGCAAGGAATACACATTCTTCTCGTGGTCTGTGCAGGGACAGGCCAGCCCCATCCCGGTGGAAAGAGCGGAAGGCATTTACTTCTGGGATACAGACGGTAAACGCTACATTGATTTTTCATCCCAGCTCATGAATACCAACATCGGGCATCAACATCCGAAGGTCGTCAAGGCGATCCAGGATCAGGCGGCGAAATTGTGCTTTGTCCATCCGGGCAACACCACCGATGTCCGCGCCGAGTTGGGCAAAAAACTTGCAGAAGTCACTCCCGGCAATCTGAAGAAGACCTTCTTTTCTCTTGGCGGTTCGGAGGCGAATGAGAACGCGATCAAGATCGCGCGATTCTATACCGGGCGGAACAAGATCCTTGCGCGATATCGTTCCTATCACGGTGCCACACATGGTTCGATCGCCCTCACGGGTGATTATCGCCGCCTTGCCGTGGAGCCTACCATGCCCGGCGGAGTCCACTTCCTTGATCCGTTCTGTTATCGCTGTCCATTCGGGCAGAAGAAGGAATCCTGCAAGCGCGAGTGCATTTCGCATCTCGAAGAGGTGATCAAGTACGAAGGTCCCGACAAGATCGCCGCGATCATCATGGAAGGCGTGGTCGGTTCGAACGGCTTGATCGTCCCGCCGGATGATTATTGGCCGCGTGTCCGCGAACTGTGCGACAAGTATGGCATCCTGCTGATCTCAGACGAAGTGATGAGCGGATGGGGGCGTACCGGAAAATGGTTCGCCGTGGACAATTGGGGTGTGACGCCCGACATCATCACCACTGCCAAGGGCATCACCAGCGGATATGTTCCGCTCGGCGCGGTGATCGTCTCGGATAAGATCGCTCAATTCTTTGAGGATAAGTATCTCTATGCCGGGCTGACCTACAACGGTCATGCTCTGGCATGTGCAGCAGCGCTTGCCACTATTGAAGTGTATGACGAAGACAATTTGATCGACAATGCAGTGACGATGGGGAAATACCTTGGTGAGTGTCTCGAAGATATTAAAGAGCGCCACGCCTCTGTCGGGGATGTTCGCTATATCGGTCTGTTCACCACCATCGAATTGGTGCAAAACCGCGAAACGAAGGAGAGTTTCCCGGCTCCGGTCATGGGCGAAGTTGGAAAGGTGCTGCGTGAGAACGGTCTCTTCACCTTCATCATGGCGAACAATATGGGCAGCATGGTCTTTGTCGTTCCGCCGTTGTGCATCACCAAAGAACAACTTGATGAAGGGCTTGCCATTGTTGAGAAAGCGTTGGAAGTTGCAGACGGGAAAGTTAAATAGATTCTGAAAGTCAAAGGTCTGGTTGCTTTTGACCTTTGAACTCTGCAGCGAATAAATGAACTTGATAATTTCAGATACGATATTTGAAGATTTCCCCGGGCTGATTTTGGGTGTTGTTATTTTGCATGATATTGATAACTCGCAAAATAAGGCCGAGATCACCGAGCTGTTACGACAGGCGGAAGCGGCGTTGACGGGTAAATTTGGTGACACTCCGGTCATTGAGCATCCCCACGTTGCGATCTGGCGGGAAGCCTACCGAAAATTTGGAGCGAAGCCGAAAGATTACCCTTCATCTGTCGAGAATTTGACAAGAAGAGTTTTGAACGGCGCGGTGATTGGGCACATCAACAATCTGGTGTCTTTGTATAACACGATCTCGTTGAGGCACATTCTGCCCGTTGGCGGTGAAGATTTGGATAAGATCGTCAGTGATGTTTTGTTAACCCGGGCTGGCCATGACGAGCCCGCTATTCTTCTTTTAGGCGAGAAAGAAGCGCGTGCTCCACATGCAGGTGAGATCATTTATAAAGATGCCGCTGGAGCCATTTGCCGACGCTGGAATTGGAAGGAAGCCGACAGAACGAAATTGACCCCGGAAACAAAGAACGCCTTTTTGGTCATTGAATCTCTGCCGCCTGTTTCCCGCGATGTAGTCGAAACCGCGACCCGTGATTTGGCGGAACTGGTCGAGCGGTATTGCGGCGGCGCAGTTTCAACCGCATTTTTAGATAAAGACACCCGGCAAGTCAAGCTCATATAAGGCGCAGTCATGTATATTCCAAAATATTATCGCGAAGAAGACCGCCAAAAGATTCTGTCATTTCTCAAGCAGAATAATTTTGCCGCTCTGGTTACATTCGATGGCGAAAAACCAATCGCCACCCATGCCCCTGTGGAGGTGGTTGAATCTGAAAGCGGCTGGACGATCTACGGACATCTCTCGCGCGCAAATTCCCAGAAAAAGACTTTTGACGGGCAGGAAGCATTGCTGATTTTTCAGGGCGCGCACACTTATATTTCTGCGCGTTGGTATTCCGAAATTGACGTGCCAACCTGGGATTACATGATCGTGCACGTCTACGGGAAGGTGCGGGAGATACAGGGTGACGAGCTGTATTCGGTCCTCAGCCGACTGGTGCAGAATCACGAAACAAATACCTCCTACCGCCTCGAAGGACTTCCGCAGGATATGGTGCACAAGGAAATGAAGGGTGTTTTTGGCTTTGCTGTGGATGTGACCCGTGTAGACGGCAGCTATAAACTGAGTCAGGGAAAGACCGAAGAAGAACGCAGGAATATTGCCGGCGAACTTGAAAAACGCGGAGATGAAAACTCCAAAAAGATCGCGGTAGCAATCCGTTAGTGAGACCATACTTGATAAAGGAGAACTCATGGAAATATTGAATTACATCAACGGGGAATGGGTCAAACCCAATGTCAAAGACTATGTGGATGTGATAAACCCGGCCACAGGTGAAGTGATGGCAAAGACACCGCTTGGAACAAAAGCGGATGTGGAAGCGGCAGCAAAGGCCGCGAGCGAGGCATTTGCCGCGTGGCGGCGAGTGCCGGTCAATGACCGTGTGCAGTATCTCTTCAAACTGCGTAACCTGATGCGCGAAAATGGCGATGAGATCGCAAAGCTCATCACCAACGAAGCGGGAAAAACATTTGAAGAAGCCAAAGCCGAAATGGTGCGTGCCTACGAAAATATCGAAGTCGCCTGCGGTATGCCGCACATGAGCAAGGGTGAGTTCGTAGAAGATATTGCCCCCGGCATCGACGAGATCATGATCCGCCAGCCGGTGGGGGTGTGCGCCACCATCGCTCCATTCAACTTTCCCGGCATGATCCCTTTTTGGTATCTGCCTTACGCGCTCGCAGCCGGCAACACATACATCGTCAAGCCTTCTGAGAAAGTGCCCATGACCATGCAGTTCATCTTCAAACTGATCGAACAGGTTGGCTTCCCGAAAGGCGTGGTCAACATGGTCAACGGAGCGAAGGAAACCGTGGATGGAATTTTGGAACACCCCGCGATCCGCGCCATCACTTTCGTGGGTTCGACCAATATTGCGCGATACATTTATTCGACCGCCGCGCTGCACGGAAAACGTGTGCAGGCGCAGGGTGGCGCGAAGAATCCCGTCATTATTCTTCCCGATGCGGATATGGAAATGGCGACGAAGATCATCGCCGATTCAGCCTTCGGGTGCGCAGGGCAGCGCTGTCTGGCAGTTTCTCTCGCTGTGACGGTGGGTGAGTCGAAGAATGAATTCACCGAGTTGATCTGTGATGCCGCCGCTTCGCGCACAGTGGGGTACGGGCTTGAGTCAGGCATCCAAATGGGGCCGGTCATCAATACCGCATCCATGCAGCGTGTGGAGCAGTTGATCGGGCTTGGCGCCAGTGAAGGCGCGGGCGTCCCTGTGGATGGGCGTGGAACGAAGATCAAGGGTTACGAGCAAGGTTCCTTTGTCCGCCCCACGATCCTGACCGATGTTCGGCCGGGGAGCGAGATCTGGAAGACCGAGATCTTTGGACCTGTGCTTAGCCTGATGCACGTCAACACGATCGACGATGCGATCGCGCTCGCCAACAGCGGCGTGTACGGGAATCAAGCCAGCCTGTTCACCACCAGCGGCAATGCTGCGCGTCGCTTCCGCTACGAAGCCGATGCTGGAAATATCGGCATCAATATCGGTGTTGCTGCGCCGATGGCGTTCTTCCCCTTCAGCGGCTGGAAGGATAGTTTCTTCGGCGACATGCACGGTCAGGGCATGGACGCGGTTGAATTCTTCACCCAGAAGAAAGTTGTTGTGGAGAGATGGCCCAAGGAATGGAGCCGGAAGTTTTAGACCTATTTCAGGGACGCAGCATGACGCGTCCCATTCAAGGAATTATTTATGGCATACGATTACGAAGACGCATTGGATTATTCATCCCGCTGGATGGGAATTATTCAAAAGAACGAATTTCCCACCATTGAGCAGGCACATCATATTATCGAAGAGTCGAAGACGAACTTTGCAGAGCATTACAACCGTAACTGGCTGGAATATCGCAAGGCAGTGACCGAGACTGGAGATTGGGCGGCCGTTGAGTGGAGCGGATCGGGTGCGGTATTCAAGGATGTGCTCGGTCGCGAGTATCTCGATTTTCTTGGCGGCTACGGCATGATGGACCTCGGGTGGAGTCATCCGGATGTGGTCAATACAGTGCGGGCGCAGTTGGAACGTTCTCCCATGCCTTCGCAGGAACTGCTTGATCCGCTGCGTGGTGTGTTGGCGAAGCTGCTGGCTTCCATCACGCCTGGCGACTTGAAGTACAGTTGGTTCGGCGCCAGCGGGACCGAAGCCAACGAAGCCGCGATGAAGATCGCAAAGTTATACACCGGAAAGACAGCATTCATTGTCGGTGTGAAAGCTTTTCATGGCAAGACCATGGGGTCGCTCTCCCTGATGGGCAAAGCTGACTACCGCGCACCGATGGGCGCCATGTACGGTGGTCAGGTGTACCATGTTCCGTTCGGAGATGCAGACGCGGTGGAAAAGCAGTTGGAGATATGCGAAAAGGTCGGCGTGGGAGTGGCGGCAGTGATGTTCGAACCGATCCAGGGCGAGTCGGGTGCCATTGTCCCGCCGGATGATTTTTGGCCGCGCATCCGTGCCGCAACGAAAAAGTATGGTGTGCTGTTAATAGCAGATGAAGTGCAAACCGGTCTGGGGCGGACGGGCAAGCTGTGGGGCGTGGAACATTGGAATGTGACGCCCGATATTTTGACGGTCGCAAAATCGCTGGGAGGCGGCGTGATGCCCATCAGTGCGGTCACGACCACCGAAGAGATCTTCCACCCGATGATGTACCCGAACCCGTTCATGCATACCACAACGACCGGCGGCGGCGCTTTGGCTTGCTCTGCGGCGATCTCTGCCATCCACGTCACCCTCCGTGAACGGCTGTGGGAGCAGGCTGCCGACAAAGGCGAGT
Organism: Anaerolineales bacterium; assembly: GCA_017985935.1. Taxonomy (GTDB): domain Bacteria; phylum Chloroflexota; class Anaerolineae; order Anaerolineales; family Villigracilaceae; genus Villigracilis. The sequence goes on along the minus strand of JAGNWT010000050.1, from coordinate 18,935 downwards.
ACCTCATTAATAATTTAAATAAACTCGCTGAACAATATCCTGAAATTTATGAGAAAATAACGGGCAAAGGTCTCTTGATCGGCATGCACTTCAAGAATCCCGAGACCGGTTATAAAGTTGCCTCCGGTTTGTTCAAACGAAATGTGCTGGTTGCAGGCACATTGACCAGCGCCCAAACCATCCGCATTGAGCCGCCTTTGGTGGTGACCCAGGAGCAGATGGACACCTTGCTGGATCGCCTCGGCGAAGTATTGAAGGAAATCAGCAGGACGATGTAATGTAAGACTTCCAAAGTTTATAATTCAGAAACTTTGGAAGTCTATATTTCAGATGGACGGAGAAGATAGATGGCCAGTGAATTTGCAGTTGAATTACGCGATGTTGTAAAAAGATTTATCACGCCTGAAGGAAACGACATGGCTGCGGTCGATCATGTGACCATGCAGATTCGGAATGGAGAGTTCTTCTCCATGCTGGGTTCTTCGGGCTGCGGTAAGACCACGTCCCTGCGCATGATCGCAGGGTTTGAGTGGCCGACCGAAGGCGAAGTGTACATTGAAGGCAAGCCCATGGGGCACACGCCGCCTTTCCAGCGCAAGGTCAATACTGTTTTTCAAAGTTACGCCCTGTTCCAGCACATGACCATCTATCAGAATGTGGCATTCGGTTTGGAAATGGAAGGCGCGAAAGAGGACGAGATCAAGAAGCGTGTCGGTCGCGCGCTCGAGATGGTTCAGCTCACCGGCATGGACCGCCGCAAGCCCAGACAGTTATCTGGCGGGCAGCAACAGCGTGTGGCTCTTGCCCGGGCGTTGGTCAAGACTCCCGATGTTCTTTTGCTCGATGAGCCGCTTGGCGCTCTCGATCTGAAATTGCGCAAGGAGATGCAGCTTGAGCTCAAGGCGCTTCAGCAGCATTTGGGTATCACATTTATTTATGTCACCCACGATCAAGAAGAAGCGTTGACCATGTCTGACCGCATTGCTGTCATGAGCAAGGGCAAGGTGCAGCAAATGGGAACTCCGGTGGAAGTGTACGAACGACCCGCCAACAAGTTCGTGGCAGACTTCATCGGGGAGTCGAATTTCCTCGAAGGCAAGATCAAGTCCATTTCAAAGGATGAGGCGAGCGTCTTCGTCCCCGGGTTGAATACCGAAGTGACCGGCATGCCCATCTCTGAAGGGTTGGTCAAAGGCGAAGATGTCGTTGTTTGCATCCGTCCTGAGAAAGTGCGCATTGCTGAAAAGAATGCGGTTAACGAGAACATGTTCCGCGGCAAGGTTGCGAATACGGTTTACATTGGTGCAGACACTCATGTCTTCGTGGATTTGCAGGGCACGAAGTTAAAGGTTTGGGAGCAGAATCGCATTTCACGTCTTGACCCCAAGTCGTTCTACTCGGTGGGTCAGGAAGTGTGGTTGATGCTGATGCCCGAGAACACGCTTGTGTTAAAGAAGGAATAGCCATGCTTCAGCGACTTCGTGAAAGTAAATCTGCGCAGGGTACCCTGCTGGCGCTCCCGACCACTTTGTGGTTGTTCGTGCTGCTCATCATCCCGTTGATCCTTACCTTGATTGTGAGCTTTGGTAAACGCAGCCCTGATGGCGATGTGATCTATTCCTTCACTCTGGATAATTACGTCCGCTTGTTCGGCTACAGCACCGATTGTCCCGATGGACAGACATCCTGTTTTGATCCTTTATATGTCAACATCCTTGGACGCTCATTATCTTTGGCGTTCAATACCACGGTGCTGGTGATCACCCTTGCGTATCCGCTGGCTTATTTTATTGCCCGGGCGCATCCCAAGCAGCGCAATATGTTTTTGTTCATGGTGCTGATTCCCTTGTGGACGAACTTCGTCATCCGTGTGTATGCGTGGATGATGCTGCTTCGCAAGGAGGGCGCGATCAATATCATCCTTGGTTGGATCATGAATGCGCTGGGGATTCCTTTTACGCCTCTGGAGTTGTTGTACACGCCGGGTGCTGTGCTGGTGGGAATGGTCTATGAGTTCCTGCCGTTCATGATCCTGCCGATCTACACTTCGCTCGAAAAGATAGAAGCCTCGTTGTATGAAGCCGCCGCTGATCTGGGCGCGAATCCGATAAAGACCTTTCTGCGGGTCACCCTGCCTCTTTCCATGCCGGGCGTGGTGGCAGGGACGATCCTGGTATTTATCCCGGTCATGGGTACCTTCATTGTGTCCGACATCCTCGGCGGGCGGCAGGTGATCCTGGTTGGGAATCTCATTCAACGTCAGTTCCTCGATGCGCGTGACCCGACCTTTGGTTCTGCTGCGTCGTTGATCTTGATGGTGATGACCTTGATCGTGACCTATTTCTATACGCGGAAGTTCGGGTTTGGAGAGGAGATCGTAGTCGCATGAACCCCCATCGCCGCTCTCCCTTTGTGATCGCCGCAACGATCTTTGTGTACACCTTTTTGTACGCTCCGATCATTGGGCTGATCCTTTATTCTTTCAATGCCTCCCGCGCCAATGTGACCTTTGAAGGGTTTATTCCTGCGTACAGTGATACTGTGGTCATGGAAGGCAGTCTCGTCAAGTCCAGTCCGTGCGGACCGTTCCATTGGTATTGTGATCTCGCCAAGAACGACGATGTGGCTGAGGCGGCAGGCAACACCTTGACCATTGCCTTCACCGCGACCATTGTTGCCACTGTCATTGGGACAATGGCAGCCCTGGCGCTGCAACGCTACAACTTCAAGATGAAGCCATTCTCGCAATTGGCTCTTTATATTCCGATCGTCATTCCTGAGATCGTGATGGGTATCGGCGTGCTGACCTTGTTCAGTCAGGTATTTGGTTGGGCGAACGAGGCGTTCAACCTGACAGGCGATGCCCGCCTGTCGCTTGGCATGGCAACCGTCACCATCAGCCATATCGCTTTTATGGTTCCGTTCGTGACCCTGGTGGTGCAGGCGCGTTTGACCGGTTTTGATAAATCTTATGAAGAAGCGGCTATGGACTTGGGCGCGAACGAGTGGACAACCTTCCGCCGTGTAACTTTTCCCATGATCCTGCCGGGTATCATGTCTGGCGCTTTGCTGGCTTTTACCCTGTCATTGGACGACTTCGTGATCACCTTCTTCACAAATGGACCGGGCTCCACAACCCTTCCGATCTATGTCTATGGTTTGCTTCGCCGCATTATCACACCGCAGGTGAACGCGCTTTCCACGGTTTGGATCCTTGTGGTGTTCTTTGCTGTTTTGCTGCTGCAGATCCTGCAGAACCGTGATTCAAAACGGCATTCGTAGTATTCGGGTATTCCGTGTTCCACAGATTGGGATACGTGCCAAAAAGATTTCAATAGTTTCCAAGGAGAGAGAGAAATGAATAAGAACAAAATTTCAAAATTGCTGGCATTGCTCGCGGTTGTGAGCATGGTGCTGGCAGCTTGTGGCGGGGGAGGAGGTTCATCATCAGAGCCTGCCGCTGCAGATGATGGTCCCAAGGTAACTTCCACAGGTTTCGCGTGCCCCGCGGCGCAATTCCCTGTTGAAGTAACCTCAACCGAAGTGAACATCTTTGTGTGGACGGAATATATCCCCGTTGAAATGCTCGAGTGCTTTGAATTGGTGTACGGCATCAAGGTCAACCGTGATGAATATTCCAGCAACGAAGAGATGTACGCCAAGGTCTCCGCGGGCGGATCGAACTACGATCTTGTCCAGCCGACCGATTACATCATTGCCCTCATGGCGCGTCAGGGACTCTTGCAGGAACTCGATCACTCCAAACTTCCAGTCTTGAAGAACTTCGACCAGAACTATTTGGACTTTGAATTCGACCCCGGCAACAAGTACACCATTCCTTACCAGGCTGGCACCGACGCCATCGTGGTCAACACCGATGCGGTTGCCAATGTTCCGACCTCCTGGGCTGACTTGTGGAAACCCGAATACGCCGGCAAGATGGTGTTCCTCGATGACTCCCGTGCCACCATCGGTCTGACCTTGCTTACCCTTGGTTATGATGTCAACACCACCGATCCTGCGCAATTGGATGAAGCCAAAGCCAAACTCTCAGAGCTTGTCCCCGGCATCAAACTCTTTGATAGCGACAGCCCCAAGACCGCTCTTATCGCAGGTGATGTTGATCTCGGCATGACCTGGACTGCTGAGGCGCTTCTGGCTCAGCAGGAGAATCCCGCCATTCAATATGTGTATCCCACCGAAGGCGCGATCCTTTGGCAGGATAACTGGGCCATGTTGAAGGATGCTCCGCACGCCGACGCTGCCTACGCTTTGCTCAACTACACCATGCAGGGCGATATCTTCTGGCTGATGCTGCGTGACTTCCCGTACACCAATCCTAACCAGGCTGCCCTCGATTACGCCGCAGAAAATCAGAAGGAACTTTACGATGCCTACATGGCTTCGCCGATCACCAATGTCCCTGCTGATGCGATCGCGAACGGACACCGTGTTGCCGATGTGGGTGAGGCGACGCCGCTATATGATGATATCTGGGTTGAAGTAAAAGGCGGACAATAGAATTGCCCGGACCCTTTCATCCGTTTGAATAAATAAAATGCCCCGATAGGTGAAAAAACACCTGTCGGGGCATTTTTACTCGTTGAAATCGAAAAGAAAATACAAAATAATTACAAAAATAAAATAAATAATGATTATTAGTTAATAAATTATTGACATTTATAACAAAAAAGGATAAAATAAGCCAATGGAAAACGTAATCGGCAATCCTCAGCCCAACCGGCTGGATAACATCGATCAATACATTATCGAAGCCATGCGTGAAGATGGCAGAGAGGCGTTTGCCCAGATCGCTGAAAAGCTTAATGTCTCGCCGGGGATGATCCGCCAAAGATACAACCGGCTGGTGGAGCTTGGTTACCTCAAGGTGGTGGCGGTCACGAATCCGCTCATGATGGGGATTCGCACCATGGCGTTGATCGGCATTCACACTGAAGGCGGCAAGATGCTTCAAGTCGCTGAAAAGATATCCCAGCTTAATGAAGTGGTTTATCTTGTTGTCGTCAGCGGACGCTATGACATTATGTGCGAGGTCTTTTGCCGTGACCATGAAGACCTGCTCAAATTTCTCACTGAAAAATTAGCCAAGGTGGATGGCATCCGCGAGACGGAATCCTTCATTCACCTGAAGATCATGAAGGAGATCTATTTTTAGGGTTTGAGACCCGCCGGTTTTTCAGATCAGGCATTCGCGCGCATCCGACCGAAGTGGATACCTGCCATTTTCGAAAGGCTTACTCTCGTCCTTAAAACTTCTTCCAAAAAAGAAATCTAACTCGCTCTGCGGGTTATAAAACAAATGGAGAAATAAATAATCATGAAAGTATTGTTGGTTGGAGTGGGCGGAGTAGGGGAAGCGATCGCGGCGATCGCCAAACCACGTGCGTGGATGACGCAAATGGTGCTGGCTGATTACAACGTGAAGCGTGCTGAAGAAGTGCAGAAAAAAATGGGAGATACCAGCCGGTTCCCGGTCGAGTTCATCGATGCCGGTAATCAGCAAATGATCGAAGACCTCGCCAGGAAATACAGCGTGGATGTGATCATGAATTCCGTGGACCCCATCTTCAATAAACAGATCTTCGATGCCGCCTACAATGTCGGCGCTACCTACATGGATATGGCTATGACCCTTTCAGAGCCGCATCCCACAGATCCGTTCAATAAGTCTGGCGTCAAACTTGGCGATTATCAATTTGACAAAGCTCAAGATTGGGAGAAGAAGAATCTACTGGCGCTGGTTGGGATCGGCGTGGAGCCCGGCATGGCCGATGTCTTTGCCCGTTACGCCGCCGATCATCTATTCGATGAGATCGAAGAGCTTGGCATTCGTGATGGTGCGAATATCTCCATTGAAGGATATGAGTTCGCGCCTAACTTCTCGATCTGGACCACGATCGAGGAATGTCTTAATCCGCCTGTGATCTGGGAGGAAGGCAAGGGCTGGTTCACAACTGCTCCTTTTTCAGAACCCGAAGTGTTTGATTTCCCCGAGATCGGCCCGGTGGAAGTGGTCAACGTGGAGCATGAAGAAGTTCTGCTTATGCCGCGCTGGGTGAAGACCAAACGAGCCACCTTTAAATACGGGCTTGGCGACCAGTTCATTGGCGTGTTGAAGACCTTGCACATGCTGGGATTGGATAACAAGGAAAAGATCACCGTCAAGGGAGTGCAGGTTGCTCCGCGTGATGTGGTTGCTGCGTGCCTGCCGGATCCCGCTCATCTGGGCGATAAAATGTCCGGCAAGACCTGTGCCGGGACGTGGGTCAAGGGCACCAAGGACGGCAAGCCCCGCCAGGTGTATCTCTATCAGGTGGCGGATAACAAAGCCTGCATGGATGCCTGGGGTTGTCAGGCTGTGGTGGCGCAGACCGCTTTTAGCGCGGTCATTGCCATGGACCTTTTGGAGCATGGCGCTTGGAAGGGCGTGGGGGTGCTGGGACCTGAGGCGTTTCCGCCCGATCCCTTTATGGAAAAGATGGCAGATTACGGTTTTCCATACGGCATCAAGGAAATGGCAGCGTAGAAAATTCACAAAAACAGACGGTCGAAAGACCGTCTGTTTTTGTTTCGGGCAGAATCAACTTACAGCGATGATGACCGCTGTTTTTTGTCATGGGCTTATAATGATTGCCAGTTCTGATGCGGAGATAATATATCCATTCGCATATTCAGAGAGGCAACATGGAAAACAAAACCACGATCCTGGTGATAGATGATGAGCCTGCGATTCGCATGGGGCTTGCTGCTACCCTGGGTCGGCGTGGGTACAGCGTGATCACCGCCATGGACGGCGATGACGGATACATCAAGGCGAAACAATCCCGGCCCGACCTGATCATCTCAGATGTGATGATGCCATCCATGGATGGGTTTGAGATGAAGCAGCAAATGAGTCAGGATCCCCAGCTCGCTCCGATCCCGTTTATTTTTCTAACGGCGCGCTCGGCAAGTGAAGACCGGGTTTCCGGGATCCGCAGCGGCGCGGACGACTATGTGACGAAACCCTTTGTAACCGAGGAATTGGTGGCTCGTATCGAAGCGATCCTGCGCCGGGTGCGTACCGAGCAGGAACGCGGTCGTGAGCAGGTTTTTCAAAACGCGCAGGTGGAAATGGAAAAACTGCGCAAGGAAGTGCTGCAGAATTTCAGCCATGAATTAAGAACCCCGCTGGGCAATGTGATGATGTCTCTGGACATGGTGGTGAACCATAAGTTCACCAACCCTGAAGAGCAGGGAGAGTTCATTCGCATCGCACATTCAAGCGCGGACCGCCTTGAGTCTCTTGTGGCGGATATTATCATCCTGTCTGACATTGACCAAAATAAACTCAACACCTTGCGGCAGCCCCTCGATGCCGAGTTTCATATCCTTGCGCCGATCAAAAGAAGGTTGTTAAGATACGCGTCCAAGGAAATCCAATTTTTGCATGATGTCAACCTGGGAGGTGGTATCAAGGCTCCGCGCCGGGAATTCACACTTTCTCTGGTACATCTGCTGGATAATGCATTTCGCTTCAGCCCCGACCGTGGACGGGTTGGTTTGATCGTTCATCCCAGTGAGAACGGCGGCGCGACTGTGACTGTCCGCGATGAGGGGCGCGGGATTCCGCTTGAATTGCGCGAAAAGGTTTTCGAGCGTTTCTACCAGATCAGTCAGGGCGATGGTCGCGAATATCAGGGGTTGGGCGTAGGCTTGACGGTGGCTCGGTCTGTATTTGCGAGCATGGGCGGCGATGTAAAGATCCTCGATTCTGATTCAGGTTGTTGTGTGCAGGCAACCCTGCCAGATTTGCGCCCGGAAGATATATCGTATGGATGAAAAGACCATCCCGCTGAACAGGCTTCCTGTTGGTGTTACGGCTCAAGCCAGCGGGAGGAACAAGCTGGGTGCAAACCTTGATTATCGCGCTCTGTTCGAGCAAACAGGGGAATGTGTTTTTATCATCGGGCTCGATTTCAAGTTTGTCGCTGCCAATCGTCAGGCATTGCAATTGCTGGGGTATGAAGAAGATCAATTGACCGGCTTGCCTGTTGAAAGCATCATGCCGCTGGAAGATCCTTCAGAACGCGGTTCCTTGATCGACCGGCAATCGACCCTCTCCGAATCAACTCTCAAAAAAAAGGATGGCACTCTGCTGCCTGTCGAGTTGAGCATTTCTGTCGTTCATAACGACATGGGATTGCCAACCTATATTCAGATGCTGGCGCGCGATATCTCTGAACGCAAGCAGGCTGAAATAAGTCTCAAGCGGCACCTGCGTGCTCTTTCGGTGATCGGCGAAACAACAGCAGGTCTGTTCCGCTCGCCGAATATCAAGACCACCATTCCAGAAGTCCTTGAGTCGCTTGGCTATGCCGTGGATGTTTTTTGTTGCGCCTTGTTCAACATCCATACACCTGAGCTGATGGAGCAGTATCAATGGGTCGATCATGAGCTCATGGGTTTCAATATTGCCGGCACGCTTCATCCATATCTGGATGTGATCGAAGAGAACCCGACCCGTGTCTTTTCAGTGACCGGGGTTCAACACCCCGACCCGCGCATTGGGCTGCTCTCGATCCTTGTGATCCCAATTCAAGGGGCGATGGGTTCCTGGGGATTCCTTGCCCTGTTCGACAAACAGAATCAACTGTCGTGGCTCACCAATGAATTCGACACGATCCAGACTACCGCAAACCTGATCGGCGCTGCGCTGGAGCGTCTACGCTATGAAGAGACGATCCGCATCAGTGAGATGCGGAACCGGATCATTGTGAATGCGCTTCCAGACTTGTTGCTGCGTACAGACCTTGAGGGGAGTATCCTCGACTACAACGCGAATCCAAGCCACCCTTTGTATGCTCCACGCGAGTCTATGGTGGGCAGGAAACTGCGTGACCTGTGGCCGGAGGAAGTGACGAAGATGATCCTGGACACCGAAGAGCACAAGACCTTTTTGAACTCTCATTGGGTCTATGGGTTTAGTCTGCCGGGTCACAAGCAGACCTTTGAAGCCCGCCTGCATCCGATCAGTTCTGGTGAGGCCTTGATCATTGTGCGGGATATTACCGAGCAGGCTCGGTTGGATCAGATGAAGTCTGACTTCATTAATCGTGCCTCACATGAACTGCGTACGCCCCTGACCTCTGCGATCATGATGACCGAACTGTTGCAGCAGGGCGGCTCAAAAGAGGAAATGGATGAGTACTGGGGCGTGTTGATGAACGAGTTGAATCGCCAGAAGGAACTCATCAATCAGTTGCTGCTCGCCGGTCGATTGGAGAGCGGCAGGATGCATCTGGAGGCCGTCCCCATGGATTTGATTCCCGTCTTGAAAGAGTCTGTGCTGGCGGTGAAGTCGATCGCCAATAAGCGAAACATCACCATCAAGCTGGATACCGCGCAAGATTCGATGATGGTAATGGGCGATGCCGGCGGGCTTTCGCAGGTTTTCATTAACCTGATCAATAACGCTGTAAAGTTTTCCCCAGCAGATAAGTGGGTGGAGATCGTGACGGCTTTTGATGGCAATGAAGTGGGGGTGGCGATCTCAGACCATGGGCTTGGGATTCCGGCGGATGCCATTACTCATTTGTTCGAGCGTTTCTATCGCGCGAAGAATGTCACTGTGGCAGAGATCCCCGGCAGCGGCATCGGGTTGTACATCGTCAAGTCGATCGTAGATGAGTTGAAGGGGTCCATCTCGGTTGCGAGTGAGATTGGTAAAGGCGCCACGTTCACCGTTCGGTTGGGACGGGCGTAGCGGAACATGCCTCGGGGGAGAAAATGTCTAAAATAACGAATCTATTGTCGGTTGGGAAAGAACGGAGGCTGGTCATGTGGGAAAAACTTAATTGAAGGCGAATCTCTGTCGCTTTCGGAAAAGTCTGGTTGTGAAAAGTCCAGCCGATTCGATATAATCAATAAAACAATTCAAGACGGAGGATGCCATGCCCAACGGATATAACGGAAAGATTTTGCATGTTGATTTGACGAAAGGTACGCTTGAAGTAGAGGAGCCGAAAGATTCTTTCTACCGCAAGTATTTGGGTGGGAGCGCGATGGGGATGTATTATATTTTGCGGGATATGCCCAAAGGCGCGGATGCGCTCGGACCAGACAATGTTTTGACTCTATTTGCGGGGGTGACGACAGGCGCGGCGATCTCGGGGCAGAGTCGTTTGAATGCCAATGCCAAATCTCCGATCAGCGGCGGTATTGGTGATTCTCAAAGCGGTGGATTTTTCCCGGCGGAGTTGAAGTTCGCCGGTTTTGATGGGATCGTTGTTAAGGGGAAGTCTCCCAAGCCTGTGTATTTGGCGATCCTTGAAGGCAAGGTGGAATTGCGTGATGCGGCTCATCTTACCGGCAAGCTGACCGGCGAGGTGGACGACATTATCCACGCTGAAGTCGATCCGAAGGCTGAGATATTGCAGCATGGAATTGGCGCGGAGAATGGCGTGCTGTTTTCGTCAATTTGCTCCATGTCCAACCGGCATAACGGGCGCACGGGCATGGGGTTGGTAATGGCTTCCAAGAATTTAAAGGCGGTGGTTGTGCGAGGCACCAAGCGTGTGCAGCTCGCAGACCAAAAGTCGCTGGTCGAATTGAACCGTATTGGTCCCAAGATCCTGCCGGAAAATGGTGACATGGACGGTCTTGCCAAATTTGGAACGGCGGTGGTCGTGCTGTTCAATAACACCATTGGCACATTGCCGACTCGTAATTATGGCGAAGGTCAATTTGAAGGCTGCGAGCCCATCAGCGGCGAGAAGATGGCGGAGACCATTTTGAAGGAACGCGATACCTGTTACGCCTGCGTGGTCAAGTGCAAGCGCGTAGTGGAGATCAAGGAAGGCGCATACAAAGTGGATCCGCGTTATGGCGGACCTGAGTATGAAACCCTCGGCACATTCGGCTCCTATTGCGGAGTGGATGATCTCGCGGCAGTTTCGCTTGCGAATCAGGTTTGCAATGAATACGCGGTGGACTCCATTGCTGCGGGCGCGACGATCGCCTTTGCGATGGAATGCTACGAGCAGGGCATCATTGGCAAGGAGCAGACCGCCGGCTTGGACTTAAAATTCGGCAATGCTGATGCGATGATCAAAGCCTTGTATATGATGGTCAAAGGCGAAGGAGAATTTGGCAAGACCCTTGGCTTGGGTTCGGAACGCGCCGCCAAAGTTTGGGGCAAGGGCGCGGATGAATTCCTTATCACCGTGAAGGGCGCTGAAGCTCCCGCTCACATGCCGCAAGCCAAGCGCAGCCTCGCTCTGATCTACGCGGTCAATCCCTTTGGCGCGGATCATCAGTCGTCAGAGCATGACCCGTACTACGAAGAAGGCGTTGGCGATTTCAACCTCGACCGTCTAAAGCAGATCGGGCTTGGGTCACCGCAGCCGGCGTACTCGCTCACTGAGGAAAAGGTCCGTTTTGCGTATGAGACGGAGTGCTTCTACTCGATGCTGGACTCAGCTGAATTATGTCAGTTCGTTTACGGTCCCACCTGGACCCTTTATGATGGCAAGGATACAGCCAATATGATCAACTCGGTCACCGGCTGGGATATGACCGTGGATGAATTGATGGAAGTCGGACGCCGCCGCCTGAACCTTTTCCGCGTGTTCAATGCCCGTGAAGGCTTGAAGCGCAATGCCGATAAGCTTCCCAAGAAGTTCTTCAAGGAATTAAAGGGGACCGGTCCCACAGCGGGATTTTCCCTCACGCACGCGGAAGTTGATTCTGCGATCGATCACTATTACAAGCTGGCTGGTTGGACATCCGATGGAGTCCCGACCCGTGAGACCTTGAAGCAGCATGATATTGAGTGGGCTGCCGATTACCTCCCTGCGTAAAGAAATCAATTAACCACAAAGAGCACAGAGTCTAAGGAACTTCCGGGTACTCTGTGCTCTTTGTGGTCTAGATAGTGAATACTCATGACTAATCAACTGTATCAGGATAACTTTCCACACATGACTCCCGCGTGGAGCCGCATATTCAATTTTGTCGCCGACCGCGCTGAAGGCGCATATATCTATACCGACGACGGAAAAAGACTGTTGGATTTCACCAGTGGAATTGGTGTGACCAATACCGGTCATTGCCATCCCAAAGTGGTCGAAGCGATCCGTGAGCAGGCGGGGTTGTTCCTGCACGCGCAGACGAACATTGTCATCCACAAGCCCATGCTGCAACTGATCGAGGAACTGCGGAAGATCGTCCCTCCTTCGATCGATAGTTTTTACTTTGCCAACTCCGGCGCGGAAGCGTTGGAAAATGCGGTCAAGATCGCGAGAGTGGCAACCGGCAGACCAAACGTGATCGTCTTCAACGGCTCCTTCCATGGACGCACTCACGCCACGATGGCGCTTACCACTTCGAAGACCATTTACAGGACCGGGTTTGCTCCGCTTCCATCCGGCGTTTATGTCACACCGTTCCCTTATGCCTTTAACCTGCACATGACCGAAGAACAGGCATCGCAGTACGCGTTGGAACGGCTTGAGTACCTGCTCGCTTCGCAGACCGCTCCAAAAGAGACCGCCGCCATTCTCATTGAGTCTGTTTTGGGCGAGGGTGGGTACGTTGTCCCGCCTGTATCTTTCATGAAGGGGCTGCGCGAAATTTGCGACAAGCACGGTATCATGCTGATCTTTGACGAAGTGCAGTCTGGTTTTGGGCGCACAGGGAAGTGGTTTGCACTTGAGCACTTCGGGGTCACACCAGATATCATCACTGCCGCCAAGGGCATTGCTTCCGGCATGCCGCTCTCGGCTGTTTTCAGCCGCACCGAGATCATGAAGAAAGTGGAAACCGGCTCCATCGGCGGGACGTATGGCGGGAACGCCATTGCCTGCGCGGCGGGAGTTGCCACCATCCGCGCGATGCGTGAAGATGGCATGCTTGAAAATGCCGCAGGACGCGGCATTCAATTGATGACCGGACTCCACAAACTGCAGGAGGAATATCCGCAGATCGGCGATGTGCGCGGCAAGGGACTCATGGTCGGCACTGAATTCATCGTAGATGGAACCCAGGCGAAAGCCAAACCGCTCGTCAAAGAGATCATCAACAGGGCGGAAAGCAAAGGCATGCTGCTCCTTTCCTGCGGAACGTACGATAACACCCTGCGCTGGATCCCCCCGTTGAATGTGACCTCCGAACAGATCAACGACGGCTTGAAGATCTTCGGCGAAGCGCTCAAGGAAAGCATAAAATAGTTAAAGGTTCAAAGTGGAAGGTTGCCGCCGCTTTCAACATGAAACCTTTAACGTGTAACCTCAAACCAACATCATGACCGAACTTAACCGCGAAAAACTCACCCAACTTCTCAAGAACGAAGAAGCGCTCTTTCACAAGAACCACCCGAAATCCTACGAGCTTTATCAGCGCGCACGCAAGTCGCTGCATGGCGGAGTGCCGATGCTGTGGATGATCCGCTGGGCGGGGTCGTTCCCTGTTTTTGTGAAGGACGCCAAAGGCGCTCACTTCACCGATGTGGACGGCAACGACTACATTGACTTCTGCCTCGGTGACACGGGCGCCATGACAGGGCATGCCCCCGAAGCGACCGTCAAAGCCATCACCGAGCAGATCCAAAAAGGCATCACACTCATGCTGCCTTACGAAGATGTGATCTGGGTCGGCGAGGAACTTCAACGCCGCTTCAAACTTCCATATTGGCAATTCGCTCTCACCGCAACCGATGCAAATCGTTTTGCGCTGCGCATGGCTCGTCTCATCACCGGGCGCAAAAAAGTTTTGGTCTTCAACTATTGTTATCACGGCTCGGTGGATGAAACCTTCATCACGCTTGACGAAGAAGGCACGCCGATCTCCCGCCCCAACAACATGGGACCGCAGATCGATCCGCGTGAGACATCCAAAGTGATCGAGTTCAACGACATTGCCGCGCTCGAGACCGCACTCTCTGCGCGGGATGTGGCGGTCGTCCTTGCTGAACCTGCAATGACCAACATCGGCATTATTCATCCCGACCCTGGGTATCACAAAGCGCTGCGGGAGATCACCCGCAAATACGGGACGTATCTCATCATTGACGAGACACACACCATTTGCGCGGGACCCGGCGGATACACCGCATCACACGACCTTGAACCTGATTTCTTAACCCTTGGCAAGCCCCTCGCTGGCGGAGTGCCCGCCGCGATCTATGGCTTCACCGAAGAAGTGTCACGAGCCTTCAATGAGAAACTCTCTGTTGAAGACTCGGACGTGGGCGGCATCGGCGGGACACTGGCGGGCAATGCCCTGTCTATTGCGGCGATGAAAGCCACTTTGCAAAATGTGCTGACCGAGGAGTTCTACTCCAAGGCAACTGCTTTGCAGGAACAATTCACTGCCGGCGTGCAATCGGTCATCAAGGAATTTGAACTGCCGTGGATCGTCAAACAGTTGGGTAACCGCTCTGAGTATTGGTTCCGCCCGAAGCCGCCAAAGAATGGCGGAGAAGCGCATGCTGCTGTTGACCCTGAACTTGACCGCTACATGCATCTCTTTGCGCTCAACCGCGGGATTTTGATGACCCCCTTCCACAACATGGCATTGATCTCACCTGAGACCACCCAGGCAGATGTGGACCACCATACACAGGTGTTTCGAGAAGCGGTGCAAAGTTTATTTGGATAAATCGGTATTTGAATGGAGAATCCATGAGTGAGATTTGGCGCGTCAACGTAAATAAACAGGAATTGAAACGGGAGCCTGTCCCCGAAACCTGGTCACGCCTTGGCGGGCGCGGACTGCTTGCGCGCATCATGCTCGACGAGGTGGATGCGAAATGCGATCCGCTCGGCGCGGGAAATAAACTGATCTTTGCGCCTGGGCTGTTGGTGGGGCACATGCTTTCCTCCACAGACCGGATTTCAGTGGGCGGAAAATCCCCATTGACGGGCGGTATCAAGGAAGCCAACGCGGGCGGTCGCACGGGTTATCACATGGCATTCATGGGCATCAAGGCGCTCATCATCGAAGACAAGCCTGCTGAGGATGGTTTCTGGGTTTTGCATCTTTCGCTTAACGGCGCGAAATGGGAACGTGCCGATGACCTTGTGGGCGTCGGCGTGTATGAGACCGCGCCGAAACTGCTTGAAAAATATGGCGATAAGGTCGCCATCGCATTGATCGGTCCCGGCGGCGAGATGCAGATGAAGTCCGCGGGGATCCAAAATATAGACAAGGACAAGATCCCTGCGCGCATTGCGGCTCGCGGCGGGCTGGGCGCAGTGATGGGCTCGAAGGGATTAAAAGCCATCGTGTTTGATCATGCCGGTGGGCAGAAACCTGCCATCGCGAATCCCGAAGCGTTCAAAGTCGCGCAGAAAGATTACACCCAGGCGGTGATGAATCATCCCCAGTCTGTGACTTACCGCGACTATGGCACACAAGCCATGCCGCAGATGACCCAGAGCTTCGCGGCGCTCCCCACGCATAATTTTTCGCGCGGCACGTTCTACGATGTGGAAAAGATCAGCGGCGAAACCATGCGCGAGTTCATTTTGAATCGCGGCAAACCATCAGACCCATCCCACGCCTGCATGGCGGGATGCACGATCAAGTGCTCGAACGTCTTTGGCGGGGAAGATGGCAAGATCATCGTCTCGCCGTTGGAATATGAAACTGTTGGCTTGATGGGAACCAACCTTGATATCGACTCGCTCGACTCAATCGGTCGCATGAACTGGCAGGTCAATGACCTTGGCTTGGATTCGATCGAAGTTGGCGGCGCGTTGGGCGTAGCGGCAGAAGCAGGGCTGATGCGCTGGGGCAGTGAAGAAGACGGGCTGAAGTTGATCGATGAAATGCGCAAAGGCACTGAACTGGGACGTGTTCTCGGTGATGGCGCGGTGGCGGTCGGCAAAAAATATAACATCGAACGTGTACCCGCTGTGAAGGGGCAGTCGATGTCGGCGTATGAGCCGCGTTCCATCAAAGGGACGGGTGTCACGTACGCCACCACGCCGCAAGGCGCCGATCACACCTGCGGTCTCACCATCCGTGCCAAGGTCGATCACCTCGACCCGAATGCTCAGATCGAAGCTTCCCGTAATGCCCAGTTGAATATGGGCGGCTACGACACGTTGGGCGCGTGCATCTTTGCAGGCTTCGGTTACGCCGCAACTCCCGATGGCGTGGTGAAAAGGCTGCTTGCCGCGCGCTACGGTTGGGATGACCTGCCCGACAACATTTTGCAAGCCCTGGGCAAAGAGACCATCAAAATGGAACGCGAATTCAACAAACGCGCGGGCTTCACCAAAGAAGATGACCGCCTGCCGAAGTGGATGACCCGCGAGGCGCTTCCCGAAAATAACTCGGTATTTGATGTGCCCGAAGAACAATTGGACAGCGTTTTTGATTGGGAATGAATCAAAACTTCCGAAGTCATCACGACTTCGGAAGTTTTTTGAGCCACCTGTGGGATACGAACCCACGACCTGACGATTACGAATCGTCTGCTCTACCAGCTGAGCTAAGGTGGCAAAATTTCGAGCGGGCGGGATTATAAAGTATAAAAAGTAAACTCGCAAGTTTTCCCCTTTCCATGTTGTCTAATGCTTGGCAAAACACACGCCAATCTCAGATCATAAATCGGAAACCAACCCATGCTTCGTATTGCAATGCTCTCTTATCACACCTGTCCGCTCGCAACCCTGGGCGGAAAAGACACCGGCGGGATGAATGTCTATGTCCGCGACCTGACCCGCGAATTGGGGCGCATGGGCGTCCATGTGGATGTATTTACGCGTTCGCAGGATGAGCATGTGCCGCATGTGCTGCACGACCTCGGCTATGGCAACCGTGTGGTGCATGTACAGTCGGGTCCCGAAGAGCCAAAAGATAAGAGTCAGATCGCGAGCTACATCCCCGATTTTGTGGAGGGCATCAAACAGTTTGCCGCGGAGAAGGGCATCAAGTACGATGTGATCCACAGCCACTATTGGATGTCTGGGCTGGCAGCCGAGGCGTTGAGTGACGCCTGGGGCGGGACTCCGATCGTCCACATGTTCCACACTTTGGGCGAGATGAAAAACCGAGTGGCGAGATCGGAGAGTGAACGCGCGGGCGTGGATCGACTCAATGGGGAGAGGCAGGTCATCCGTCGGGCGGACCGGATCGTTGTCGCCACGTTGGCTGAGTTGACACAGTTGAGATTCCTCTACCGTGCAGATGACCGCAAGATGGTCGTCATCCCGCCCGGCGTGGATACGAGTCACTTTTATCCGATCCCTGCCGATGAAGCCAAGCAGTTCGTGGGGCTGAAGCCTGAAGACCGCATGATCCTGTTCGTGGGGCGCATCGAGCCTCTGAAGGGTGTGGATACCTTGATCCAGGCGATGGCGTGTTTGGATGTGCAGGATATTCACAAGCCTGTGCATTTGGCGATCGTGGGCGGCGAGCCGAACGTGACGCCTGAGAATATGTCTGAAGAGATGACTCGCCTGCAAAAATTATCCGATGAATTGTGCATGGGCAGCATGGTGGTTTTCCTTGGCAAGCGTGGACAGGACACTCTGCCGTATTATTATTCCGCGGCGGAGGTGGTGGTGATGCCGTCGCTGTATGAGTCTTTTGGCATGGTGGCGCTGGAGGCGATGGCTTGCGGCACTCCCGTGGTCGCTTCGGAAGTGGGCGGGCTGGGCTACCTTGTTCAGAACGGTGAGACCGGCTATACCATCCCAGACAGTGAGCCAGACGCGCTGTGTGAAAAATTATCGTGGCTGTTGGGTGATGAAAATCTGCGCTCTGCAATGGGGCAGCGTGCCGCCGAATATGCCACCGATTATGCGTGGGGCAAGATTGCCGCTCAGATCGTGGATGTGTATCAAGGGTTGGCAGGGGAGAAGGAAAAATAGCTGTCTTGGCTGCCAAGGCAATTAGGGGGAGCGGAGAATGAAAACCATGGACCTGTATTCTTTTTGAAATTCCCTTTGGGTTTTCTGTTTGCGTACCAAAGAGAAATATGAAAAACTGCGCCTTTGAATTGAGTCCTTGCATGCTACAATGGCTGTGAGAGAACATGACATGTAAGGGGATCATCTGCAGCGTATTTTCTCGCCAAAGGAGAAAAAAATATGAATAAGGAAATAAAAAATCCGTTCGTAGCGGGTTTGATTAACGTCTTTGTACCAGGCGTTAGTCATTTGTATGTCAGTAAGGATTGGTACCGCTTTATAACCGCGCTTGTTACCAACCTCTTTGTGTTGATGGTCACCGTCTCGACCGGTGTCATTGCCCAGGAGACGCCGAAAGCCGCCTTGCCTCAGGGCGTGTGCATGGGGATTTTGGTTGGCTTCTTTGTCGTCGCGATGTTTTCCAGCGGATTTAGCCTCGCCCGAAAGAACAACGCGTCCCAACACGCCTTCCTTTAGTAGAGTTCCGGCATAGGCGTTGTGATAAAAAAGACCCACGAGCTAAATGCTCGAGGGTCTTTTCAGTGAGTCAAATTTACTTTTCGTTCTCTTTTTTTCTCCTATCTCCTGCTATAAATCCAATTGAAAGCATCTGGCGGGATTGTTGTATTCATCCTTCGATCTTATACCCCAACGCCGATTGTATCTTTTGCAATAATGAATATGTGATCGGGTCAGCTTTGACGAGCGGATCCCAACTTGCGGGAGCAGAGAGATCAAACCAGCGGACTTCGGTGATGGCGTAATGTTCCGCGACTTCAGGTTCAGGTTCGTAACCGGGTTGTGCGTTGCCTTCGTCTGCGCGGCAGAGGTAGGTTTTGTGTTGTGCATGCCATTGGTGGGTTTCCACAATTTCATCCAATAGCAGGCGCTCCACGCTGACGGTCAATCCAGTCTCTTCGAACATCTCGCGGCGTACGCAATCCTCTTCGCTTTCGCCTGCTTCGCGCCCGCCGCCCGGGATGATCCAATACGCCCGTCCGCTTTTATGCTCGC
>JAGNWT010000117.1 GCA_017985935.1 Anaerolineales bacterium | reverse complement strand
AAAAACGCCTGATCATTTCCATATTTTGCATTGACATTCCCAAACGCCTCAGGTAGAATACGCTTCGCCTTATCGAAAGGGCCTGTAGCGCAGTTGGGAGCGCGCCTCAATCGCACTGAGGAGGCCAGGGGTTCGAATCCCCTCAGGTCCACTGCTACAGAAAAAAAAGTCCCGTCCCATGGGCCCATAGCGCAGTTGGGAGCGCGTCTCAATGGCATTGAGAAGGTCGAGGGTTCGAATCCCTCTGGGTCCACAAATCAATAATCGAAAAGTCACGGCAGGAGTAGTAGGTTAACCCGTCAGCGAGTTGGGAGAGTGAGGTGGAAGCCCGGCAACAGTGTCAACGGGACACTACATCCCCAAAGGGATAAAAGACCGAACTCGCCTGTCACTCGCAAGAAGACTTTGCTGGTGAAAAAAGTAGTCAGCAACGGGTAAGCCCGTTACAGCGATCAAGTGACGTTGGATGTTCGGCTTTCAACGTAAACTGGGTGGTACCGCGGAGAATGCTCTTCGTCCCTGTTTTGGGCGAAGGGTTTTTTTATTTTGGAGACTCGAATGACGATACCAAAAACGGAATGGATCTGGCACAACGGTCAGTTCGTAAAATGGGACGATGCGAACGTCCACATCACCGCGCATGCCTTGCATTACGGATCGAGCGTGTTCGAAGGGATACGGTCTTACGCCTCCAAGGCTGGCCCGGCGATCCTGGGGCTTGCTCCCCATGTCCAGAGACTGTTCGACTCGTGCCGCATCCTTCGCATGGACCTACCCTACACGCCGGAACAGATCTCAGCCGCCATCATTGAGACCGTCCGCCGCAACGGATTAAACGCCTGCTACATCCGCCCGCTGGCATATAAAGGCACCGGAACGATCACCCTTGACGCGCGCGGAGCGCAGACCGAATTTGCCATCATGGCTTTTGACTTTGGCCGCCTGCTCGGAGCAAAAGGCATCGAAGAAGGCGTGGACGTAATGGTCAGCAGCTGGCGGCGAATGGCGCCAGATACGCACGCCGGCATGAGCAAGTCTGGCGGGAACTACGTCAACTCCGGCTTTGTCACCATGGAAGCCAATGACCTCGGATACATGGAAGGCATCACGCTGGATATCAATGGACATGTCAGCGAAGGCAGCGGCGAAAATGTATTTGCCTTGTATCGCGGAGCGCTCTACACTCCCCCCATTGGCGCATCCATTCTGCTGGGAGTGAACAGGGGCTACATCATCACCCTCGCCCGCGAGATGGGATACGAAGTACGCGAAGAGACCTTCCCACGCGAAATGCTTTACGTGGCAGATGAACTCTTCTTTACCGGCACCGCGGTCGAAGTGACGCCCATCCGCTCTGTGGATCGAATCAAGATCGGCAATGGCACACGCGGACCGGTCACAAAACAAATTCAAGACCGATTCTTTGGCATCATCAGCGGAGAGATCCCTGATAAGCACAATTGGATGACACCCGTAAAATAATACAAAGGAGGCACGTATGAACATGCAAGTCCATAAGATCTTCTGGAAGCAAGGACCTCTGCTTTCGAGCCTCTCCCGCGCCAGGCAGATCGAAGCACAAATCAAATCGAAAAAAAACTTAATCATCGGATGAGGTAAGAATGGCAGCAACAAACAAAAAAGAAACGAAGAAGAAAGTAACTCCCAAAAAACCTGCTGTGAAGACGGCAAAGAAAGTGGTCAAGAAGGCCGCGGCGGCCCCTGCTTCCAAGGCAAAGAAGGTCAAATCCACTGCTGTAAAAAGCACGGCAAAAAAAGCGGTCGTTAAAAAGGCGGCGGTCAAAAAGCCTGCAGTGAAGGTGAAGGCGAAAAAAGCCGCGCCCAAAAGCAAAGCGATCCAGGTCGCTCCCAGCAAGTCCGTGATGGTCGCCCCCAAACCTGCAAAAGCGGTCATCCCTGCGGAAGAAAAGCCGAAAGCCATTGTGCCAGTGGATCCGCCCGCAGCCAAGCCGGAGGCGCCCAAATCGCAGGACAAATCCTATAATCCGCAGGCACTTGAGAAAAAGTGGCAGGAAAAATGGAACGCCGACAAGCTCTATCGTTCGGTGATCGACAACAGCAAGCCAAAGCACTACGCGCTGACCATGCTGCCCTATCCCAGCGGAGACCTACACATCGGTCACTGGTATGCAATGACCCCCTCTGATGCGCGCGCACGTTACATGCGCATGAAGGGCTACAACGTGCTGTTCCCGATGGGCTTCGATGCATTCGGTCTGCCGGCGGAGAATGCCGCGATCAAGAGCGGTGTCCACCCGATGGTGCGCACGCGCGACAACATCGTCCGCATGCGGGCGCAGTTACGCTCGATGGGCGCAATGTTCGATTGGGAGCGCGAGGCTGTTTCCTGCGAACCCGAATACTACAAATGGACCGAATGGTTCTTCATCCAGTTATACAAGAACGGGCTGGCTTATCGAAAATTGTCACCCGTGGATTTCTGCCCGAACTGCAACACCACACTGGCACGTGAGCAGGTCTGGGGAGATGACCGTCACTGCGAACGCTGCGGAACCCCGGTCATCAAAAAAGATCTGAGCCAATGGTTCTTCAAAGCGACCAAGTACGCGGATGAGCTGTTGAACTTTGACGGCATCGACTGGCCCCAAACGGTCAAGACCCTGCAAACGAATTGGATCGATCGCTCGGAAGGCGCGTCTGTCGTGTTCAAGACCGAGATCGGCGGTCACGATGTGGAGATCTTCACCACCCGCCCCGATACGCTGTGGGGCGCGACCTTCATGGTCTTCTCCCCAGAGCACCCGCTGGTGGATGAGATCACCACGCCTGAGAACAAGTCCACGGTTGAGGAATACAAATCGCAGGCAGCGAGACAATCTGATATTCAACGCGGCGCGTTGGATAAGGAAAAGACGGGCGTCTTCACCGGCGCGTACGCGATCAACCCGGTCAATCAGGCGCGCATCCCGATCTGGATCGCGGATTACGTCATGATGTCTTACGGCACAGGCGCGATCATGGCAGTCCCCGCCCACGACGAACGAGACTTTGCTTTCGCTAAAAAATATGAACTACCCATTATCCCGGTGATCCTGCCCGAAGGTCAGAGTGAAGCGGTGGTGGGAGAGACTGCTTTCATTGGAGCCGGTGTCATGACCAACTCTGGCATGTTGGACGGCACAAAGGTCAACACTGAAAAGGGACGCAAGAACCCGAGCATTGCCAAAGTGATCGACTGGCTGGCAGAGAACGGCATCGGCAAAGAGTCGGTGAATTATCGCTACCGCGATTGGTTGATCAGCCGCCAGCGTTATTGGGGCTCGCCCATTCCCATGGTCAACTGCGAAATTCACGGCTGGAACCCGGTGCCCGAAGACCAGTTACCAGTGACCCTGCCCGAAGATGTGGAGTGGAAGCCCACTGGCGAAAGCCCGTTGAAACTGCACCCCACCTGGAAGAACACCACATGCCCGGTCTGCGGCGGACCTGCCGAACGCGAGACCGATACGATGGACACCTTCATGTGCTCGTCGTGGTATCACCTGCGTTACCTGTCGCCGAAATATGACATGGGTCCCTTCGACCCGGCTGAATACGATTACTGGATGCCCGTGGATACCTACACCGGCGGCATCGAGCACGCCACCATGCACCTGCTGTACACGCGCTTCTTCCACAAGGCGCTGCGCGACGCGGGCATCACCAAAGGCAACGAGCCGATGTCGCAGCTGCGAAATCAGGGCATGGTGCTGGGCGAAGACAACGAGAAAATGTCCAAGAGCCGCGGCAATGTCATCGCGCCCGATATTCTGGTGAACAAATACGGAGCCGACACAGTACGCGCCTACCTGATGTTCTTTGCCAGATGGGAAATGGGCGCGCCGTGGGACTCGCAGGGCATTGAAGGATCCGTTCGCTGGGTGCGCCGCATGTGGACCCTGTTCACCGATCCGACTCCGCCGGTAACTGCCACCGAGGAAACCAAAAAGAATCTGCGCCGAAAGGTTCACCAGACCCTGCGCAAAGTGACTCGCGATTTCGAGAACTTTGAATTCAATACCATCATTTCCTCCCTGATGGAGTTGATGAACGAAATGTACCGGGCGCGCGAAGCCGGCGCAGCCGGCAGTGATGAGTGGCGTGAAGCGCAAGAGATCTACCTGAAGATGGCCGCGCCCGTCACCCCGCATGTGACCGAAGAACTGTGGTCACAGATGGGCAACCCATACTCGATCCACACCCAGCCCTGGCCGCAAGTGGACGAAGCCGCAACGAAGGAAGACTCCATCGAACTGCCGGTCCAGATCAACGGCAAGGTCCGTGACCGAATCATTGTCCCCGCCGAAGCGACCGAAGAGCAGATCAAATCTGCAGCGCTCGCCAGTGAAACGGTTCAGAAATTCCTGGAAGGCAAGGAACCCAGGAAGGTGATCGTGGCAAATCGCAGGTTGGTCAGCATTGTGATCTAACTGACAGGAAATAATCAGCCCCTGATGGTCAAAGCGACTGTCAGGGGCTGAAACATATAGCAGGCTCGCCTGCCCGGATCGATTTCAAAATATAATAGTGAAATCCATGAAAAAACGAGTTTATATCATTTACACCGGCGGGACCATCGGTATGCGCCCCACACCCGAAGGCTACGCCCCCGCGCCCGGCTACCTCGCGGAACAGATCATGGCCATGCCCGAGCTGGCCAACGAGCACATGCCTGAAGTTGAAATTCAGGAATACACTCCCTTGCTTGATTCCGCGAACATGACTCCCGACGACTGGCACAAGATCGCGCAGGATATCGGCGAACATTATCAAAACTATGATGGCTTCATCATCCTTCATGGCACCGACACAATGGCATACACTGCCTCTGCCCTGCCGTTCATGCTGCAAAACCTGGGCAAGCCGGTCGTGCTCACCGGTTCACAGATCCCGCTGTGCGAAGTCCGCAACGATGCCCGCACGAATATCATCACCGCATTGACCATCGCGGCCAATTTCTCCATCCCCGAAGTATGCCTGTGTTTTGGGAATCAATTGATGCGCGGCTGCCGGTCGGTGAAGGTCAGCGCAGACGGGCTGGATGCTTTCGACTCGCCCAACCTGCCCTCGATCGGGGAGATCGGCGTGGACATCCGCATCAACTGGGGGCTGGTTCTTCCCATGCCGCCCGCAGACAGCCTGCTGCAAGTGCAGGAATTGAAACAGGCAAGCGTTGGCGCGCTGCCGCTATGGCCCGGCATCCAACCGCAGATCGTCCGAAATTTTCTACAACCGCCCCTCAAAGGATTGATCCTGCGCGCCTACGGCGTGGGGAACGGACCAACGAATAATCCCGGATTCCTCGCGGCACTGCAAGAAGCTGCAGACCGGGGAGTTGTGATCGTGGATTGCACGCAATGTCTTCGAGGAAGTGTGCACCTCGGAGATTACGCGACCGGGTTCGCGCTTGCCAAAGCCGGCGTGATCAGCGGGTTCGACATGACCGCAGAAGCCGCCCTGGCGAAACTTTCCTACCTTCTCAGCCAGGACCTGCCCGTGGATGAGATCAGGCGGCTGATGCAGGAAAATTTACGCGGTGAACTCACCGAAAAGACGAATAACAGACCTTGAAAACGGAGATAACGAATGACCTTAAAACGTGTTGAGCATGACCTACTTGGCGAACGTGAAGTGCCCGCAGAACGCTATTACGGCATCCAGACCCTGCGCGCGCTGGAAAATTTTTCGATCACAGATATTCCCATATCCCATTACCCGCATTTGATCCATTCGTTGGCTTACATCAAAAAATCGGCGGCGCTGGCAAACCGTGATCTGGGTCTGCTGCCTGCCCCACTGGCAGAGGCGATCGCAAAAGCCTGCGATGAGATCATCGCCGGCCAGCTGCATACCGAGTTCGTGGTCGATGTGGTGCAAGGCGGAGCGGGAACCTCCACCAACATGAACGCCAACGAGGTCATCACGAATCGGGCGCTTGAATTTTTAGGGCATGAGCGCGGACGTTACGATATTCTGCATCCGCTGAACCATGTCAACCTTTCACAATCCACCAACGACGTCTACCCCACCGCCCTACGCCTGACGCTTAGCCAGATGATGGACGAGTTGATGGTCGAAATGGAAGGCTTGCGGAAGGGCTTTGAAATGAAATCCGCCGAGTTTTCGGATGTGATCAAAATGGGGCGCACCCAACTTCAGGACGCGGTCCCAATGACGCTGGGACAGGAATTTGGCGCGTGGGCTGTAATGGTGGGCGAGGATATTCAGCGCGTGCGCGAAGCCCAAATGCTGATCCACGAGATCAACATGGGAGCAACCGCCATCGGCACCGGGTTGAACGCCCACCCTGACTATGCTCCGTTGGTGACCGATCTCCTGCGGGAATTAAGCGGCGTTCCGGTGATGATGTCGCACAACCTGGTGGAAGCCACACAAGATACCGGCGCATACGTTCAGCTTTCGGGCGTGCTTAAGCGTGTGGCTGTCAAAATATCCAAGATCTGCAATGACCTGCGCCTGTTGTCCTCCGGTCCGCGAGCAGGTTTGCACGAGATCAATCTCCCGCCCATGGCGCCCGGCTCCTCCATCATGCCTGGCAAGGTCAACCCGATCATTCCAGAAGTGGTCAATCAGGTGGCTTTTGAAGTGATCGGCAATGACCTGACCGTGACCATGGCCGCCGAAGCCGGTCAACTGGAACTGAACGTGATGGAGCCGGTGATCGCCTACAACCTTTTCTCATCGTTGGAATTGTTGAGCCGCGCCTGCCGGACCTTGACCAGCCGCTGCGTGCTTGGAATTACCGCCAACCGTGAGCACTGCCGCAAGACGGTGGAAAACAGCATCGGGTTGGTGACCGCGCTCAATCCATTATTGGGTTATGAAAAATCCACCGAGATCGCCCGCGAAGCGATGAAGTCCGGGCGCTCAGTTTATGAGATCGTGCTTGAGAAAAAATATCTCACCAAAGCCGAATTGGACGATGTACTCTCTCCCGAGAATATGACCCGCCCAAGATACATCAACAGGCAGTAGCCGATCAATTCATGACCGCACAAAAAGACCCCGATAGTCAACTGACTATCGGGGTCTTTTATTTTCAGCAGATCAGGCTAATCAAAAAAATCCTGATCGTCAGGAGAAAGATACTGACGCGCTTTTTCCACGTTGAAATCCACGCCCAGACCAGGCTTATCCCATACTTCGATCATGCCATCCTTGACGATGGGATCGGGCAAGCCTTCGATGATGTCGTACCACCAGCTGGGTTTGGCAATGGGATATTCAAACGCGATGTAATTCTGCGGCAATGTAGCGCAGACCTGAACCAGCGCGGCGAGACCGATCAAGCCGTCGAAGACGCCGTGCGGCGCCATCATGATGCCGTGCAGGTCGGCGTATTCTGTGACCCATTTCAACTCTGCCAGCCCGCCAATATCCTCGGGATCGGGTCCAATGATACGCACGGCGTGCCTCTCGATCAGATCCTTGAAATTCTGGCGCAGATAGATCTGCTCGCCAGTGTGGATCGGGGTCGATGTCGCCTGCGTCACTTCAC
>JAGNWT010000049.1 GCA_017985935.1 Anaerolineales bacterium | reverse complement strand
TTACGCGGTCACAGCCTGTCTACCGGCACGCGAGTCTTTGATCAGGAACGGCAGGTAAATGATGAAGAACACCACAAAACCGATCGCTTCCAATTCCAGAATGTACCACGGCCAGGGCGCGAGCGCATCGAGCAGGGTGGGGAATTCCGGCTTGTGTGCCACGAATAGATAATTGCTTCCGATGGCAAGGTTGATGAAGAATACCAGCATCATGTACAGGTTGGTCACAATGAAGATGCGTTTGAAAGAAGCGAGCGTTGGGCGGTAGCCTTCCACGATGGTCATGTACAACGGAATGATGACCAGCAGTCCATGCGAGATAAAGGTCTGGAAGGCGCGAAAATGCGGGAAGCTGTAATTTCCCGCATCGGGCGTGAGGAGAGCCTGGGTCGCGCCGCCAATGCCAAGGAAGTAAAGAGTCTCGTAGAAATACACGTTCCGATTCCCGGTGAAGAGCATGTAGACCGAACCCCAAACCGTGAAACTGCACAGGTGCAGTGGCAGCATGGTTTGGATATCCCATTTGCCCCAGTAGATATTCCACGCGTGCCAGCCGGTCTCATTGATGAGCAGCATCGCGCCCCACAGGTAGACCAGGTTCCGTTTTCGGTCATCGCTCCACTTGCGGATGAGAGGCAGCGAAAAACAAATGGCGAGAATGATCAGCAGCGCGGTCAAATGTCCCTGACCAAACAACTCAAAAGGCGGTCCGTCGAACTCGAGTGCGAAATATTGTCCCATGGCGTGGCTCCTTGTTGAAAATTACAACACATCAAGATTGTGTCTTTAAACTTTTTTTGATGAATTGATCCCACACCGGGTAGTCGGCAGGGTTCCATATTTTCAGCAGATCTCTAAACGCGTTTTCCTCCGCCCAACCCAGGCGCACCACCCGATATAGCATGATGAATCCCGTGGCGCGGAAATTTGCCTGGCAATGCACCAAAATCTTCTGACGCTTGTGATGGTCCATGATGCTCATGAACTCGTTCAGGTTGTTGGTGGTCGGGTTTTCCCAATCAACAGGGATGTTGTAATAGGTGATGTTATGCGCCTCGACCAGGTCTTTCTCATTCGGCATCCAGCCTTCCGATTTGGATGTGGCGAGATTGATCACGACCTTGATCCCATTCTCTGCGATGGCGGGGATTTGTTCGGGAGTGGGCATGCCGCTGCAAAATAGAATGTCACTTAATTTCAAAAAGTTATAGATGTTTTCCATCGTCATTTCACCTGAACGATCTTTCCGTCGGTCATCTTTTGCAGGTCTTCGGTCTTCAGTTCAAAGATGGCATTGGGAGTCCCTGCCGCCGCCCAGATGGTTGCATAGGGCAGGAAGTCTTCATCTAGGTAGGTCTCCATTTTTTCCACGTGACCAATGGGCGGCACGCCGCCGATCGCGAAGCCGGTCACAGCCCGGACAAAATCGGCATCCGCGCGGACGATGGCTTCTCCCGCGTATCCGCTGATTCGTTTTTCATCCACCCGGTTCGATCCACTGGTGAGAACGAGGATCGGTTTCCCGCTGGTCTTGCCGCGAAAAATTAGCGATTTGACGATCTGTCCCAGCTCGCAGCCTGCTCGGTCTGCGGCTTCCTGGGCAGTGCGGGTGGATTCGGCATGCTCGACCACGGTATAGTTGTAGCCGAGTGATTGAAGGAGGTTCTGTATCTTTTGGGCGGAGGGGGATAGCTGATTCATGGCGCACATTATAATTGTTCCATGCCTACACAAGAAGAAATCTACCAAACTGAAGGGGACAAATATGAGGCGTTGATCGCCCGCGAGGACCATGAGGGAAACATCCTGCGTTCACTGCGTGAGATCGTTTCACTGACTGACCTTGTTGTTTACGACCTCGGCGCAGGGACGGGTCGCCTTGCCGGTTTGCTCGCGCCGCATGTGAAGCAGGTTCGCGCCTTTGATATTTCCGAAGAGATGCTTCGGGTGTGTCGTGAAAAATTCCGCGCCAGCGGGCTGACCAACTGGCAGGTGGATGTTGCCGATCACCGTCAATTGCCAGTGGACGATGCTTCCGCAGATCTGGTTGTCTCCGGCTGGAGCTTGAGCTATCTCGCGGTGTGGAATCCTGACTCGTGGCGCGCCGAACTGGAAAAATGGATGGGCGAGATGAAGCGCGTCCTGAGACCGAACGGTCACATCGTGCTTTTTGAATCGCTTGGCACGGGCAACGAGTCGCCGGTCAGGCTTGACCACCTCCGCGAGTTCTATCCCTGGCTCGAAGAATCCGGGTTCCAGAACAAAATGATCCGCACCGATTACAAATTCGCGTCGCTTGAAGAAGCGGAGTTCCTGTCCCGTTTTTTCTTTGGCGACGAGCTGGGCGACAGGGTTAAAAAGAACGATTGGGTGATCCTGCCTGAATGCACGGGTGTGTGGTGGAGGAAGCTGTAACGACCCGGCTTGCTAGCCTTGAATCTTGAATCTGTTTTTGCCCGCCATCACCAGCCCGATCAGAATGGAGATGATGCTTGTGCCAGCAAAGGCCCACTTGATGGCGGTGAGTAAAAATAGCAGCCACGCCAGCGCGGTCGGCTCGGAAGGGTAGACCGAAAGCAGGATGACGATCGCAATATTTTCCAGCAGGTCGAAGAACCATGCTCCAAGCGGCGCGAGGTTGAGTCTTCGCATGCGGCTGTCGGGACTGAATCCGCGTTTGAAAAGCCAGGAGATCGTCAGCCCAAAGAAGAACAGGTAAACAAGCGGGTAGACGATATCGACCGTCAATTCAACATTGCGGTAAAAGAGAATGTTGTACTCCCCGTACCTTGCGATCATGGCGAATATCTTTTCCGGCGGCGCCAGCAGCATCAGGTCCAGTGGCATAATGCCGCCTGTGCCGTCCTGCATGATGCCCTGAATGAGCGGCATCAGAAAGCCTGAGAAAAAGACATCCAGCACAAGCAGAACAAGGACCAGCCAGCCTTTGCTCCACTGATAGAACTTGTTTGAAATATTTCCTAGCATGCAGCCTCCAAAAGAAAGTATGCAAATAGAACACGCCACCGGCATGCTGGTGACGTGTTTACTCCCTTACTTTTGGTGGATGTAATACTATTTGAATACGGCATCGCCGCCGCGCAGGGCATCTTCCACGCGCTGCAAGTGCTGTCCGTGCATTGGCATGGATTTCATTTCCTGCACAGTGAAGTAGCCAAAGTCTGTGGTTTCGTTACTTAGCCCCAACTCACCCCCAAGGATCTCCACTTCAAAATTGGCAACGACAAAAAATGCCTTGTTCCCATCGGGATAGATGACAAGCTGATCGGGGTTGCTATACAAACCAAGCAGGCGCGTCGCGCGGACCTTCAAGCCTGTCTCCTCCCAGACCTCCCTTTCGCAGGCTTCGGAAAAACTCTCCCCCGCATCCATCCCTCCGCCAGGCAGGCACCAGCGACCATTGTCCGCGCGCCGTGTAAGCAGCACCTTCTCCCTTTTCTCGTCGAAGATGGTGGCGCTGCACCCGACGCGCAGTTTGCCTTCCCTGCCAAGGCGCGGTCCGTAAAGTACTTGAGTGGTCATTGAAGATCCTTTTTGATGAAATTGAATAAAGTATAATCCATGCAATTCGGTGTTTTTCATTCACATAAAGGAGCAAAAATGCGAAACTCCAAAGTTATTTTATTTTCCGGTTTTATCCTAATGTCCATGCTGGCATGCTCGGCGGTTTCAAACATGCTTGCAACACCCACGCCGGTGCCAACCAACACACCGCTGCCCACTTTTACTCCCGTGCCGACCAATACTCCGTTGCCTACGTCCACGCCGGAGACCGAGGTACTGTTCGAGGACACAAGTTTCCTCAACTCGTGCAGTACCGAGTCCACGACCGAGGTGGAAAGGTTCGTTGAGAATGGCGTGTTCAATTTACGCATTATCCCATCTTCTTTTGTCGGGTGGGCGGAATGCACCAAGGTTGAATTCACCGATTTTGTTGTAGAGGCAGATGCCACCCAGGTGAGCGGTCCCAACAACAACACCTACGGTATTCTCTTCCGTTATGGATTGGATTCGGATGATTTCTATGTGTTCGTCATTAGCGGCGATGGATACTACGCGCTGGCAATCGACGGCGCCAAACGCGAATCGCCCGACATGCTTGTGGAATGGTCCCGGTCTTCGGCCATCCTGCAGGGCGCGCAGCAAACCAACCATCTCAAGGTCGTGGCGATCGGAGACCGGATCTCCTATTACGTCAACGATCAATTGCTGGGCGAAACGCAGAACAGCAATCTATCCACCGGCACGGTCGGTTTCTTCGCGGGTGCGATCGATGAAGGGAATGTGCAGATCTCGTTTGATAACTTGAAAGTAACCGCGCCATAGGTTTCTGGAATCAAAAAAGGACGAAGCCATAAGGCTTCGTCCTTTTTTGATTCTTTTTTATTGAATAAATTTTCCGCTTCGCAGGTCTGCGATGGTTTGTTGGATCTCTTCCACCGTGTTCATGACGAAAGGTCCATAAGGGACGATTGGTTCTTTGAAAGGCGCGCCGGCGATGAGCATGAACTGCACTCCTTTGCCAGCCGCATCACACTTGACCTCGATCTGGTCGCCGTCATCGTTGAAGACCACCATGCTGACGGCTTCCACCGCTTCGCCGGCAAACTCACCCGTCCCTTCAAACACATAGGCCAGCAGAGTGTGTCCGCTGGGGATGGGATAACTGAATCTCGAACCGGGAGCCAGCTTCACGTCCATGTAGAGCGGGGAGGCGGCGATCTCCGTCACGGGACCTCGGATCCCATCCAACTCTCCGGCTACAAGCCGGATCGATGCGCCATCCTTTTCGATGGTGGGAATGGTTGAGGCATTCACTTCCTGATAGCGGGGCTGTCCCATTTTTTGAGCGGCGGGGAGATTAACCCAAAGCTGAAAGCCGTAAATGTTTCCGCTATCGCCGCGACGGGGCATTTCTTCATGCAGAATGCCGCGCCCGCTCGTCATCCACTGCACATCGCCCGCGCCGATGGTTCCCGAGTTACCGAGGCTGTCGCGGTGATTGACCGAGCCATCGAGCATGTAGGTGACGGTTTCGATGCCGCGATGCGGGTGCATCGGGAAACCGCGGATGGGTCCTTCGAGCGGATTGTTGAAAGCGAAATGGTCAAACAATAAAAATGGGTCATGCTCGTTGCTGGCACGCGGAGCGATGGATCGTCTGAGCAATACACCTGCGCCTTCCAGCACAAGCTGCGGTTCGATGATGTGGGAGATGGTTCTGTTTGTCATGTGCTTTTTGATGCGGCGAAATACGCTCGTATTACCTGATCGATCTAGAAGTAGCTTTCCTGCTTTGTTTTGAGGTGCATGAGCAGGGCTTCGAGCACGCCTCCGCTCACCGCCAGGGCTTTATCGGAGACCAGTCGATGCGCCGTGAGGTCATTGCGTTGATCGACGTCGCCGATCTTCATGCCCTTGGTCACGCGGCTTTCCGGGCGGATCAACCCGCGCAGCACTCCGCTGAACGGGCTGGTGATGGGCTGCAGTTCACCCCCCGAATCCGGGCGGACCTGAGCGATCACTTGCCCTTCTTTGACCGATTCGCCGATCTTTGTGTCTGAGATCAAAACGCCGTCGTGAGAAGACCGCAGTACCCTGCGGCGGTCGCCGTCCGGCTCTCCGCTATCGGCAAGCGCGGACCCTTTCCAATAGACCCTGCCCAGCGTGTGTCCGCGGCGGGTTTCGACCACCGCATGGCAATTTTCTCCGGCTGTGAAGCCTGGTCCCAGCCCAATATGCAGGGGTACGTTTACGCCCAATGGATCGGGCGTGGTCTTTGCCATTCTCGCATCCACCACGAAAGTGGATTGTGGGCTGGTGAGGAATTGATTGCGGAGGATGTTCGCCTGCGGATCGACCAGCACGGGGATCTCACCCGCTTCGATCGTGACCTGGAACTGGTCCGCCGAAACGAGACGAGCGGTCGTCCCTTCGATGGTTTGTGTACCTTCGTAGACGGCTTCAGAAAAGGCAACACTACGGCGCACCGCAAGCGGTTTCTCCAGTTCAAGGATAACCAGTTGGAAGCCTGTGCGATGCAGTCGCAGCGCAACTCCACTAGCCAGGTCGCCGCCGCCGCGTATGATGATCAGATCGGTCATGACACTTCCTCTCTATTTCATTCTTTCACAAGGTGAGCGAAGGAATACAAAGTGAGATAAACAAAAAGGTAGAAAACCGCGAACAGGATCGTGAACGCCACCAATCGCATGGATGGGTCGATCGCCAGACCGAGAATGGTCACCACGATCTCCTTCGGGTCATTGAGTATATCCCATGAATTGAAGCGCACGAATCTCCCAAGGTACACTCCAAAGCTGCTCAAGCCCGAAACAACGAAAACGAATAACCATCCGACCCAGCGTCCGAAGTTGCGATGCACGATCTCGTGCATCAGGTAAAGCGAGACCAAGCCAAGCAGCAGCCCAGTCCACGAGAACCAGATCAGCATGATCACATCGTACCAGACAGGGGCGGCGCTGGATTCTCTTGCGAGGTGCTGCAGGTCTGTGAGGATGTACGGCGCGTTCGGAAAAAAGATCAGCCACAAAAAGGTGGTGACCGGCAGGACAAGGTAAAGCAATGTCTTGCGCCACGGAATCGCGCTGGCAAAGTAGGCGAGCACAAAAGGGATCCAGGCCAGGAACAGGTTCCAGACCAACCCGCCGTAACGCGCTGAGTCGCTGTAGGCGATGCGCGCCGCAACCAGCAACACACAGATCAACGAAGCGGAGGTCATCAAGCCAAATATGGCGATCTTATATCGATTTCTTTTTATAAACTCTTTTATGGTTTCCATTTTTTTTATTTTGATAAAAAATCCAGCAGGACCGGGTGAACGACCTGGGGTTTTTCGTAGTGCGGAATGTGTCCGCAATTTTCAATGGCGTGAAATTCCGCGTGCGGCAGAGTCTTCATCAATTCCGCGCTATATTCAAATGGCACGGTGGTGTCGTTCCTGCCCCAGAATAAAAGCGTGGGTTTTCGCAGTTCGCCGACCCGGGCATAAGTCTCTTGGAAGGAATCGAGCATGCCATTTCGCATTGTGGAGAGGATGGCGCGCTTGAATCCCTGATATTGCATTTGGATCTTGTATTGCGATTGAAAATGCTCCACCGATTCAGGGTCGAACAAATCTGATGCGATGCTCTTGACCATGCTTGTCGATCCGAACAGACCGAGAGCCAGCTCGCCAACGATGGGCATTTTCACCGCTTCGAGGAACCACGGCAGGCGCACTTGCTTTGTGCCCGCCGGGTCGATCAACACATGCCTGCGCACCCTGTGTGGGAATTGACGGGTAAATTCCGCGGTGATCGGTCCGCCCATTGAAAGACCGAGCAGGTTGACGGTCGGGAATGACAGCGCGTCCAAAAGCTGCTTGAGCTGTCGGACAAAGAGATCAATGTTGTAGTCTACATGGGGTCTGTCAGAAAATCCCCGCCCGAAAAGATCATACCGCAAAACACGGAATCCCGAATTGGCCAAAAATTCGAATGTGCCGTCAAAAATGAAGTATGGCACAGAGAAGCCATGTACAAGGATCACTGGTTCGCCCTTTTCGGGTCCGCCGAGTTGGTAATGGGTCACACCGTCGGCAAGCGCAATGAACGAGCCATCCGCATTTTTGCGGGCGGACTCGTTCATTGCTTTGGTTTCGTCGAAATAGGGGAAGGGCATAGGCTATGCAGGGATGAAACCATCCCTGCATATTTTTATTTGATCTTGCCGAGGGCTCTTAATACACGTTCTGGTGTGAACGGGAACTCATCGATCCACACGCCCGTAGCATCATGGATCGCGGCGCCAATGGCGGGAGCCACAGTGAGGAAAGGCAGCTCGCCCAATCCACGCGCACCCCAGGGACCGTTCGGGTCGGGTACTTCCACCAACACCGATTCCACTTTTTCAGGAATGTCCAAAATGGTTGGGATGAGATAGGTGCTGAGTTGGTCGGTTAGCACACGCCCATCTTTGGTTTTGTAATCTTCAAGAACGGCGTACCCATGTGCCTGCACAACTGCGCCTTCGATCTGCCCAACAACCAGGTCAGGGTTGATCGCCTTGCCTACATCGTCCGCAGAAACCACACGGATCACGTGCACATGACCGGTTTCGGTGTCCACTTCCACCTCTGCGGCTTGGGCTACATACGCGTAGGAGAAGTTCGGCATGGAATAGCCGGTGTCGTGGTCAAAGGGAGTGGTGCGAGGCGCGAGGTATTTATACTCGGCAATGGCCGGGCGTTCCTCGGCGCGCCATTTTTCGAGCGCAGCTTCAGCCGCGCCTTTGATGGCGTTGCCCGCCATGAAGGTCATGCGTGAAGCAGAGACCGAGCCAGAGTTGCCCTGAAGCGCTGAGTCCGAGGTGCGGATCTCCACTTTGCTGGCAGGGATGCCAAGGGCATGAGCCGCCATTTGGATCATGACGGTATGTGTGCCCTGCCCGACTTCCGCGCCCGCGTGATGAACGACCGCATGGTCGATCTCGCCGTTGCCGTGGATCTCCACCTTTGCCCAGCAGTTTTCCTGGTAACCAAAAGAGAAACCGACGTTCTTGAAGCCGGCGGCAAAGCCTTTTCCACGCAAGATGTGCGAATCGGTCTTCTTCTTTTTATTCTTTTTCCAGTTGATCTTATCTGCCGCGGCTTCAATGCACTGGGTAATGCTCACAGGGGTGGGGGCGGGGGTGCCGACCCCAAGGGTGTCGCCATCTTTGAGCGCGTTCTTCAGACGGAATTCAACCGGGTCCATGCCGAGTTTTTCAGCCAGCTTGTCCATTTGCAATTCGACCATGTACAAGGCTTGCGGTGCGCCAAATCCGCGGAACGCAGCTCCCGGCACATTATTGGTGTAGACCCCGTACACGTCCGTTTTTATATTGGGAATGAAGTACGGTCCAGAGGATGTGATGGCAGAGTTGCCAAGCACTTTGTTACTGGTGTACATGTAGGCGCCGCCGTCGCCGATCATCTCGACTTCAATGGCGATCAATTTGCCGTCTTTGGTGGCGCCCCATTTTGCATTGAGGGTGGATGCGTGGCGTTTGCCGTGACCGATCATGGATTCGCGGCGCGTCCAGACGATCTTGACCGGACGATTTAACCTCCATGCTGCGAGTGCGATGACGATCTGCACCGACATATCTTCTCGTCCGCCGAAAGCGCCGCCGATCGCCGGGTAGATGATGCGGATCTGTTCGAGGGGAAGCCCGAGGGAGTGGGCGACCGCTTCACGATCGGCGTGGGTCCATTGACCGCCTGCTTCAATAGTGACGCGTCCCTCTTCATCAATATATGCCAATCCGGCTTCTGGTTGAAGGTAGGCATGTTCCTGCACCGGAGTGTGGTACTGTCCTTCAACGATCACGTCTGCCTTGGCGAAGGCGTCTTCAACGTTGCCTTTGCGGATCTTGTAATGGACGCAGATGTTGGTGTCGCCCAGGTCGGGATGGAGGATGGGCGCGTCAGCGCGCAGAGCAGCCTTCGGGTCAGCGAGGATCGGCAGATCTTCGTAGTCGACTTCGATCAACTTGACAGCCGCCTCCGCCTGAGATTCGGTCTCCGCGACCACGAGAGCGATCTGATCACCCACGAAGCGTACAATATCAGTGTATGGTTTGCTTGCGCCGGGACCGCATAGAACGGGCTGGTCTTTGATCTGGAGTCCGTATTCATTAACGGGGACGTCTTTGGCTGTGTACACAGCGGCCACGCCGGGCGCGGCTTCCGCTTTTTCAGTGCGGACGCTCTTCACGCGGGCGTGCGGACGTTCGGCAAAGAGTATCTTGGCGTGGAGCATGCCCTCTTTATGCAAGTCGCCGGAGTACTGTGCTTCACCTGTTACTTTTCCACGCGCGTCAACGCGCGCAATTGATTTACCAATGGATTGTTTTGACATGGTTTCCTATCGCACGTATTTCTTGGGCTTTGAGCCTGAGGGTGGGACATCGGTCGGACCGTAGCGGGCCGGGCCGGTGAACCGATAGACCCAGGCATAGATCAGTGAGATGAGACCGCCGGTCAGGAACATGATCAAGGCGGTGGAGATGGCGACGGCGCTGAAATGCGGGATCTGTGTGAGCGGCGAGAATACGAACCTCAGCCCTTCAGAATTCATGATGAAAGGCGGCAGGGTGAGCTTTCCCAACAGTTCGTAGGGGATGGGCCATTTGTTGTCCAACCCAAAATCAATAAGCACTGTCGCAAGGGCGAAGGATACGGTCGGAATGATCAGCATTAGCATGCAGCCGATTCCGCGCCAGATCGAGTGCGGATGTTCAACCGTGTTTTTTTCTTTTTTTACGATGTTGCTTCTGTACTTGCCCATGCAATACCTCTCAAAGTTTTATTTTTTGGCTGCTTCTTCGATGGCTTTTACGATCTTGTAATAGCCGGTGCAGCGGCAGAGATTTCCGGTAATGGCTTGCTCGATCTCGTTGCGAGTTGGGTTGGGCTTCTCTTCGAGGAGTTTTGCGCCAGACATGAGAAAGCCCGGTGTGCAGTAACCGCATTGAACAGCGCCGTTCTCCACGAAAGCTTCCTGCACGGGGTGCAGTTTCTCAGTTCCCTTTTTGGTTTGGGTGGCGAGACCTTCAACGGTGATGATGTGTGCGCCATGCGCGCGCGGGGCGGGGACAAGACAAGCCATCACGGCCTTGCCATCCATGAAAACGGTGCATGCGCCACACTCGCCTTCGGCGCAGCCTTCCTTGGTGCCGGTCAACATGCCCTCTTCACGAAGCAGGCGCAGCAGGGTTTTGTTGTGTCCGCTTGTGAAGGTTAATTTCTTTCCGTTGACAGTGGTTTCAATGGCAGAGGCGGGAAATTCACTGGATGGAGATGTCTCTGCTTCTTCTTCGGAAACCAACAGGATCGGCTTTTTGGGCATGCCGGCTTGTTCGTTCCCTTCGAGGATGGCTGTCAACCCACGGGCGGTGATGACCTTGACCATCTCGAGGCGGTACGCCGCCGAGCCGCGCACATCGTCAATGGGATGCGCTGACTTTTGGGCGAGTTCTGCCGCGAGGGCGATATTCTTCTTGTTGAGTTTTTTCTTGGCGAGGAAAGTCTCCGCTTCCACGGCGTGGGTGATGATCGGGGTGACCGCTCCCAGCGTGATGGATGCCGATTTGACCGTATCCTCTTTGAGGTCCAGAATGATCGCGGCGTTGACGAGGGAGATCGCCTGCGCGCGTCTTAATGCAAGTTTGATGAATGTCCCGCGCTGCGTTTTCTTCATCGCGGGGATGGAAATATCCACCAGCATTTCATCTGCCTGCATCACGTTCCTGCGGACGCCGGTGTAGAAATCCTTCAACGGGACAATTCGTTCACCGCGGACCGAGAGCAGGGTCACGCTCGCATCGAGAGCCATCAGCGGAGTGATGGTGTCGTTGGCGGGCGAGGCAGTGATGAGATTGCCGGCGACCGTGCCGCGGTTGCGGATCTGCGGTGCGCCCACTTCCCAAGCGGCGCGCGCCAGAGGATAGGCGCGTTTGCGGATGAGTTTGGAGGCGGCGCAGTCGTTGTGGGTGACGAGCGGTCCAAGATGGATCACTTCGTCTTCATCGATGATAATTTGATTTAGCTTTGGGATGCGCGTAATGTCTATCAGGGTATCGATCCCTTTTCTGACACCACGTTCGAGTTCGAGTACGAGGTCTGTGCCGCCGGCTACAACGCGGGCGCGTTCCTTCTTTTCCCCTAAAATTTTCACGACCTCATCAATGGTTGATGCGTTGATGTAATTGTGCCACATATTAATATCCGTAGGGACATGGCATAACCATGTCCCTACAATAATTATTGCCCGCTGCCGGTTACAACTTCAGAGCGGCGCTCAAACGTTTCCACTGCCAGGCGTCCGAGGGATGTCAGGTTGCGAATGGCGGCCGGCAGGGCTGCGTCATCGCTGATGCTGGCTTCGACATTGTCGAGGGCGGCGCGTACTTGGTCGCTGAGGGTGAAGAATGCAAGGTCGAACTGATAGATGGCTTCAAGTTCCTTCTCGTTGATCTTCACGGCATCGAACATGCCCGAGTATCCGCGCGCAGCCCTTGAGATCTTGTCGATAAAGGTACGAAGTGCAAGAGCGGCTTTTTCCATATCGTCCACGTATCCGATCATGCCATTGTTGACGAGTTCGATCTGCAGGTTGGATGCGCGTCCCCAGTGTTCTTCGAATCTGCGGGCTACGGTGTCTCGCAGGACCTTGTCTGCATCGCGGCGGTTCTGTCTTTCGATGTATCCGCTGAAGCCGGGGATGTATGACAACAGTTTCTTGAACGGGTCTACCTGTCCACTTACTTTTTCAAAAAAATCACTCATGTGAGCCTCCTGCCAGAATATACGTTGGTTTTTTCAAAACGTCTCACGGCTTTTCAATTATATCGTTTAATTCCAGTTATAATCAAGTTATCATTTTTTCAGGAGTTGATAATGTCAGACCAGATCAAAGAATTGTTGGCACTTGTTGATAACAGCCTGGCTGTTGATGGAACCAAAGTAACAGTGCTCGACGCAGATAAATTTAGAAAGAATATTGCCAAACTGGTGGAGCGCTCTGCGCTCGCCTCAGACTCGACCGCGGGTTGGTCCCGTTTTCTGATTCGCGCCGCCGCTTTGGAATTGGGTGTGTACCCGGCGTCCATTCACGAGCTTTACATGGCTCGCGGACGGGGCGATGTGCCCATGACCTTCACCACGCCGGCCTTCAACCTGCGCGCCTTGTCTTATCATGCGGCTTGCGCCATGTTCCGCGCAGCCAATAAGATCAACGCGGGCGCGTTCATCTTTGAGCTTGCACGCTCCGAGATGAGCTACACTTTCCAACGCCCTTCGGAGTACGCGACCAATATCCTCGCGGCTGCGGTGACTGAAGGTTACAGCGGACCCGTGTTCATTCAGGGTGACCATTTCCAGGTTTCTGCCAAGAAATACAAGGCTGACCCCGAAGGTGAATTGAAAGCCGTGCGTGATCTCTCGATCGAAGCAATGGACGCGGGTTTCTTCAACATTGATGTGGATACTTCCACCCTTGTGGATATTTCCCTGCCGACCGTGGCTGAACAGCAGGCGTTGAACTGCCGACTCTCGGCGGAACTTTCTGCCTTCATCCGCGCCAACGAGCCCGCCGGCGTTACCATTTCCATTGGCGGTGAGATCGGCGAAGTGGGCACGGAAAATTCCACCGAGCCAGAACTCCGCGCCTATATGGATGGCTTCAACGCCGAGCTGAAAAAGATCGCTCCCGGCAAGCCCGGCTTGAGCAAGATCAGCGTACTGACCGGCACCTCACATGGCGGCACCGTTCTTGCGGACGGCTCTCTGGCTGAAGTGACCATTGCCTTCGATGTTCTGCGTGACCTGAGCCGCGTTTCCCGCAAGGACTATGGCATGGGCGGCACCGTCCAGCATGGAGCTTCCACCGTTGCGGAAGAAAACTTCAACAAGTTCGTCCAGAACGAAGCCATTGAAGTTCACCTTGCCACGAACTTCGCGACCATGTTCTTCGATAACATCCCCGCCGGACTCAAATCCGAAATGTATGCCTGGCTGGATGTAAACTCCGCGGCAGACCGCAAGCCCGGCATGACCGACGAGCAGTTCTATTACAAGACCCGCAAGAACGCCATTGGCGCATTCAAGGCGAAATCCTATGGTTTGAGCGATACCGATAAAGCAAAACTCGGCGCAGCTTGGGAAGCCCAGTTCGACAAACTTTTCAACCTGCTCGGCATGAAAGACACAAAGAACTACGTGGAGAAATTTATCACCTCCGCCAAGGTCACCCCCAAATTGGAGACCTACGTCAAGCAGGACGTTGCAGCAGAAGACGTCAGCGACTTGTCGGATTAGAAGATCCACTCAAAAGACCGCCGGGCTCCATGAACCTGGCGGTCTTTATAAAAGAGAAGACAATGCCGAAATCTGATCAAGGTGTAACCAAAGACAGATACATGTTCATTCCACGCACGGCGATCTTTGTCCGCCGCGGGGATGAATATCTGCTTATCAAAGGCGCGCCTACCAAAAGGTTGTGGGCAGGGAAGTACAACGGTCTTGGTGGGCACGTGGAGCGCGGCGAAGATGTGCTTACCTCTGCCGGGCGCGAACTACTCGAAGAGACCGGTCTGACTGCCGACCTGTGGTTGTGCGGAACGGTCATCGTGGATGCCGGCGAGACGGGAATCTGCCTGTTCATTTTTTGCGGGGAAAATGTTCAAGGGCAGATTCAATCCAGTGGAGAGGGCGCGGTTGAATGGGTTAAGAAAGACGCGATCCCGCATCTGCCCGTGGTTGAAGACCTGCCCATCCTGCTTGGGAGAATAGACAAGATGCGGCGCGGCGATCCGCCTTTTTCGGCGCGCTCTTTTTACGACCTGCACGATCAACTGCAAGTTGTTTTTGGGGATTGAATTTGAAAACTGCTTCTCGTAGTTGGTGGATTTTTCTTTGCGTTTCGATCCTGGCTGCTGCCTGCCAGCCCGCAGCGGCAGAATCTACGCTCGCGCCTTTGCCGCCAACGGTTGCGCCACTGCCATCTCCGACCTTCACGCCTGCACCGACCCTCACGCCGACCCTTGAAGCGACTCCCACGCCTGCGCCGCTCGTACCTGATTTCAAACACATCGTAATCATCATCTTTGAGAACAAGGAATATGGCACAGTGGTTGGCAATGGGAGCATGGCGTACTTCAATTTGCTTGCGAGCACCTATACATTGCTCAACCAACATTACGCGCCTGCGCATCCCAGCCTGCCGAACTATCTTGCTTTGGTCGGCGGGGACACGTTTGGGATCTTTGATAATTGCGAATTCTCGGACTGCTATCTCAACCAGCCCAGCCTGCCAGATTTGATCGAAACCAGCGGGCGGACTTGGAAGACCTATCAGGACGATATGCCTTCGCCGTGTTTTACAGGTAACACCCTGCGCTACGTTCGCAAGCACAACCCGTTCATTTTCTTTGACCCCATCCGCACAGACACCGAACGCTGCGAGCGGAGCATTGTCCCGCTCACTCAGTTGGATGCAGATCTCGCCTTGAATGACCTGCCCAATTTTATTTTCATCACGCCTGACCTGTGTTACTCCGCGCATGACTGCACCCTGGACCTGGCAGATAGCTGGTTGAAGGAGCAGATGGATAAAATTTATCCGGCCCTGGAAGCCAGCGGTGAGCCGTATCTCATCATCTTAACTTGGGATGAAGGTCAGGGAGAGCATTCGTGTTGCGGCCTGCCCGAAAAAGCGGGTGGACGGGTGGCTACGGTTTTCATCTCGCCGCAGGTGCGCGAGAACTTTCAAGATGATACCCCCTATTCACATTATTCCATTTTGAAGACCATCTCTGAAGCGTGGGGCTTGCCGTATCTCGGTCATGCCGCAGACGAAGAGACTGCCCTCATCACTGCTCCGTGGAAATAATGTGAGCTATTTCTGGTCGTAAAAGATCAGCAGCGTACTGCCGTATTTTCTCTGCTCGCCTTCCATTAGATTTTTCAACTCAACTTCTTCATACTCGGTCGGGTCGATCTGCACGATGACCGTGCCGTCGTCTGTCAACCAGCCCATGTTCTCGTCCACCAGTTTCAAGGCGTGCAGCCACATCCCTTTGTATTGGGGCGGCGCGATGTAAATGTATTCAAACTGCTTGTCCGGCTGTGCCGATAGCATGGCAAACGCATCACCCCTGCGGACTTCAGCTTGCTGGGTGAATTTACAGACCGCGAGGTTCTTGGCGATGGTCTCCACTGGAGCACGGTTCAGGTCAGAGAAGCGCACGAAGTCCGCGCCGCGACTCAAGGCTTCAATGCCGACCGCTCCTGTGCCGCCGAATAGATCCCACCATCTCGAATCGATCACATCACCCTGCAAAATATTGAACAGCGCTTCCTTCACGCGATCCATCACGGGACGTGTCGTATCACCGGGCACGGAGAATAACTTTTTTCCTCTGGCAGAACCTGCAATGACTCGTAAGCTCATTCCACACTTTTCCTTGCGGCAATCAAATTCCCATGCGATGCAGAGATGGGAACCACGCAGCCTGTTCCGAGGATGAATTTCCGTCCTTTCGTTTGCCGGATGGCATCCACCGCTTCTTCCTTGATCTTGGCTTGATTCTCGAGAACGAGAGAGTCCTGTCTCAAGC
This sequence comes from Anaerolineales bacterium, assembly GCA_017985935.1. Classification (GTDB taxonomy): domain Bacteria; phylum Chloroflexota; class Anaerolineae; order Anaerolineales; family Villigracilaceae; genus Villigracilis. The sequence goes on along the minus strand of JAGNWT010000049.1, from coordinate 12,384 downwards.
CGCCACATAGCGTGCCCTTGAACAGACTCTGCGCCTCAGCCAATGACGGGAAGGTTTCCCGGTCGTGCCAGTTGACGATCTGAAAGTTGAACAATCTCATCAACGAAAAATAAATGTCTTTGCCGTGCAGGTGGATCATGTTGCACCACAGATCTTCCGTTGATTTGAGCACTTGCTGGTCGTAGGGCAGGCTGAAGGTTTTGTATTCATCGAGAGAGATCATGCTGGCTTGCGCGTGTTGAACAGCGTAGAAGACTCCGTCAATGCCGGTCTCGATCGCTGCTTCGATGAATTTGGAAGTGGTTCTGGCGATGGTTTCCAACCCCTTCAAGACTGCTTCAGGGTGTGTGCGGATGTGTGCGAGCAGCACATCGTTCCCTGCGAGATTTTTCGCCTGTGACAGCGGATTGAAGATGGTCTGGATGAGGGGAGTCTCAGAGCTGAGATTCTGCCGAATGAGACGGATGCAGGCTAACTGTCCGGAAAGATGCGGCGAGTTTGGGTCGAGCACGGTCAGTTTCTCCCAATCCGCCGGGTCATGGATCACACGTTTGGTGTATCGCCTCGAGCCTTCAGTGTCGTCCATCCATTTATCTTCCACGCCCCAACCTTTGACAGCGAAGGAAGAGGCAGGCGTGATCTTGACAAGGTCGAAGTCGTAGGTGTTTTGAAAATGCAGAGTGGCGGCGGCGAGCAGTTCGGGATCCTGGTCGTCGACAGGGAAGTGCCGCCAAAGAGCGATGGGCGTTCGATCGGTTTGCTCGCCCTTGAGGCAGGCTTGAATTCGTTCACGATGTGTGGTCATAATATTTTCTCGATCCGATGTCTGGTGTATTTTCCTTCGCGGAAGGTCTTGGTGATGGTGAAGCCATTTGACAGGCACATCTTGAGGCTGGCTTCATTGGTGACCTCAACGCTGCCCACGATGCGTTTGTAGCCCGCTTCTCGCACGGCGGCGAATAATCCCTGCTGAATGGTCTTGCCCATGCCCTTGCCGCGATAGTTGGGGCTGATGGTGAGGTACAGGCTTTCGATGGAATCTGGTTCGATCTGGTTTTGTTGATTCTGGATCGTGAGACTGGAAATAATCAATTGCAGGATCGCCAACGGACGGGTGAGGGCGGTCTTGAGTATTTGCTTGATGAACCACACGCGGTCTTCCGTAAGTTGACCGGTCAGCGCGGCAGGCTCGGTGGCGGCGATGTTATAGCCGATCAGTTCGCCTGTCTCGTCATCTTGCGCGTAAACAGCGACCACGCCTTGGCTGGCATAAACGATCTGGAAGTACCGCTCAACGAAAGGGTAGCCCAATTCTGAGAGCAGCCCATGATCTCCCATGTGGATCTCTGCCAGCATGGGTAGAAGTTTCGGGTCGAGTTCGCGCAGGTTGTGGATGGTGTATTTCATTTATTGATCACCATGATGGACAGAGATGAACAAAGATATTTTTGAGTTGATCATATTGATATTGATCTGTGAAAATGATTAAGCGATACCGCGCACGAGGTACGGTCCCAGTGGGCGGACGATGAATGCGGGGAGTTTTTTCCAGACCGCGATGGCGATCGCAAATTTTGGATTCTTTTGGTTAATGACAGGCAGGGGATGTCCCGGCGCGAGCCAATGCCAGTACGCCAGCAGTTTCTTGCGCGGCGCCCATTTTAGTTTGAAGACTTCATTCCCCGAGCCGACCAGACTGCGCCCAAGGTCGAAGGTCTTGAGTCCCTTTTGGATGGCGCGTTCAATGACGCTCCAGTATAAAAATTCGCCCGCATAGTTCGAGCGGACATATCTCAGGATGTTGGCATGCAAGTTAAAGATGGTGTCGCCCTGATAGACAAAGACTCCGCCGCCCGCGATCCTTCCCTGCGGATCGTACAGAACGGCAAATTCCAGGGTGTCTCCGAGGTGGATTGCCATACTGCGAAGATATTCTTTTGTGTGATATGGCGATCCCAACTCGTGCATGCTGAGTGCCAATGATTCGTAGGCATCGTCCAGCAGATCGAGATGCCCAAAGCGGATGGAGAATCCCTTCTTGAGCGATTTGCGGACATGGTTGCGGTGGTCTGACGAGAATTTTTTGAGCATCTCGTCTGGGGTGGCAGGGAGATCGATCAGGTAGGTGAAATAAGCGGGGTGTTGCACCCAGCCCGCAGGCGGGGATGATTCGCCTTCGTCAAAACGGATCGCCGCGTACTCGACCTTCGTCTCCTCAGCGAGATGGCGCGCTTCATCCAAGAGCATATCCCGTGCGGCTGTGCTCTTGAAGGCAAATCCGCCATAACTGCCGAAGGGAGCGGTGAGCATGTAATGCCCAAAGATGGGATGCTTCACTTCCGCTAGTGCGAGGGCGGCGAGGGTTTCATCACCTTCTGTGGCAGTGAGGCGGTGAATCTTGTAGTCGTACACTTCATTCACAAAGTCAGACCAGCTATCGAGCCCTTGAAAACTTAACTGCGTTTCAAGCTCGGGGCAGGAGAATTTTTCAACACGTTGAGTTTTCATGCAATGCTCTCGCTGATGAAGCTGTCAATGGTGGAGGTGGGGAAGGCGCGCAGCAGGTCGCGCATGAACGCGGACTTGTTCCATGTGAACGAATACAAAAGCGGATTGGCTGCGAGTCCGCGCATGAAGTCTGCGGGCCATTTATTCGGCGATACGATCTCGTAAGGGTGCAGAAAGATCACGGGGCTTTTCCCTGCTTTTAATTCTCTTTCAATGATCTTGAATACCAGCCGAGGAAATAATCCGCTCATCATGCTGGAGCCGTAGGGAAATTCGCCGCCGAGCACCAAAGGCAGGTTCATATTCCGCGGTGCTTCAAAACTTGATGGCGCTCCGAATAATGGAAGCGTACTGACCGGCAGCTCCCAGATTTTCCCTTTTTGTAAAAGTGTATTCGTTGGCGCATATAACGATGAGCTGTACGCAAAGCCATGCTGTTCAAGCAGGGGATACACCTCTTCAATGGTATTGACCATCGGCGCACGAAAGCCGCGCACATTGAATTGTTTGCGCCACTCCGCTGAAGACTGCAAGTCCTGTTCGATATCCGCGGCGCGGGTCAGCGGGCGGTGTACCTGACAGTGAAAGCCAACTTCATGTCCCGCGTCCAAAATTTTTTGCGGCAGGTCGGGGTGCCACTCCACCAGTTCGCCGACCAGGTAAAAACTTGTTATGGCATCTTTTAGTTTTTCGAGGATCGGCTCAAGCACGTTGTATGCAAAACCATCATCGAGCTTGCGGCGTTCCTGCGGCGAAAGGAGGTCGTATTTTCGGGAAGGCGCAAACCAGGATTCATAATCAATGGTCAGCAATAAACGTGGTGATGGGGTCATAGGCGCACCGATTATAGCATGGCAAAAATCGCGCCTACTCGAAGCACTTCAAGCGGGTCATGAACTCATCGATTCGGTTTTCATCCATCCCGTCTTTGGTGCGCAGGATCTTCCAGACCGTGCAAACTCCGCGCCGCATGAGCGGGTCTTGCTTTAATATTTTTTCGGATTGCTTCTCCGCGACATTGATCTCACCTTTGAGTGCGTGCGCCTCCACGAAGAGTAGCAACTCGTTGAGGTCTTCCGCTTCATACCCCTTTTGACCTGCCTCTGCTTCGAGAGACAGCGCTGCATCGAGATCATTGTTTTGCATGGCGAGTTCCGCTCTGGTGAAGTAATAGCACCAGCCATGTTCAGGCTCGCTCGAAAGGAAAGCGGGAATCGCAGGTTTTTCAGGGTCGGTAATGATGCGCGACGGGTCAGAGAGCGGAATGGCATTGACCAGCGTATCTGGTAATTTTGAGTAAATGTCTGCATCGCCGCGTGCGGGGTCGAGAACCCGAAGACAGCCATTGACGGGCATGTAGATCATTACCGAGTCCGAGGTTGCCCCTACAAAATTCACCGTGCGGTATGCAAATGAGATCGGCGTGTTCGGCTCGAGGGATGGCAGGGTAGGTCCGCCCACGCGCTTTTCCGTGAAGATCATGGCGTAAGGCAGGTTGTTGTATGGTTGGTACTCTGGCGCGTACATCCAGTTGACCGGACCCGTGAAAGAAAGGTCGGGCTCGTACTCGGTGGGAAGTTGATGCGCGAGCAAGACGGTGTTTGGCTTTAGCGCGGGGATGCGCCACGACAACTGCCAGAAAATTTCGCTTTGTTTTTCCCAGTCACGGCGGAAGATGTTCGCGTTGAAGAACTGCTGTCCGACGCCAAGCGCGACGAGCCCCGTCACAAGATAAATGCGCGCTCGCTGATTTTGGAAGAGTAATTCGATCAGCCCAACCGCAAAGATGGAAGAGCCGATCATCATCGAGATCATGAAGCGGTCGTAGCCTGTTTGCAGGCGGAGAGGTAATTCCGCCGCGAGAGAAGGCAGACGCCCAAGCAGGATCCCGATCACACCGATGAACATGATGGAAAGGGCAAAGTTTCGACTTTCGCTTTTCCCTTCAAAGAGCTTTTTGTAAAAGTAGAGGATAAAGCCAAAGAAAACAGCGACCAATCCCAAAGTCAAAAGAGAGGACGGTGCGGTTGGGTTTCTGCCAACCAGTACGAGGACTTGAATCCAAATGTAGAGGCAGGCTTTCCAAAGAGTGTCCAGCACATCAAAGAGAAGCGAGAGCGGTGTTGCATTGTTAACCGAGGAGATCTCGTACGAATTGTAGGGACCAAACTTGTAGTAATAGATCAGCCACAGGGCGTTGATGATCCAAACGCCGAGATACGGCCACCAATGTTTGAGAGTTTCTCGCAGGCGTGAAGCAAAAGTCCCGCCAAAAAGAAAGAACAGAAACAACGGACGCATGCCTTCCAGCCCGAAAAAGTATTCGGTTGGAAAGATGCCGCAGATTTGCAGCAACACGGCGATGATAATGTAAGGCAGCGGGCGTTCAGCTCTTAGGGCTTTGAAGGTGTACCCAAACGAGAAGAGATAAAAAATGAAAGGAATGAGTTCCTGATTGATGTGGGTCAGGGCGATATATTGCTGGCTGTATCCGGGAAAGACGATCAACAATAAAGCGGCGGTGAGCGCGATGCGCGGTTTATCGGGCCACAAGTTGCGGAACATCCACCATGTACCAAATCCCATAAGGAAGCGGATCACGAGCGCGAAGGCTTGCCAGTAGATCGGCAACGGCGGGAGGATACTGGTGGTGACGTAAAAGATCGGTCCTAGGAAGGGACGAAACGGGGCAAAGGCGGGGTTGAATTCCGCAGGTCCGAGGAATTTTGCGATCCACGCGAAGGGCCAGTCATCCCAATAAAAGCCTATGGCTGGCATGAGCAATCCATAGGCAAGGATGGTTGTGATGAGAAAAAGGAGGGGAATATTTCCCGATCTTGTTCGAAAACTTTTCATGAGGTGATTTTACTTCCTGCTATGTACTTCTCACTTTTTACTTTATTGTTCTTCACGGAACTTTTTTGATCACGCAGAAGACGGCGTCTCCACGTTTAACTTCCAACACAACTGGAGCGTCTCGCAGAGTCTTTTCATCGTCATTGCTGCGGCTGTTGATGAGGACATAATCACCAGTGGTCAGATCCTTCAGATCGGAGCGGTAATCGCGGATGTGGATGTTCGCGCTGGCGTAATAATCTGCGATGTAAGGTTCGCGCTTCACAAAAAGCTGCGCGTCATCCGGCGCGGATTTTTCAAATTCCATCACGGCTTCACGATAGCAGGTCAGCCAGTAATCCGTCTCGTATTGGCGGAAGGCTTTATTAGTGCCGCCGGCAAAAGTGTTGTAGTAGGCGTACTGATATGGATGCAATGCAATGTTTGCGAGAATGGCTGGCAGGAGAATCGCGGAACTGAACGCTGCTTTGCTCCACACATTTTGCAAGCGGGTGAACGCTTCGTTTATTGCGAACCCAGCAAACACGAATACAGGCGGCAGCATGAAAAGATAATGCCTGTAGCCATCAGAGTTGGGCGGGTTGACGATGATCAGTGCTGAGATGACAAATGCGAACCAAATAAAAGTAATGCCAAGTTTTGCGCGGTCTTTTGATTCTTGAAAGGCTTTTTTTAACGCGATGAATGAACCGATGATGAATAACAACCATGTGGGTTCGGTCAGTGTGTAGGTTAGAAGGGTGAGGAAGTATCGGCGGGGAAGTTCATAAGCGGGGTACAGCACGCCCATGAAGAGGATCTTCAAGTCTGCGGGAGCGTTTGCCATTGCATTCAGCACGAAGATAAATCGTCCAATGGGATCCGGCCAAAGAAACGGCCAAAAGGAATACATTGTGATCAGGGCGATCACTCCGTAAGGGATAAAACCCCATATGGCTTTCCAGTTTTTTGTGGTGAGGAAGTACAAGCCAATGAGCACTACGGCATACGGGCCGATAAAGCGAATGGCAGTGGTCAGCCCCAATAGGATGGCAGGAATGATAGATGTAGTAAATATTTTGCTGGGGGTGGGCGATCCTTCATTCCACACATCCACCATGCGGAAGCCCAGTGTGATGCTGATCAACATGAACACGGCAAAAGGCATGTCTTTGGGATTCATGAAAGCGTGCTGCCAAAGCACGGGCTGAAATGCGAAGAAGGCGGTCGAAACAGTGGCAGGCCAACGGTCCAGCCAGCGCCGGATGAACTTGTAAAAGAAAATGAGTCCGATCTGGAAGGTGATGAAGTTTGTCAGATGCCAGGCAGAAGCCATATCCAGACCGAAGAATTCAAGAAGGTTTTGAAACTGTCCCGCGATAACGAGATAGGCCGGTCCGCGGGTGACATGATCGCTCGCGGAAGCGCCAAAGGATTTTTCGAGGTCAAAGGTGCCGTTGAGCCTTGCGGGTATGGAGTAAGCGTATTCCGAAGCCTGCCCGTAATCATAGTAGAGCGGCTCGTCCCATGAAAGACCGTAATCACGAAAAGTGAACAGCCCGATCAAGAGATTGATGATCAGCAGGATAAGAATGGGGTGCGTACGGATCTTTTGCAAGGCGGGGTTATTTACGTGAGATGCGGTGTGCCTGACGCGCTTTGGCCTGTTCCATGCGTTGAATATCTTCCTCGGTTTCGATGACCAACTGCGGAACGGAAGTGGGCTGCCCTTCGTTATCGAGCGCGACATAAACCAGGTAGGCGGTGTTGGTGTGGGTGCGTTCCCCTGTGACCGGATTTTCTGCCACGACCTGAACTTCAGCTTCCATTGAAGTGCGCCCGGTGTAGGTGACTTCGGCGTTGAGTACGATCAGGTCGCCGATGCGGATCGGCTGGCGGAAGGTCATTGAGTCGATCGCGACTGTGACAACTTTCTTTTGCGCGTGGCGCATGCAGGCAAGTGCGCCGGCTTCATCCACCAGTTTCATGATCCAGCCGCCGTGGACGTTGCCAAGGAGATTGGCATGTTCAGGGTGCATCAACTGTGAGAGAGTCACTCTGGAAGAGTGAATGGTCTTTTTTAGGTGTTGGTCTGTCATTTGCTATTCCATGTCGTCGCGGAACTCACCCGAATCTGACGTGTGGAGACGTTCGGGTTCTTCGAGTAGAACGTCGATCATCGAGTGGGTGAGGTCGCCCATTAATGGAGCGAGCGGAACGGTGGCGGGCAGGTTTACCTTTGGCGGTCTGGCAGGGGGCTTGAGACGGGGGCGCAAGGTGTTGGTTGCTCTTTTGCGGACAATGCGCGGTTCGTTGGTGATCGTTCCTACATAATATCCGATCACGGAATAGACATCTCGTTTTGGTGTGACAAAACCCACCCAGTCGCCGCTGCGGTTGAAGATATATGGATAAGCCAGGAAGGCTTCGGCGTCGCCGCGGGTGGTGTAGATCGGAATTAATCTGGGTTGAGTGTTAGCTGAATTCATGAGCGCACCTAGACGATCACATCAATATCATTGTATGTCCAGTATCTATTTACAAAGAAGTTCCAGAGCATTACGATCCCGACCGCCGCGGCGAGGGTCAGGTTTCTGGCGTACAGGTCCGCAGTGCTGTGCGAGATGTGCAGCATTTTTTCGAAAGTGCGAAGAAGAGGCGGTTCAAGGTAATGCAGGATGGGTATGCGGATGGCGATCCCTGCCAGGTTCACCAGGAAGAACATTCCCAGTTGATTGAGGATCGGACGTGAACGGGATTCGGGATAGGTCCAAAAGCGATTCCAGATAAAGTTGCTGAGGACTGCGCAGGTGAAGGAGATCGTCCCTGCATAGACAAGATCCATGCTTGTAAAGTGCGAGAGCAGGTTCATGACTCCAAAGTCGATGGCCGCGCCCAGGGTTCCAACCAAAGCGAATTTGAAAAAGCGGTTGCGTTCTTTTGAGTCGGTCAGGATCATTCAAGCCCCAGTTTTTTCTTGAAGAATGGAATGGTGCGCCTGATGCCTTCCTCGATCTCGATCTTTGGCTCCCATTTTAGGATCTCGTCGGCGCGGGTGATATCCGGTCGGCGGCGCTGCGGGTCGCGGGCGCTGCGTGCGTCCACATAGGTGATGCCGGCTGTATTTCCAGTGACCCGGTTGATGGCTTCTGCAAATTGCAGGATGGTCATTTCTGTGGGATTGCCAATGTTCACTGGGTAGTGCTCATCAGAATACAGAAGTTTTACAATGCCATCAACGAGATCGTCCACATAGCAGAAGGAGCGGGTTTGCGCCCCGTCGCCGTAGACGGTGAGTGGCTGCCCCAACAGGGCTTGTTTCAACATATTTGGGAGTGCGCGCCCATCTTCAAGGTCCATGCGGGGACCGTAGGTATTGAAAATGCGCACGATGCTTGTATTGACATTGTGAAATCGATGATAGGCCATGGTCAATGATTCTGCAAAACGCTTGGCTTCATCATAAACAGCGCGTGTCCCTACCGGGTCTACATTGCCGGCGTAATTTTCTGCCTGCGGATGCACCAACGGGTCACCGTAAATCTCGCTGGTGGATGCGAGCAGAAATTTCGCGTCCTGACCGCGAGCGAGTCCGAGACAGTTGTGCGTCCCGAGCGCGCCAGCCTTCATGGTCTGGATGGGAAGATTGAAATATCCAGACTTTGACTGTGGATTTGGGCTGGCTGGCGAAGCAAAGTGCATGATGGCATCCACCTTGCCGGGCACGAAAATATAATTGGAGACATCGCGTTTGTAGAAGGAGAATTTTTCATTGCCGGCCAAATGGGCGATATTATCTTCGCTCCCGGTGATGAAGTTGTCCATGCCGATGATTTCATGCCCCTCCGAAAGCAATCGGTCGCTGAGGTGAGAGCCGAGAAAGCCGGCCGCGCCCGTGATCAAAATTCTCATGTCATATCCTCTTTACAGATTTATTTCCAATCGATCGCGCTGATCAAACCGTCGCCGGTGACTTGGAAAGCATCACCTTTGCCGCTGTCGATCAACCAGAGATTGCCTTGATAAGTGACCGCGATAAAATCGCCCGCCTGGCCTTCCAACGCTTCCGGCGACCATACAGGGGTTTGCGGTTCAATGCCGCTCGCATCAACGGGCGGGAAAAGCGCCTTGCTGTTTGAGCCGTCACGGTCCATGATCATTAATCGATACCGACTGGTTTCGCTTTGCTCGATGAAGATGGATTGAAGATACGCAACCTGATATATCTTTTCACGTCCATCTGAGCGGGAGGGGGATGCCGATGGATAGGCAAACATGCCCGCGGACTCAACGATCGGGATGACCGCTTCATTGCTAAACGAGAGAGCGGATAGGTCAAAAAACGGTGACTCCTCGCTGGTGATGGGAGCGGGGGCTGGCGAGTGATCCACATAATAAAGGGTCTTACCGTCCGAGCCCCAAGTGATGGGAGGGATCCATGCCCAGTCGCTGTGTGTGTTGAGCGGGGTGATGCCAAGGATGGGTTTGAGATAACCGCCGTCCTGATCCACCAGCCCGATGCCGTCGGGGCGGGAATACGCCAGCCGACCATCGGCAGAATAGGCAAAAGACATTCCCCACCAACCGTACACGCCGCCGCTATTCGCTTCCAGCATTTTGCGCGGACTCCCACCGGTGAGACTTACCCGGTACAGATCATTATTTGCCTGCCAGCCGGGAGCCGTGCTGCGCGGCTCCACAGTGGAATATGCCACTGAATTCGTGCCGGGGATCCATTCGGCAAAGTGTACGACATTATATGCCTGCAGCCAGATCGGCTTGGGTTCCGTGTTTTGGACACGCACTGCCCAAAGGGTGTTGATCTCTTCGCTGGCCGGTTTTTTTGATTTGCGGGTGAAGATCAAATATTCGCCGTTGGGGGAGAGCTTGAAAATTCGTCCGTCCAGATCGCCGGTGCTGACAATGATCCTGCGATTGGCTGTGGAGTCTTCCATCGCCCACGCATTTCCTCCTGCCAGATAAACCAGCGTGCCGGGAATGTTCAATGGTGTAAAAGAAGATTGCGCTCCCACCATTACGATCTCTGGCAGAGCTTCATTCAAGATCACGGTCTTTACAGCCGATTTGCTGATCTCCTTGCTATCTTCAAGGATCCTGCGATAAGTGATCTCTTGAAGCCCGTTCACGCCGGCTTGCACCAGCCTGGTTTCGCCTTCGGGCAGTGTTTCATTGCGGACGATCTGACGTTCATACGGAATAACCGCCTGCTCTGTCTCAAACACTTCTTCCACGCGGGTCAGTGTGACAATATCGCCTGCGCTGAGCACAGTGTAGAAGGGAGGCTCGGAGCGGTCGAGACTACCCGGGGCGATCCCTGCCGCCTGCAAGGCTTGGGTAACTGTGCTGCCGGCAGCCACTGAAATATCCCTTGTGGTTCCATCTGCGGTGATGGTAACTGTCATTTCACCGCCCACCTGCGGAGAGCGACAGCCAACTATCAGCGCCGCTACTGCAAGAAGAATCAGAAGCAAGCTTAGGGGAGTGCGGGACGCGGCGCGAAGCATGTCGGGTATAATCCAGCCGCTATTTTATTCGGCCGGTCAGGGTCATGATCCCATCCGCAATGGAGATCGACTCAAGGCGGAAGCCTGTGGCAACGGGACCAAGCGAGCCGGTGAATGCTTCTCCGATCACGGCGTTGATGGCGGTATTCATTCCATCGGGCGCAGGAAAGGGACCGAAGTCTGCCGATGTGATCTCGATCTTGGGCAGCCCTGTGGATGGGTCAACGCTCACGTTCATGACGATCAGCATATTCGCGGCGAATGTCCCGCGGTTGATCTTTCCATACAATTGCATTTGCCCGTCGCGCAAAAGGATCTGCGGCTCGGTGAAGGGCGGGTTTGTCTGCTCCTGCATTTTGATGGCGATATAAGAAGTAAGCTGGCTTTCGGTGATCTGCAATGTGACGATGCCGCTTTCTGCGCCGGCGATCAGAGCTTGTTCGATCTGAGATTGCATGCTTTGGACTTCTTCTGTTGAGACTGGCACAGGGTTTTGTACGTAATCTGGACCTCCAACAAAGACTGTGCATGCCAGGGATGTCAGCAAGAGTACAATAAAGAATGTGAGTAGCGAAAAGTTTTTTGTTTTCATGGGTTTTGATCTTTTGCAAATAAATTTATTAAGCGGAGCAATTATAGCATGAGCAACTCTCAAACTTCTTCAGAGGCAGTTTCGGTCACGGAACTGTCACTTTCAGCCAAGATCGAGGCAATGCTGTTCGTATCAGCGGAGCCTGTGCCTGTGGCGCAATTGGCGGCCGCCTTGGATGTGAGTGCAACCATTGTTGAGCGCGGACTTAAGGAACTGGACGAGGCGTTATCTGCCCGCGGTTTGCGCCTGCAAAGAAACGCCGGGCGTGTGCAATTGACGACCGCCCCCGAATTGGCGCAGCTCGTGGAACTCTTCCTTGGTCTTGAAGCCACGACACACCTCAGCCGTGCCGCGCTCGAGACTTTGGCGATCATTGCATATCAGCAGCCATGCACCCGTCCGCAGGTGGATTCGATCCGCGGTGTGAACAGCGATGGCATGATGAAAAGTCTATTAAGCAAGGGGTTGGTTCAGGAGGCGGGTCGTGCCGACGGTCCCGGCCGACCAATTTTGTACTCCACCACTCCTGAATTTTTACAGCATTTCGGGCTGAGTTCGATCATAGAATTGCCTCCGCTTGCCGCTCCCGCCGAGCCTGAAACTGGCGAACATAGCGAGTTATTGAAGGGGTAAAACTTAGCAGAAGGTTCGGGTTTTTCAATAAAAGATCATAATATTGCCTAATACCACACACCCGTGAAGATTTTAAAATCTTCACGGGTGTTTTTTCGCTGTGGGTGGGCAGGCACACGGTGGGAGGCTCGGACTTTACGTAATATTTATTGGTTCTTACTGTAACTTTTATAGTGCATTTCGTCACTTATATCTATAATTTCATCAGCATTAAGGCTGAAAGCCGGTAAGTGCCTTTTTGTAGGCTCTGATTCCTTTTGTAAGTCAGGGGTGGTTGTCGAAGGCAACCCC
>JAGNWT010000116.1 GCA_017985935.1 Anaerolineales bacterium | reverse complement strand
TCCTTCCCTTCCCACTCATTCATAAATTGATCTAGAAAATCCACCATCACCTGATGGCGCTGTTCGGCAATGCGTTTTGCAGTGACGGTATTCATGCGGTCTTTGAGCAGCAGCAGTTTTTCGTAAAAGTGATTGATGGTCGCGCTCTTGCTGTTCTTGTATTCTTCAAAGCTCGCGTGCATGTGGTTGGATGTTTCGGGGTCGTACATGGCGCGGTTCTTGTACCCGCCGTAGGCAAAGGCGCGACCGATGCCGATTGCGCCGATGGCATCCAGCCGATCCGCGTCCTGCACGATAAAGCCTTCGAGGGTGTTCATCTTGTTTTCGACCCCCGCGCCTTTGTAGGAGATGTGCATGATGATCTCGCTGACTTGCAAAATCACACTTTCATCAACCCCGCATTCCTTCATCCACGCGATGGCGCGGCGCGGAGTTTCATCTTCGCTTTCGTTGAACTTCCAATCGTCGAGGTCGTGGAGCAGGGCGGCGAGTTCCACCACGAGCAGGTCCGCGTTTTCGAGCCTGCCGATCGTGACGGCGTTCTTCCACACACGGTAGATGTGCCACCAGTCATGTCCCGAGGAATCCGCGCTGAATTCCTGTTTGATGTATTCACTTGTTTTGAGAATGATGTCGTTTGAGTCCATGCCCCCATTTTGCCACAAATAAGCAAAGTCGTTTTTATCACCAAAGTACAAAGTTACCAATCAGCCAAGAAAAAAACTTTGAGGCTTCGCACCTTCATAGTGAACGACTACACCATCAACGCCAGGAACTGCTCAATGTCGTTGGTTGCCATTTGTGCAGCGGGAGCAATGCGGCGCGAGACGCCGAAGTATTGGTCAAAGGCATGCGCGGTATCGGGAATCTCCACGTACACCGAGGGGACACCCGCAGACTGCAAGGCATGATGCAACCGCCTGCCCTGCGAAACATCTATGGCGAAATCGTCCGCGCCGAAGATCTGCAGGGTCGGCGGGCATTGTGAGTCGGCATAGGTGATCGGTGAAAATCTTTCATACACATGCGGAATCTCGTTAACCGTACCGCCCATCAGGTCAAGCAATAACGCCTGCCCGCCCGGCATGTTGGAATAACGATAGGCGGGGAATGCACGCGAGCGGGTCAGGAACTTATCCATCCATGTCGCATTGTGGACTCGCGGTCGCATCTGCGCTGTAACCTGCGAACTGTACTCAGGTTGCCCGGGCACCACCCGCCCGTACTCATGAAAGTATTGCGCCATATCGGTCACGCCATACATGGAGATCACCCCGCGCACTGAAGTATCGGTCTTGATGCTTCGCCGTTGGAACTCGGAGAAATTGGGCGTGTATGCCGCCATCAAAGCCAGATGCCCACCGCCGATGGAACCGCCCATCAAGACGATGCGGTCGGGGTCGATGTTCAAGACCAGGCAGTGTTCCTTCATCCACGCAATGGACTGCTTGACATCGTCCATCATTTTGTAAATGTCCGCAGAGGGCGCAAGCGAATACGCCACATCCATCACCACATGCCCCTGATTGACCAGCCGCTGAAAGAGCGGGCGAACGAGAAAGTCCTTGTCCACGGCCTGCCACCATGAGCCGTGCAGGTGGATCACACCGAGGCGCGTGCGCGGCACATCGGACGGAGGCAGCCATACGTCACAATAAAGAGGCGTGGTCTCCCCAATATTGAAATCCTTTTGATAAAGTCCGAGCGGCTTGGCAGGCTGGACCAATTCATAAGGGCGCGATAGGCGAGTCCACAAGGCGGGATGGATGCGCTGCTCCCAGTCCGCGCCGAATGCCGATTCAAATGGATCATGCCTGCGCGTCGTCACGCGGACCGTGTGCCTGAATCCCGCAAATGCGCCGAATCCACCCGTGAGCATCGAGAGCACATCCCCGCGAAGCAGTCCGAACAACGCGCCGAGCGCGCCGCCTATTGCAAGGAAAGGCGCCCACGCTCCCGCCCACAATTTTGGAAGCCAAAAAAATCCGCCCTTCTGACCTTTGGGCGGATGGATAAGGGCGAAGATGCCAAAGACCGCAGAAATCAAAGCGAGAATGCGCGCAAGTTTTTTCATGATGCTGTCATTATACTCACCGCGCTTCTCGATCACTTCTTTAGCACGCACAAAGCCTGACGGATCTCTCCAAGATGATAGGCGGTATGCACCACAATGGACAGCGAGCCGCCGATGGTGTCTTCATTCCACATTTTATTTTCGTGGAACAACCTGTCCATGCGCTGATAAGCCTGGCGCAGTTTGTCCTTCAACGCCTCCCATTCCTGCGGCGTGACCTTTTCCACAGTGCGCCAGATCTCGCCCCAATCGCGCGGGCTGGTATCGCCCTGCAAGGCGAAGCGCTCAAAGGACTCGATGTAATAGATCACATGCGCCACCTGCGCCGCGAGCGAAGCGCATTTTTTCCCAACAGGGATCGAAGCCTCATCGGCGCTGACCGCTTCAAGGGTTTGAAAGAGCGAGGTGTCCTTGTCGAGATAAATGCCAATGGGCTTTTCGAAAGTCTCGCCCATCAGTTGATGCAGATTGGTGACAAAATCCTGTTCAATGGTCATGATGTCATCCCGCCCCTTCAAAAGCGGATTTGATCCACGCGATCAGCTCGGCATCCACATCCTGCGCGGCACCGACATTAACGACGTAATTGCACATGCTTCCCTTGGGCTGTTCCAGCAGGCGGGCATTTTTCTTCAGGTCCTTCGCGTTGATGCCCACCTCAAACCGCGTATTGGTCTTGGGACCGATCATGGCGAATTGCTTTTTGCGCCGCAGGCTGACATATCCCTTCTTGGGCACGATCTCGAACTCACCGAACTTATTAATTTCCTTCATGAGCTTTTCGTGGATGGGGCGGAAGCCCGCCTTCGCGCCCGAATAGATCTCGTCCAGCAGGGCGTCTTCCGCCTTGCCTTCCGCCGCGCGCGTGCCATCAGACTTGAGAATGGCGTGCACCAATGAATTTGCATCACCGTGACCGAGCCCAAGTTTTTCCTTGAACATGTCACGCAATTCGCCATGCTTTGTCAGCCCGCTTTTGGCGGCAATGGCAGAAAGCTCGGCGAGGGTCTTGCCTGTTTTCTTTTGAATATTATCCAGTTGGGTTTGGACGGCTTGATCGAGGCTGCTCATAAAATCATCTCCTTATCCAATAAAATGTAAAATGCCGACATCCAATTATAGAACATATTTTCTTGTTATTCAACAGCGACTTTACTCTCCCGATAATTTGCGCAGCTCCGCTTCAAGGTCTGTACGCGCGCGGATGGCAATGGGCGCGGCGAGGTGCCGCCGAAGAGTCTCTTCGCTTTTGTCCTTCTCGTAATAATCACGATACATCTGGATCAGGGAAATGGTCGCACCGGTGTATGTTTCCACGCGCACCTGATCACCTGCCTGCACGATCCCCTCTTTGAGTACGCGGCAGTACAGGCCTGGGCGTTCAGCAGCGCGGAATCTTTTTACGAACTTGGAATCATCCATGCGGCGGGCGAAGGTCCCGCACGGGATGCGCGGAGCCGTGATCTGCAAGGTGACCATGCCCACATGCAAAAGATCGCCAATGTTGAATTTTGCGCTTTCCAATTCCGAGATGGTCAGGTTCTCGCCGAAGGTTCCCGCGCCAATCTCCCGCCCCAATTCCTGCGACCACCACTTGTAATCCTTTTCGCCATAAACATAGACCGCCTGATCAGGTCCGCCGTGATGTTTGGGACTGCCGATGAAATCTTCGGTGATTCCGAGCGGGGTGATGCGCACCGGTCCGGGCACGGGACTTTTGAAGATGCCGGTGATCTCGGTCTTATCTCCAGACTGCAGCATTTGCTGCCGCCCGATGTTGATGCTGGTTAATTTCATGCTCAATCCCAGATCTTGTTCAGGTCGTCTGCGTAAAAACGGATGGCGGCTTCATAGTTCAAAATGAAATCATCCGCGGTCGTGTCGGCGATCACCTTCAGCAGTGAACGGACCGCCTCCTGACCTTCGCCGAGGTTGTAAAGCGTCATCGCGAGGAAGACCTTCATCTCGTTCGCGTCCGGGAAGCGGCTCAACCCTTCGAGCAGGGTCGTTCTGGCATCGGCATAGCGCCCAAGGGTGCGATAGGTGCTGCCCAATCCCAGATACGCCGAACGCAGGTCGGGGTCGGGCAGTTCGTTCTCGATCGCCGCCACGTAATGCGGAATGGCGTCCTTCTCCCTGCCAAGAAAATCATAAACACAGGCAGTGTGATATTGCACCACCGGGTTCGAGGGATACTCCGCGGCCAACTGCACCAGCAGTTCGCGCGCCTCTTCGTGCCTGTCTTTCGCACGCAGTTTATTGGCTTCCTTCAAAGTGGACATCAGATCCATTGTTCCTCCACAGTTCATTCTTTTTTTTGATCGCCCATATTAATCCATGAGCGGGTTAATTATATTCGGTTGTGCCCGGCGGAAAAAATCTCATGGGGCAGGGCCGCCGCCGGGATGACCCGAATATCCCCCGCATCGGGCAATGCAACAAGCGGTAAAATCGAAGTTCATGCAATCTCCACATCAGCTTGTGCCAGAGTTCATTTACGAAAAATTCCGCGCGGGCGAAGCGAACGGCGTCTTTCATGGCGCTTCGTTGTTCGTGGACCTTTCAGGTTTTTCGACCATGGCCGATGTGCTCTCCACTCACGGCTCGCACGGCGCCGAGATCCTGGCAGAGATGATGCGCGTGGTGTTCGAACCTTTGGTGAACGCGGTCTATCAACAGGACGGATTCGTGATCGGGTATGCCGGGGACGCCTTCAATGCCGTTTTCCCGGCCGGTCAGGATGCAGGTCAGGTGGTGATGCGCTGTTTATCGGCCGCCGCGGCGATGCAGGCGCACACAAAAGCGCATCCGCAAATCAACACCCCCTACGGCGCATTCACCATCCGCATCAAAGTGGGCATTGGGTTCGGCAGGGTGACCTGGCAGATCTTTAGATCCATCAATGGCAGGCGGGCCAGTTACTGGTTCCGCGGCGATAGTTTGAACGGCGCGGTCTCTGGTGAGGAATCGGCCAAGGCAGGCGAGATCGTGGCAGACAGAGTCGCGTATCAATTGTTGAAGGATGTGGTGCGGGCTTCGGCTGTGGATGACTGCTTCCTGATCGAAGAGATCCTCGGCGACCTTCCCGCGCCGCACGCTCTGACTCCGCCGAAACCTGCGGACGACCTCGTGGGCATTTTCCTCTCTGACACGATCGCATCCATGCCGATCATCGGCGAGTTCCGCCAGGCATTGAATCTTTTCATAGACATCCCCCCCAGCATCTCCGACGAGACCTTGATCGCTCCGTTCATGGAGACCGTGTACCTGCTGCAGGAACATTACGGCGGATTCTTTTTACGTCCCGACCTTGGAGATAAAGGATTTAACCTGCTCATGTTCTGGGGCGCGCCAACCACCTACGAGAACGATGTGGACCGCGCTTTGAACTTCATCCTTGAGCTTTCTTCGCGCACACGCATCACACTGCGGGTGGGCATCTCCTATCGCATGGCCTACGCCGGCTTCATTGGCTCAAGTCAGCGCGAGGATTACACAGCCTATGGCTGGGGAGTGAACCTCGCAGCTCGCATGATGGAACGCGCAGGTGAAGGCGAATACTGGATGGACGAAGAAGTGGCTCGCCTGGCCGAAAAACATTTCAGCTTCAAACTGCTTGGAGAATTCAAGTTCAAGGGATTCAAACGTGAACAAAAAGCCTTCGGATTGATCGGCCGCAAGAACGTGGTCGAAGCGGTCTACCAGGGACAGTTGGTGGGCCGCGCCCGCGAGTTGGATCTGCTGGCATCCTTTATCGAGCCGCTAAAGCAGGGACTTTTTGCAGGCGTGATGGTGCTTAAGGGTGAGGCAGGCATCGGTAAAAGCAGGCTCGTGCATTCCTTCCAATTTTCCGAATACTTCCAAAACCTGCCGGCAAAATGGGTCGTCTGTCAGACCGATGAGATCCTGCGCCGTCCGTTCAACCCCTTCATCGACTGGTTGAAGAAACGCTTTGAACTGCTCGAAAGCCAGCCCGATGAAGTGAACCTGGTGGCGTTCTCGCGCAACATGGATGAACTGATCGCGGCCACGACCAACCCAACTCTCGCCGCAGAGTTGGAGCGTACTCGTTCGGTGCTGGCCGCGCTGATCAACATTGCCCAGCCCAACTCACTCTACGAAAATCTCGACGCGAAGGGCCGCTACGATAACACGCTGATCGCCCTGAGCGTGCTCTTTCGCGCAGAGAGTCTGAAGAGTCCGCTGGTGATCTTCCTGGAAGATACGCACTGGCTGGATAAAGACTCCGGTGCTTTTCTTTCTTACTTTGTACGCACGCTCTCCTCCGAGTCAGAAAAGCGCCACCCCATCGCCATCATCGCCACCCAGCGGCTCGAAGGCGACTCGACCCACATGATGGACGAGGTCTCAAAGGTCGGAGTCCAATTAGAAAAACTCTCCCCGGCGAACATGTCTCGTCTGGCGGAAGATGTGCTCAACCGCCCGATCGCGGATTCCCTGTTGAATTTATTGAACGCGCGCGCCGAAGGCAATCCCTTCTTTGCGGAACAGCTTTTGCGTTATCTGCTCGAACAAAATTCGCTCGCGATCGGTCGTGACGGAAAGTATTTCGCCAATCAACAAGTGGAACTCACCCTGCCGACAGATGTACGCACCGTGCTCGTGGCACGCCTCGACCAGCTGACACAGCAGGTGAAGGAAACCGTGCAAACCGCGTCTGTGCTGGGACGTGAGTTTGAAGTGCGGGTGTTGGGACAAATGCTTGGGCACATGGAAAAGTATCTTGGCAATGTGGCACAGGCCGAGAACGCGAACATCTGGACCCCGCTCAATGAGATCGAGTACATCTTCAGACACGCACTGCTGCGCGACGCGGCGTATTCCATGCAGCTGCTGGCACGCCAAAAGGTGCTGCACAAAACAGCCGTCACAGCCATGGAGACGATCTACCGTGACGATCTTCAATCACGGTACGGCGAATTGGGTTATCACGCTGAAAAAGCGGACCTGAAAGAGAAGGCGCTTGATTACCTCACCCGCGCAGGAAATGCCGCGCTTGCCCTGTACCAGAACCAGCAAGCCATCGACTACTTCACGCGCGCTCTGGCATTTGTCCCTGCCGGTGATCTGCGCCAAAAATTCGAGCTGACCATTTTACGGGTGGAATGTTATTACAACCTTCGAGACACCTCAGCCCAATTCAAAGAGATCGACTCGCTTGAAGAACTGGCTCTCGCCCTGCGGGACGACGCGTTCCTGGGGCGGGTCTATATGCGCCGTTCCTACTGCTACTCTGCCATTGGAGATTTTCACAACGGGCTCGCCAACGCTGTCAAAGCGCTCGAGCTTGCCAAGTCTGCGAAGGATGGCGACAATATTCTTTCGACCTACCTGATCCTCCCCAACGCATTACTGCGGACCGGGCGAACAGCCGAAGCGCTGGAGTGCGCGAGGGAAGGGTTGAAATACGCGAAGGAATTTAATAACCGCCGCCGGATCGGGAGCGCGCTCTCGATCATGGGGCTGATCTCTCTGGAAGCGGAAAACCCGACCACCGCCATGAAGTACCAGGAAGAAGCGCTTGG
>JAGNWT010000002.1:74043-100592 GCA_017985935.1 Anaerolineales bacterium | reverse complement strand
GGCATGGCAATCATCTACTTCCTGCAAAGCGACGTCGTCTCCACCCTGCTTGACGCGGGCGTGGAGGTCGTTGTCCTCACCGACGATGACACCAAAGACAAGATCGCATCACGTTTTACTCGTCCTGGTCTGAGCTTCGAGGGCTTGCGTCTCAAACAAGCCAACGACTACGCCAAAAAGGTCAGTCCGCGCTGGCAGTCACTGCTTGTTTATTTGCGCCGTGTGGGCGGCTCACGCCGCATCAACACCGAAGCGATGGACAGCCACGTGTGGGAGGTGTGGGGTGAGAACGGCTGGAAGTTCCGCCTTGGGGTGTGGATGCCCGCTGCTGTGATGCTTTTCTTCCTGCGGAATTTTTCCTGGGCGCGCAAGCTTCTCGTGCGGATGCAGAACCGCTTCACGCCTACCCCGGGCCTGTACACCGATCTATTTGAAAAATACCAACCCGATATGGTCATCGCCTCCACTCCCGGCTGGCGCATGGACCGTTACCTCTTGCGCGAGTCTGCCCGCCGCGGCATCCCGAACATGACCGTCATCGTCGGCTGGGACAATTCATCCAGTTACAACGTCAGCGGTGCAGATGTGCAATGGGCCACCTGCTGGTCTGAGCTGCAAAAAAATGAACTCGTCAAAGGATCAGATTGGAACCCCGAGCATGTGCATATCGGCGGCATTCCTTCATATGACGGCTATTTCCGCAAGCAATGGCTCATGCCGCGTGACGAGTATTTCAAACTGCATAACCTCGACCCCAAGCGCAAGTTGATCTCCTATGCCAGCAGCTTTGTTCACTTTGCGCCGAACTTCCCGAACATTGAAGCCCTGGCGAAATTGGTTTCATCAGACGCGCTGGCAGAACCTTCGCAATTGTTGATCCGCTTGCACCCCAGTCACTTTCAAGACAAGCCCAAGATCTTTGCCGATGAGCGCGCGCAGGTCTTTGAGCTGGAGAAGAAATATCCGCATGTGCATGTTGTGCAGCCTGTTGCTTTGGGCGGCTCCCTTGGCTACTACGGCGGCGAAGATATGGATGAGAAATCGTCCATGATGGCATATTCGGATGTGCTGGTGACGGTTTATTCGACCATGCTAGTTGAGACCGCCGTTCACGATACGCCGATGATCGCCGCGACGATCGACGTCCCCGGCGGCTGGAACAAGCCTAACAAGTTCTCGCTCTCGCTGAAAGAGATCGGTGACTGGCCCACGCATCAACGCTTCCGCTGGGCCAAGGCGGGGCGGGTTGCCAAAGATGAAGACGAACTGCGCGATGCCTTGAACCTGTACCTGAAAGACCGCACTGTGGATGCCGCCGAACGCCGCAAGTTCATTGAGGAAGAGATCACCTTCACCGATGCGACATCTGGAAAGCGCACAGCGGAATTCATCCTGCGGGTGCTCGGTCAGTCGTCGGCTGGGTAGGATCGGCTTTTTTGGGGGGATGGTCGATCCTTCGAAGGGTCCGCCTGCTATTTCATGGTAAAAATGGGGGCACGGAGAATAAGATGAAAAAGATAATACCTGCCGTACTCATGATCCTTGTCATTGTCTCGATCTCGGCCTGCGGACCTGCTCCCACGCCGACCTTGAGCGTGAATGATCTGCAAGCCACCGCCGCCGCCGCCGCGTGGGTCGCTGTTACTCAAACTCAGGCGGCACTTCCCACCGCAACTGCATCGCCCATCCCGCCGACCGCCACGCTCACATATACGCCGCTGCCTACGTTCACTTTGCTGCCCACTTCGGCTCCCGTTACCCCGACCTTCACCGCCAGCCCATGCAATCAGCCGCCTTCGCCGGTCGTGAAAGGTGTTCTGGTGCCGGTTAAGTTCATCAACAAATCGGGCGGTCAGGTGAACCTGTCCTTTGGCATGAACACGCCGAACACCTATAGCGAATGCGTGACCTACTCCTATACTTTGGGGGTGTACGACTCTCCCTCGGTCAAGGTGCTGGCTGGTTGTTACTGGGCTTACGCCTGGATCCAGGGCAATGAGCCTTCCACCGCGCAGACCATGAACCTGCTGTGCCTTGATAACCCCAATGTCGAACCGGAAATTTTGATCGGCACTGAGATCGTTGCGTTCAAGTAACCCTTGAATTTCCATTCATGACCCGACAGGGAAAAATGTTCCTCTTCTATTTTTCCATCTCGCTGGCGATCTGTTCCAGTGCTTTCTATCACTTTGTTGCCAAGAGCACACCGGCGGATGTGAACTTCACTGTTTCTCTGTTGGTGACCTACGCCGTGGCATTCGTGATCACGCTTTTTACTTTTTACTTCTTCCCAACTTCAAACGGTGTGGCGGCCGAACTTAAAAAGCTCAACTGGGCGAGCATCGGGCTTGCCATTGCCATCGTGGGTATCGAGTTCGGTTTTTTGCTCGTGTACAGATCAGGCTGGAACCTCGGGATCGCCGCCGTGTTGGTTAATGTGGTCGGGTCGTTGATCGTGTTGCCCGTGGCGGTCTTTTTCTTCAGGGATAAGATCTCATGGGTTAATGCCGCCGGGATCTTCGTCTGTCTCGTTGGGCTGGTCATGCTGAACTGGAAGAGGTAAAGATTGAAAAACATAGCCGGGTTTGTTGTGTTCTTCCTGTTCCTGTCTGCCTGCGCTCCAGCGGCGGTAGGTACCCCCTTGCAGCAGACCGATAGCGACCTGTCTCTTTCAGTACAGAAGCTCGATGTTTTTTACACAGGGATCAATGAAGCGCAAAACAAGGATGAGTTCTACGCCCCCTGGGATATGCTGACCAGCCGGACCCAATGTTTTCCGCGCTACGCATGTGACATCTCGTATTTTCAAGATTGGTGGTGGCAGTGGAAGGTCGCCTACAAACTTTATGACTGCGGTTCCAACCGGGTTATCGCTGAAGAACTGCGTTACCCGCGGACGGGGTCCGCTGCCGCTGAAGAGATCAAGCCGCAGTTTTGGAGGTACGAAATGGTCGTGTCTGATGAAAGATGGATGATCAACGAGATCAAATTTTCACAGCCGCCGGGCAGTGAGTGTCCCCTGGCGCTTGACCGCTCAAAGTGATTGGAGAAAACTATTAAATGGAATTATTGGATCGAATCAAAAAGGCTGCCCGCATCCTGATCAAAGGCGACCCCAAAAAGAACAAGCGCAATCCGATCCCTGCGATTACGGCTGAAGAGGTCGCGGAGGTCAGGCAGTTCTTCGCACGCGATAAGTTCTTCATTTTTGGGCATGCCCGCAGCGGCACGACCCTGCTGATGCGTCTTGCGCGCATCCACCCTGAAGTGCATAGCAATTATCAGGCACACTTTTTCACGCGCCAGCCCCTGCTCAAATCTTTGGTCAACACCCCTGAAGCCGAAGAATGGTTGACACGCAAATCCAACCGCTGGAATCAAGGCGGCGATCTTTCTCCGCTGGTGCTGCGGGCCGCCGCCGACCTCATCATGGAGCGTGATGCCGCCCGCGAAGGCAAGCGCATCGTTGGCGACAAAAGCCCTTCATCCACGATCCACGGGCAGGCGGTGCGCGATATGCACGCCGTGTACCCCGATGCCAGGCTGGTGTACATCGTCCGCGATGGAAGGGATGTGCTGATCTCGGAACGCTTCCGCAATTTTGTGGAAGAGTCGAAATTCCTGACCGCCGAAGATAAGCGTATCATCGCCGACCTGAAAGCGGATCCTGTTCCATTTTCAGATGGGCGCCGTTCAATATTCACCGAGACCTTCATTCGCCGCGTGGCGCTGGGCTGGGTGAAAAATGTAAAAGAGACCGAAGACGAAGGCCGCCGTTTGTTCGGCGATCATTACTTTGGCATGCGCTACGAAGACCTGCTGACCGTCTCTTTTGATGAAATGCGAAAACTGTGGAACTTCCTCGGCGTGCAAAGCGTGGATGCCGGGTTGGGGGAGAAGATCAAAGCTGAAATGGCGTCGAACCCCGATGAGGAGTGGCAGGCAAAACGGAATGAAGGGATCGCGTCCTTCCTCCCCAAAGGGCAGGCTGGTAATTGGTCGCGCCTGTTCACCGAGAAAGACAAGTCCGTTTTCAAGGAAGTCGCGGGCGAAATGTTGATCCGGTGGAAATATGAAAAGGATTTGAATTGGTAAAACAATAAACAAAAAGGGCACGAAGGTTTTTTCCTTTGTGTCCTTCTTGTTTGGAAAAGGTGATTATGAAAACTCTCATCGCTGGTCTCGGGTCCATAGGCAGAAGACACTTTCGCAATTTGGTTGCGTTGGGTGAAAAAGACATTGTCCTTTTGCGCTCGCATCGTGCCACATTGCCGGACGATGAACTCGCGGGCTACCCAGTTGAGACCGACCTGCATGAAGCCTTGAAGAAACACAAACCAGATGCCGTGGTCGTTGCGAACCCAACCGCACTGCATCTTGATATCGCCATTCCCGCCGCGGAAGCCGGTTGCGCCATATTGCTGGAAAAGCCCGTTTCTCATTCGCTTGACCGGCTGGATGTTCTGCAAAATGCCGCGCAAAAAAGTGGAAGCAAAATTCTCGTTGGCTTTCAATTCCGCTATCACCCCACGCTCAACAAAGCGCGCGAGTTGATCTTGTTGGGCGCGCTTGGCAAGGTGCTCACCGCTCATGTGCATTGGGGTGAGTATCTTCCGCAGTGGCACCCGTGGGAGGATTACCGCCAAAGCTATGCCGCGCGCGCTGACCTGGGCGGCGGAGTCATCGTCACGCTCACGCACCCGCTCGATTATCTGCGTTTCATTTTGGGCGATGTCGATTCGCTCTGGTCTTTCAATGGGCATCTCTCTTCGCTTGAGATGGATGTTGAAGATGTAGCGGAGATCGGCTTGAAATTTTCCAGTGGCGCAGTGGGCGGCGTACACATCAATTACTTCCAACGCCCGCCAGTGCATCGTTTGGAGATCGTCGGTACTTCCGGCACATTGCGGTGGGACAACGCGGACGGCATGCTGCATCTTCAGCAGATGCCCGCCCCCTTCGGGTCTTTCTCCGACCAGCCGCCTGCCCCTGTTTCTGAGTCATTTTCCCTGCCCGAAGGATTCGAGCGCAACCAATTGTTCATCGCGCAGACGAAGCACTTCATCGAAGTGGCACAAGGCAGTGCGCAGCCTGTGTGCAGTCTCGATGACGGCATCCGCGCACTGCAAATGGCTCTCGCTGCTTATGAATCCCAAAAGACCGAAAGAGTGGTTCGGTTGTGAAAGTCAACGGCGGCATTGCCCGCCGTTTTTCATTTTGGAGGGCATTTGCAGATCCCCAACAATTTTCGATTCCAAAATTCATTGACTGAATTTTGGAGTATAATTTGCGCTTGTGTGAAATTTCGCAGTAGCGGTTCTTACAGATAATCGTTGCTCATACAAACAATGGAGTAAATAAAATGGCAAAAGCAAACCTCATCACCCCTTATGGCGGCAAATTGATCAACCTGGTGGTTGAAGGCAAGGAGCGCGAAGAACTTCTCGCCCGCGCTGGAAAACTTCCCTCCATCAAGATCACCATGCGTAACATGTGCGACCTTGAGTTGATCGCCACCGGCGGATTCTCTCCTCTGACAACTTTCATGGGCAAAGCGGATTACGACCGGGTGCTGCGTGAAATGCGTCTCGCAGACGGTACCCTTTTCCCGCTTCCCATCACGTTGACGGCTGACCCCAAGGAACTGCCGACCGTGGGTGAGGAACTGGCTCTTCGAAGCGCCAATTTTGATCTGATCGCGATCATGCGCCTGGATGAGGTTTATCACTGGGATGCCGAAACCGAAGCGACCCTGGCTTATGGTTCGAACGACTCGAAGCACCCGATGGTCTCAGAAATGCAGCGCTGGAACAAGGTCTGCATCTCCGGCCCGATGAAGGTGGTGAACCTTCCCAAGTATTATGATTTCGTAAATTTGCGCCACACTCCCGCCCAGGTCCGTGCCATGCTCGAGGAAATGGGTCACGACAATGTGGTTGCTTTCCAGACCCGCAATCCCCTGCATCGCATTCACGAAGAGCTGACCAAACGCGCCGCGGCGCAGGTCAACGGCTCGTTGATCGTGCATCCGGTGGTTGGCATGACCAAGCCCGGTGATGTGGACCATTACACCCGCGTCCGCACGTACAAAGCATTGGTTGAAAATTATTACGACAAGAAGAACACCATGCTCAGCCTGCTCCCGCTTGCCATGCGCATGGCGGGTCCGCGCGAGGCATTGCTCCATGCCATCATCCGCCGCAACCACGGCGCGAACCACTTCATCGTGGGACGCGATCACGCGGGTCCGGGAAATGATTCTTCGGGCAAGCCTTTCTACGGTCCGTATGATGCGCAGGAAGTGATGCAGAAGTACGAAGCCGAATTGGGCGTGAAGATGGTCCCGTTCGAGATGCTGGTCTATCTTCCCGATGAAGACCGCTATGTGGAAGAGAAGGATGTGCCGAAGGGCGCGAAGACCGCCAATATTTCCGGCACACAGGTGCGTGATGATTATCTCGCCAAGGGCAAGCTGCTCCCCGAGTGGTTCACCCGCCCCGAGACCGCTGAGATTTTGCGCGAGATGTATCCGCCCCGCCACAAGCAGGGATTCTGCATCTGGTTCACCGGTTTGAGCGGATCAGGCAAGAGCGCGACCACCGAAGTGCTTACCACGCTGCTGCTCGAACGCGGTCGTGAGATCGCCATCCTCGATGGCGATGTGGTCCGCACTCATCTTTCCAAGGGACTTGGTTTCAGCAAGGAAGACCGCGATACCAACATCCTGCGCATCGGTTTCGTGGCTGGAGAAATTGTTCACGCGAGCGGCGCTGTCATTTGCGCCGCCATCAGCCCGTACCGCGCCACCCGCGCCGAGGCCCGCAAGATGGTGGGCGAGAACTTCATCGAGGTGTACATGGATACTCCTGTTGAAGTCTGCGAACAGCGCGATGTGAAGGGACTGTACGCCAAGGCTCGCCAGGCGATGGTCGATGGCAAGCCGATGGGCTTTACCGGCGTGGATGATCCCTACGAACAACCGATCAACCCTGAGATCACCCTGCAGGGTTTTGGCTCGTCACCTGAAGATAACGCCCGCAAGATCGTGGCGTATCTGGAAGACCAGGGTTTCATCACCAAACAAGCCTAGTTGATTTTTATTGCAGAGACGCTCCCTCGTTTGATATCCTTTTCATGAAGGAATGAAGCGGGGGACGTCTCTGCCGCCTTTTACAAATGAAGGATCATTTGAAGTCCAATTCGGTGTTCTTGATCGCACTTGGCTTGATAGCCCTGGGCGCGGTGGGGGTGTTGTTATACGCCACGCCGGAGGGATTGGGGCTTTCAGATGATTCGATCGCGTACATAGCCGGCGCGCGCAGCATGCTCAATGGAGAGGGGTACCGTGAGGCGTGGCTGGCAAGCAATGGACCTGTTACACATTTTCCCCCTGGTTTTTCATCCATACTGGCTTTGATCGGCGTCAGCGGACTCGACCCCGTGCGGGGTGCGCGATTCCTTAATGCGCTTTTGTTTGGCGCGAGTTCCTTCCTGCTTGGGATCATTGGCTGGCGGATGACAAAATCGCAGGCGGCCGGGATGGTGCTGGCTGTCTTGTTCGCGGTCAATTTATCTTTGTTCCGCGCATTTGCGGTGGCGATGAGCGAGCCGTTGTATATTTTTTTCAGCCTCGCTGCGTTCCTCACCTTTTCAGAATATTTCAGCAGTGAAAAGAATCTCTGGCTGATCGGCACAGGGCTGCTGGTGGCTTTTGCCTACCTTACTCGTTACGCGGGGCTGGCCTTGCTTGCTACATTTCTTGTTGCTCTGGTCCTTTTGCATGACACATGGAAGAAGCGAATTGCCGGCGCTGTAATTTTCATTGCCAGTTTCATTCCCCTTGTCCTTGCGTGGAGCATCCGCAACAAGCTTGTCGCGGATAATGCCACCAACCGCACACTGGTCTATCATCCGCTGACGATGGAGAATCTCGAGATCGGGATCTTCAACCTCACGGAGTTCCTCGTTCCTGTGGCTGCGTGGCGGGGCGGGATCAATAAAGAGCCGGGTGTTTTTATTCTTTTTGTTTCGGCAGTGACCCTGGCGATTTTGATTTGGGTCACATTCGGGGGATTAAAAAAATTTCTTCAACCAAACAGTGCGCGCCCTGAGATCTTATCCTTCACGAACGGCTTGTATATCTTCGGCTATCTGGCATCCATTATTTCCTCCATGATGCTGTTCGATGCCAGCACAAAATTCAGGCTGCGCATTCTTTCCCCGGTCTATGTTTCGCTGCTGATCCTGTTCGTGCTGCTGGGGAGCTGGTTGTGGACGAAACGCGCCATGCTTTGGCGGGCGCTTGTTGTTCTTTCAGTCTTATTTGTTATTATGTTCTCGGTTTCCGACTTGTCTGCCGCCGTGACGAAGCTCCGCAAAAGCGGGCAGGGATATGCATCCTTCCAATGGTATGATTCGAAAGCAATGGATTTTTTGAGCGGGCTTCCGGAAGACATCCGCATTTATACCAATCAACCCGGACCCGTTTATCTTTATACCGACCGCCCCGCTTATGTGCTGCCTGACCTGGTTGATCCTGTCACTGGTTTGCCTCGTGATGGATACGAACAGGGCGTCGAGCAGCTTCAGGCAGAAGTGCTTGCCGGAGAAGCGGCTCTTGCGCTCTTCAAGTCCGATGTGGAGGACGAAGATGTGCAAAGTGTATATATGCAATTATCTGATGGGCTGTACCTCGCGCATGAATCGCGCGGAGATAAAATCTACATAGCGTTTCCATGAATCAAAGGGGCGCTGCGCGCCCAGCCTGATCGGAAACGCATCCTGCCTGAGACAATTTGCTCACGGGATCATAAGGAATAAACATGACCATTCTTGATAAATTCAGTTTGAAGGATAGGGTTGCTGTTGTCACTGGTGGGGTGGGTCTGCTTGGCGCGGAATTTTGCAAGACCTTGGCCGAAGCCGGTGCGGCGATCGCAGTTGTTGACTTGAACGGTGAAGCGGCTGGAAAAGTTGCCGATGGACTTAATAAAATGGGATACAAGGCGATGGGAATCGCGACTGACATCACCAAGCCTGAATCGGTCAACGCGATGGTCTCTGCGGTCCTTTCAAAATTTGGTCGGCTCGATGTTCTGGTGAATTCCGCCGCCCTCGACCCCAAGTTTGACCCTGAGGCCGCTGCGAAGGGAATTGCCCCCGGTGCTTTCGAAGACTACCCTCTTGAGCAGTGGAACGCCGCCATGAATGTCAACCTCACGGGAATGTTCCTCGTGACACAAGCTTGCGTGAAGCAGATGGTCGCGCAGGGCAAAAAGGGAAGTGTCATCAACATTTGTTCCACCTACGGTTTGAATGGACCCGACCAGCGCATTTACATCAAGGATGGAAGACGGGTCGCCTTTAAGCCGGTTTACTACACAGTGACCAAGGCGGGCGTTATGGGTTTTACCAAATATCTCGCCGCCTATTATGCCGAGACCGAGATTCGCGTGAACGCGCTCACCCCGGGCGGTGTCTATAACAACCACGAGGAGTATTTCGTCAAGAATTATTCCGCCAAGACCATTCTCGGACGCATGGCAAAGAAAGATGAAATGAACGGCGCCCTGCTCTTCCTTGCATCGGATGCTTCCTCCTACATGACAGGCAACAATGTTGTGGTGGACGGCGGCTGGACGGCGTGGTAAACCAAATAATGGACGAAGAACGATCGACCTCATCCCAATCATGACAGAGATCCTCGCACTCATCCCCGCGCGCGGCGGCTCAAAAGGTATCCCGCGCAAGAATATCAAGTCCTTCGCGGGTTATCCGTTGATCGCGTGGAGCATCGCTGCGGCGATACGCTCTGAGTTGGTGACGCGGGTGATCGTCTCAACAGACGACGAAGAGATCGCGGCTGTTGCCCGTGAGTGGGGAGCAGAGACGCCCTTCCTGCGCCCGGCTGATCTCGCTCAAGACAAGACCACCGACCTGCCTGTTTTCGAGCATGCGCTTAAGTGGCTGGAAGAAGTGGAGGGCTACCGCCCTGAGGTGGTGATCCAGCTCCGCCCCACTTCTCCAGTTCGTCCCAAGTCCATGGTGGACGATGCCATTCGCATCTTGATGGAACATCCGGACGCAGATTGTGTGCGAGGCGTGGTTCCCGCGGGACAAAACCCGTTCAAGATGTGGCGCTTCAATGGTGATGGCAGACCGCTGAATCCACTGCTTGAAGTTCCCGGGCTCGCTGAGCCATACAATGCGCCAAGGCAGATCCTGCCGCCGGTCTACTGGCAGACCGGGCATATCGATGCCATTCGTGAATCCACCATCGTCAATAAGAAGTCATTGACCGGCGATGTTATTTACCCGTTGTTGATCGACCCGAAATACACTGTGGATATTGACACCCTGCCCGATTGGGCAAAATATGAAGCGCTGGTCTATAGCGGGTTGGAAATGGTGTCGCCCGGCAAGGCGCGCCGCGTGATCCCTGAAAAGGTGCAAATGATCGTTTGTGACTTTGACGGTGTGGTGACGGATAATCTGGTTATCACCGATCAGGATGGACGCGAGTCGGTCACTGCCTCCCGCAGCGACAGTATGCACATCAAGACCCTGCGCGAAAAAGGCGTGGAGATGTTGATCATCTCTTCAGAACCGAACCCGGTTGTGGCGGCACGCGCAAAAAAGATGGGAGTGGAGGCGATCCACGGGGTCGGGATGCAGGACAAAGGTCGTGTGATGCGCGAAGTTCTCGAGCGGAAAAATGTCAAAGCGGAGAATGTCATCTATCTCGGTAATGACCTGAACGACCTTCCGTGCTTTGAAGTGGCGGGTTGGTCGGTGGCGGTCGCAGACGCCTATCCTGAAGTGATTCGTGCGGCAGACCATGTGTTGACAAAGAATGGCGGGCAGGGTGCGGTCCGTGAGCTGTGTGAAATCGTACTGAAACAATTATCTCAAAAGGAGAATTAAGAATGGCTCGTGAAATTAAATTTGGAAATCGAATGATGGGTGATGGACACCCTGCTTATGTGATCGCGGAAGTGGGCATTAATCACAACGGCGATCTTGAGATCGCAAAGAAGATCATCGATGCCGCCGCGCACGCGGGTGCGGATGCGGTGAAATTCCAAAAGCGTACGCCCGAAGTTTGCACCCCGCTCGATCAGCAGAAACAAATGCGCGAGACGCCGTGGGGCTATATCACGTATCTGGATTATCGTTACAAAGTGGAATTCAACGAAGAGCAATACCGCGAGATTGACCGCTACTGCAAGGAAAAGAAGATCGACTGGATGGTCTCTGTCTGGGATGAACCCTCTGTGGATTTCATGGAAAAGTTCGACACACCCGCCTACAAAGTTCCTTCCGCGTCGTTGACCGATCATAACCTGCTCAAGTACGTCCGCAAGACGGGCAAGCCGGTCATCATCTCCACGGGCATGTCCACCATGGAGCAAATTCACAAAGGCGTGAATGCGGTTGGCGAAGACAATCTGGTTATCATGCACTGCACCAGCACCTATCCCTGCGAGCCGGAAGAACTAAATCTTCGCATGATCGAAACCTTGCGCAAGGAATTCCCGAACAACCCTATCGGCTACTCTGGTCACGAGGTGGGTCTTGTGCCTTCAGCGGTTGCCATCGCACTGGGCGCGACCTCCATCGAACGTCATATCACCCTCGACCGCGCCATGTGGGGCAGCGACCAGGCTGCGTCTGTTGAGCCGGGCGGTTTTGAACGCCTCGTGAAATACATCCGCGTGACCGAAGCCGGTCTCGGCGATGGCGTGAAGAAGGTCTACGACTCCGAAAAGGGTTCAATGAAAAAGCTCCGCCGTGTGGTGAGCGAATAAGAAGAATTAAAAGGTTGCAGGCTGGAAAGTTCATTGAACCTGCAACCTTGAACCTGTAACCTTCAACCCGCACCCAATGAAAACCCTCCGCCGCACGCTCCGCCCGTATGGAAAAACCGCCCAAGCCATTTTGCGTTGGAAGCGGTTTTCTTTTAACGACGCACCGCCCATCTTTGGCAACTCCAAGCCCAAGAGTGGATCGCATTTGCTGCTTCAAATTCTCAACGGCTTCACGCAGATCATGCCCTATAAATATGTGGATGCTGATCCTGTGCGGACGATAACCAGAGATGGAAGAAGAAAGACGCAAGCGGAGATCCTCGCGGACTTGAAGCATGTGCCGGCGGGAGTGATCGGCTGGGGTTATGTGGATGCGACAAAAGAGAACGCTTCTTTCTTAACCGTAGCCGGGCGCGTCAACTATTTTATTTATCGTGACCCAAGGGATATGCTCGTCTCGCAGGTGTTCTTCGCGACCGATATGCACGAAGAGCACGGCATGCACGACTACTACAAATCCCTGCCCGACTTTGCCGCGCGTTTGAATGTTGCCATCACCGGCATTGACCGTGACGGGCTGAAGATGGTCAGCGTCAAACAACGCTATGAAGGTGTCTTCCAATGGCTCGAACAAAAAAATACGATGTGCCTGCGCTTCGAAGACCTCATCAATGACCGCGATGCAACTTTGCTTGCCATGCTCGACGAAGTGGAGAAGACGGGCTACAAGATCCCCACTCCGCGAGAAAAAGCGCTTGCTGTCCTGGTGGATGCCATCCAGCCGAAGAAGAGTCACACCTTCCGTTCTGGTAAAACAGGCGGCTGGAAGCAGCACTTCACCGATGAGCACAGAAAGCTATTCAAGGAAGTGGCGGGAGATTTGCTGGTAAGGCTGGGGTATGAGAAAAATAATGATTGGTAAAGCATCATGAAGGATTTCTTTACCCAACGCATCAAACGCGGACTGGTCCGCAGACTCAATAACAACAAGATCGCGCGTACTGCGCAGCTTGTTGCCCGTCGATCACCGGCTCCCAGCGGCGCTCCGATCGTGTTCTTCAAAGCATCCACCGGCATCGATGATCTCTCATGGAACTCAGGCTTTCACCTGCTTGCCTCGTGGGCATTGCGACTTAAGGGGATCCCTGTGGCATATTTTGCCTGCAATTCGGGTTTGAGCAAATGTGTGCTCGGCACGAATCGCGACAACCCGCACAAAGAGATGCCGTGTAAATCTTGCGTGATGCAGTCCAGAGCGTTGTATGCGGGTGTGCCATCAAAGGTTGAAGAGAATGCGCGGCAAAGCACGCAAGTCAATTGGTTTGATTATCAGCCCGACCCTGCACTTGAACAGGCGCTCTCTAATCTGGATGTCGATCAATTATCCCGTTTCACTCATCAGGAAATTCCGCTTGGCGAATTATGCCTCCCCGGCTTGCGCTGGGTTCTACGGATCCACCATCTCAGCGATGACGAGAACACACGCTATCTTTTGCGTCAATATATTTTGTCGGCGTGGAATGTGGCGCGGAAGTTTTCGGTTTTTCTCGATCAGACCCAGCCTCGAGCTGTGGTGGTTTTCAATGGGCAGTTCTTCCCCGAAGCGACCGCGCGCTACATCGCCCAAAAGCGGGGACTGCGCGTCATCACGCATGAAGTGGGGCTTCAGCCTGCCACTGCCTACTTCACCGATGGCGAAGCGACCGCATACCCGATCCACATTCCTGCTGAATTCGACTTGAACGCCGAACAAAATGCTAAACTCGACGCCTATCTCGCCAAGAGATTTCAAGGCGACTTCACCATGGCGGGCGTTAAATTCTGGGCGGACATGAAAGGGCTGGATGATGCCTTCCTGCAAAAGGCGGCAGGCTTCAAACAGATCGTCCCTGTCTTTACCAATGTCATCTTCGATACGAGCCAGCCGCATGCCAACACGGTGTTTGAAGATATGTTCGATTGGCTGGATATGGTTTTAGAGGAGGTGCGCGCGCATCCCGAAACGCTGTTCGTCATCCGCGCCCACCCCGATGAGTTAAGGTTGAGAAAATCAAGCCGGGAGACTGTTGAAGGTTGGGTGACCAGCCGCGAGGTGGAGAAGGAACCGAATGTCGTGTTCGTGAGTCCGCGTGAGACCTTGAGTTCCTATGAGTTGATCCAGAAGTCCAAGTTCGTGATGATCTACAATTCCACGATCGGGTTGGAGGCATCCATCATGGGCGCGGCGGTACTTTGCGCGGGCAAGGCAAGGTTTACCCAATATCCGACCGTGTTCTTCCCGCAGACGACCGCGGAAGTTCGAGCAAAGACAAAAGAATTTCTGGCAGCAGAATCGATCGAGATCCCCGCTGAGTTCAAGCGGAATGCGCGCAGGTTCCTGTATTATCAGTTGTATCGGACATCGCTGCCGTTCGGCGAATTTCTCGAACCGTCTGTGCGGACCACTCAGACAAGATTGAAATCTTTTGAGTTCGATGCGTTGCTGGGTTCTGAGGCGATCAATGTGATCCTCGATGGGCTGCTCGACGGCTGGGATTTTCTACTGGTCGAAAAATAGAATCAAAAAGCGGAGCTAACTTTGCTCCGCTTTTTGATTCACAGCGCGATCTTGACCACGATCTTGCGTACCGGCTCCGGAGAGCCGACCGCCATGCCGGGCATGTGCGCATCTTCTGGAAAGAGCAAAACAAAACTTCCGGCGCTCAAGACCACCTGATCGCCCTCGCCGTGCAAGGGTAGAAAATCTTTGGCAGGTTGATACTCATCCTGCTGTAAAGCGTGGATGTTGGCGTATCCCATTCCTTCGGTGCCCGCGGCAACATATTGCAGATCGATGTAACGGCGGTGCGCTTCCCAAAATCCCTCTTCGACCGGTTTGGTATCGTATTCCTGCACCAGCACAAAAAGATTGCTGCCATCCAGTTCGTATCTGCCGACCGGCAGATCATCTGCCTTGCCTTGCAGAATGTACTCAAAGGCTTGTTGAAATCTGGGGTGAACAGGGTAGTATTGATGCGCGTTTTTGATTCTATCGATGATCATGATTGCCAATCTCCACTGAGTTTAAGTCTGTAAAGTGATGTATTTCTTTTGCGGGTTGATGCCGGTCATTCCTTCGAACAATCCTTTGATCGCTTTGAGATCGGCATCCATATCATCGGTCAGATGATAGATCTGTCCTACTTCCATGCATTTCTTCCTGCCGTTGACCTTTGCCATCACCAGCGGAACCCCCGCGCTTTTCGCAATGTGATAAAACCCCATTTTCCACTCACTCACCTTGTAGCGGGTTCCTTCAGGGGCAATGGTCAGCACGAATTGGTTTGCCTGACTGAAAGCATCCACCATTTGCTCCACCAGCCCTTGCGATTTTTTCCTGTCCACCGGAATGCCGCCGCACCAGTAGAAGAACCAGCCGAACGGGCTTCGAAATAGTTCAGCCTTGCCCATATAGTGGACGTTCGCTTTCAGGTGAAAGATCGCCGCCAGGAAGAGCAGGAAGTCCCAGTTGGAGGTGTGCGGCGCGCCGATGATAACGTACTTGGGAAGGTCGGGCAGGCTTCCCTCAACACGCCAGCCGATCATGCGCATGATCGATTTACTTGCGAAGCGCAAGAGCGGACTGATGATGGGGGTGTTGAAGATGGTTGTTTTCAATGATTTGTCCTCAGTAATATAACCCTTAAAAATTAATTCCGTCTCTGTCTGTTGAAATTTGTGGTTAAATCATCGCATGAACTTGAAATCATCACTTCGCTCCATTGTCTATCAGTCTGAAAAACAGTTGCAACGCCTCCGATTCATGTCCGGCGGGAGCGGCTTGCCGGCTCTGCTTGGCATTTCCTTCCCCAAAAGCGGTACGCATCTCCTTGACCAGATTTTACTCGGCTTTTCGAATGTTGCGCCGTACGCGAAGCGCGTGCATTCCTTTTATGCCGAATACGAAGGTGAGAGCGGAAAAAAACGCGAACCGCAGCAGGCGCTCGCCTGGCTGGATTCACTCCGCCCGGGCGATGTTGCCTCGGCTCATCTCTTCGCCCGCCCCGAAGCCGTTGAACGGGTCTGCTCGCCCAAGTTCGCGCCGTATTTTATTTTCCGCGATCCGCGCGATGTGGTCGTCTCGCATGTCTTCTACGTCACCGACATGGAAGCGCGTCACGTTCACCACGAGTATTATCAATCCCTGCCCGATTTCAACGCGCGCCTCACGGTCAGCATTCTGGGCAGACCCGATGCCGACATCGAATTCCCGAACATCGCAGATCGCTTTGCGCCTTATCTCGGCTGGCTTGAGCGGGATGAAGTGTTGGCGCTCCACTTCGAGGATCTGATCCACGACCGCGCCGCGACTCTGACCCGCATCATGGACCACCTCCTTGTCCGCGCTCCGCTTCAAACTTCCCGACAACTGATCCTTGATTCCCTCGAAGCATCCATCAACCCGACAAAGTCCCCAACCTTCCGTTCGGGCAAGACCGGCGAATGGAAGAAGCACTTCACCGGGGAACATAAAAAAATATTCAAGGAAGCAGCGGGTGAATTGCTTGTCAAGTTGGGATACGAGAAGGATGCCGACTGGTAATGCCCATGACGACCTGCTCCATCGTCATTCGTGCCTATAACGAAGACCAGCACATCGGGCGTCTGCTCGAAGGCATAAAACAGCAGACTGTTAAAGATGTGGATGTGATTCTCGTTGACTCCGGCTCCATCGACGCAACGGTCACCATTGCCGAGTCGTATGGTGCGCGGGTTGTTCGGATCCGTCCCGAAGAATTTACTTTCGGTCGCTCACTCAATTACGGGATTAAAGAAGCGAAGCGCGAATTCATTGTCATTGCCAGCGCGCATATTTATCCGGTCTACCCCGATTGGCTGGAGACCATGCTCCGCCCCTTTCAAGATGAAAGCATCGCGCTCACTTACGGTAAACAACGCGGACCCGACTTTGCGAAATTTTCTGAACAACAAATTTTTCATCAGTGGTATCCCGATGTCAGCAAGCCGAAACAGGAAACCGCCTTTTGCAATAACGCCAACTCTGCCATCCGCAAGAGCCTGTGGGAAAAAAATAATTACGACGAAACCTTGACCGGTTTGGAAGATTTGGCGTGGGCGAAGTGGGCAAAAGAGCAGGGGCATGCCATCTCTTATGTTGCCGAAGCTGAGATCATCCATGTCCACAACGAAACGCCGCGCGGAGTGTATAACCGCTACCGCCGTGAGGCAATGGCTCTGCGGAGAATTTACCCCGAAGCGCATTTCAACTTTTACGACTTCCTGCGTTTGACCGCCACGAACATCTTGAGCGATCTTTGGCATGCCGCGCGCGAACGTGTGTTATTAAAGAATATTTCATCCATCTTTTGGTTTCGCTATATGCAATTCCACGGCACCCGCATCGGACACCGCGAGACCAGCCTAGTCACTCCGCAACTACGCGAGACCTTTTATTATGCCAGGGGCAGAAAACTGGAAGGCGAAGATAAAAGAAATGTGGAGCCGATTCGATATGAAGAGAAGTGAATGGGGAGTAGTGAGTAGGAGAGGATATGAGTAGTGATAATATTCAGGGGTTGGAAAATAATCCCATGCCCCTATCCCTCATCCCTGCCTCTCAGTTCACCATCTCTCAACTCGCTGACCTGCTCACGCGAGGATTTGAAGGCTATCTCATTCCAATCCACATTGACGAAGCTACCCTGCTGACCATGCTCCGCCGTGACGGCGTGGACTTGACCGAAAGCCGCGTGCTGATGAAGGATGGCGAACCCATCGGCATTGCCCTCATCGCCCGCCGTGGATGGACAAGCCGCCTCGCGGCGATGGGCATCGTATCCCGCGCCAGAAGCGGCGGGGTCGGCACATGGGCGATCCAAAACCTGATCGAGCAGGCCCGTGCCCGCGGTGAAAAGACAATGGTGCTGGAAGTGATCGAACAGAACACAGCAGCGTTGAAGTTGTATGAAAAGGTCGGCTTTAAGATCACCCGCAGACTTCTGGGCTATAAACTGGAAAACCCACAAGTGGAATCAGATGACGAACTAACCGAGATCGACATCCGCGAACTGGCGCGGCTCGTTGCCTATCATGGGCTCAGAGACCTCCCGTGGCAACTTACTGGCGCGACCATCATGCAGCACACGCCGCCCTCGCGCGCCTTCCGCTTGAACGATGCCTATTGCCTCATTAGCAATCCCGAAGCGGAGCATGTGGCGATCTGGTCGGTGCTGGTCAAAGCCCGTTCACGGGGAGCAGGTCTCAGCCCAGTGTTGATTCGCGCCCTCTTCGCCCGTTTCCCCAACAAGACATGGCATGTCCCTGCGCTGTATCCCGAAGAGATTTGCGCGGTCTTTGATCAGATCGGCATGAAGCGTGAAGACATTTCTCAATGGCAAATGTCTTTGACGTTGTAATGTAAAATAGGGGGCATGAAACTAGCCGCCCTTGTCCCCATGCGACATCACAGCCAGCGTGTGCCTGGTAAAAATTATCGCCCGCTTGCGGGCAAGCCCCTTTTTCACCATATTATCGAGACATTGCTCGCCGTGCCTGAGATCGAAATGGTCATGGTGGATACGGACTCTGAGCCTGTGATGGACGGAGTGACTCGTTCCTTCCCGACCGTAAAATTGATCCAGCGGCCCGAGCATCTTCGTGCCGATAATATCCCCATGAACGACATTCTCCTGTATGACACCGCGCAGGTGCAGGCTGACTTTTATTTGCAAACCCATTCCACCAATCCGCTTTTGCGGGCAGAGACCATCTCACAGGGGATCAAAACCTTCTTTGCGGAATATCCCAGATATGATTCCCTTTTTTCCGTCACCCGCTGGCAGACCCGGCTTTATTTTCAAGATGGACGAGCGATAAACCATAATCCCCTTGAATTATTGCAGACCCAGGATCTGCCGCCTGTGTACGAGGAAAATTCCTGCTTGTATCTATTCACTCGTGACAACCTCGCGAAGAAGCATCACCGCATTGGAGACAAGCCTTACTTGCTCGAAATAGACCGTAAAGAAGCCTGGGATATTGACGAGGAATTGGATTTCGAGATCACAGACTTTTTGGCCAAGAGAAATCAGAATGCAAAGTAAGAAAGAGTCGGGCATGCTGCTCTGGTGGGGCGGGCTGGCTATTTTGGCTGTTTCTGCCATAGCTTATCTGCCTTTGGTTCACCGGTTGGGATATCTTAATGATGATTGGTACTTGATGTACGACATGCAGGTTAAGGGTGGTGATTTCTTCCATGAAATATTCAGCGGAGACCGCCCCGGCCGCGCTTTGTTGATGATCCCCATGTTTTCAATGTTTGGGTTCGAGCCCTTGTATTATCAATTAAGCGCGTATCTTTTTCGGTTTTTAGGCGGTTTGAGCCTGTATTGGTCCTTGCAGATGCTTTGGCCGCAGAAAAGATTTTTTGTTTTTGCCGCGGCGCTATTATTCACAATTTATCCGGGGTTTCTCTCGCAAGTTAACGCCATTGATTATCAGTCTCACATTGTCGGGTTATTCCTGTCCCTGTTGTCTGTTGCCTTGACGATAAAGTCGATACAGGCTGCACGGCGTGGTGCGCAGATTATGTGGGCGGCTTTTTCAGTCATCGCGGGGTGGGGCTATCTTAGCCAGATGGAGTATTTTATTGGCATGGAGGTGTTTCGCTTCGCCTGTGTCTTTGTCTTGGTCTGGCGGGCTGAAGGCGAATCCATTTTGAAAAGACTCACCAAAGGGATTGTTGCCAGCCTGCCTTTTCTGCTGATCGCGGGCGGTTTTTTGATCTGGCGGGTGTTTCTCTTTGTGGCGGAGCGCAAGGCAACCGATATTGGGCTGCAACTTTCGCTGGCTATCTCATCTCCAGTCACCCTCTTGTGGTGGTTAAATTATCTGATACAGGATACGTTCAATGTTGTTTTGGTAGCCTGGGGATTGCCCATGTATATTCTGGCTTTCTCTTTGCGCCTGCGGGATATGGTCATTGCCTTAGGGTGGGTAGGTTTGGCATCCGTTTTGACCTTTTGGGCAATTCATCAGCAGCGATTAAATGAGTCTGGCGCTGAGACCAAGTCACAGTTCAGCCGTGAGCCGCTTTGGTTAAGTCTTTCTGGGATTCTTGGCGGGTTGATCCCGGTGATCCTGGTCAATCGTCATATCACTTTTCCTGATTATTCGAGATACTCACTGATCGCGTCAGTGGGGGCTGTTATGCTGTTTGCCTGGGTTCTCGATAATATCTTCTCCGACAGGGTGCGGTCTTCGGTGCTTGTGTTCTTTGTGGCTGTGGCTGTCTTGACCCATTATGGGAATGCTGTCCGCGCTGTGACCGAAACAGAGTCCACGCGGAATTTTTGGCAGCAGGTTGCATGGCGTGCCCCGCAAATTAAAGAGGGAACAACGGTGGTGGCATCCTATCCGGGTAGCCCATTAAGTGAGGATTACTTTATTTGGGGTCCGGCGAACTTTATTTATTACCCCGAAAAGCAAACTTCGGATGAGGTCAATATAAAATTGCCTGCCACGATCTTGACCGATGCTGCAGTGCTTCAGGTAATGACGAATGGCGGAACAGAATCTCAATTGCGTCGCGGCAATTATTCGGAACGTGATTTTGGGAATGTACTTGTGATGGTTCAGACCTCACCGAACGGTTGTGTGAGGGTCATCAATGGGACTGCGCCTGAACTGTCTCCCGGCGACCAGCAGAGGCTTTTTCTTGTTGCGCCGTTTTCAAAGCTGGAGAATATTATTCCTGGCGGAGAGTCCCGGGCTTTGCCGCCTTTGGTTTTTGGCGAAGAATTGCCTCAAGGCTGGTGTTATTACTATCAAAAGGCTGATCTGGCGCGCCAACGCGGCGAGTGGGATAAAATCCCCATTTTGCTAAGCGAAGCTCTGGAGTTGGGCTACTACCCCGAGGATATCCTTGAATGGATGCCGTTCCTTCAAGCGTCGGCTGTTTTGGGTGATGCGCAGCAGGTCGGCAGCATGGCGAAATTGTTTGCCACCAATAAGTTCCTGCGTATGCAGGCTTGTGAGATCATGACAGATTTCATGGCAAAGGAACTTGTGCCAGATGACGTGAGATCGGTGATCGAAAAGAATATTTGCAAGTAAATCTTATAGGATGAAGAAGATTGATCAGAAAAACCTTTTCCAAAATTTTTGAAATTCCCTGGTACCCGATCGTTATTAGCGCATATCCCATTTTAGCCCTGCTCTCAGCAAATACGGGACAGGTCTCCTCGGGTGCGGCGGTACGTCCTTTATTGATATCAGTGGCGTTTGGCGGACTGTTATTCCTGGCGCTCTGGCTGTTGTTTTCCCGCCGGGTCCACAAAGCTGCGTTCCTCACCGCCTTGCTGCTTTCATTATTCTACAGCTATGGGCATGTTTACATCGCCATTGACGAAAAATTTCCAGACACCAATTACACAACCTGGCTATTGATTATCTGGCTGATATTTTTTGCCCTTTCTTTATTTTGGGTCACCCGCCCAAGCCTGAGTTTCGCGGGATCCGCCTCGAACTTGAATACGGTTGCGATTGCCCTGGTGCTCATGTCTCTCTGGCAGTTTTTCTCCTCTGTCAGCCCGCAGGGAGCGCACGCCCTGGGTTCTCCGAACGCGCCCATACAGGCAGACCTTGTCAAGCCGGAGAATGCGCCTGATGTTTATTATTTCATTCTCGATTCCTATGGGCGCGCCGACCTGCTTTACCGTGCCTACGGGTTTGATAATCAAAAGTTCATCAGTCAATTGGAAGAGCGCGGATTTTATGTGCCGACCTGTAGCCAGAGTAACTATGTGAGGACGGAACTTTCGCTTGGTTCTTCCCTAAACATGTTGTACTTGCAGGACCTCAGCGATACATTTACCCCCGACAGCACCGCCCGCCGCCTGCTTTGGGATTCCCTGAAGCACAATGCGGTGCGATATAACTTTGAAAGCCTGGGGTACGAGACCGTCAACTTTGACACCGGTTTCGACTGGCTTAATATCGAAGACTCCGATCATTTCATGAGCCCGCCGCCCATCTCCTCGGGAATGACCGAGTTCGAAGCTCTCTATATGCGCACCACGCTCGCTCGTTACGCTGATGATCTCGGATGGGTTGATCCTGATTACCTGATGGGGGTTTCCTTCCGTGACCGCTTCAATTATGCCTTCGACAGCATGGACCAGATCTCCAAAATGCCGCAGCCGACATTCTCATACATCCATGTCATCTCGCCTCATCCGCCGTTCGTTTTCGACCCGGAAGGCAACCCAACATACCCGCCGGATTTTTGGAACGAACAACGTCAGTATCCGCATGACCTGTATCAGGCAGGGTATCTCAATCAACTGCAATATTTGAACACCACGGTGATCGAAACCATTGACACCATTCTTGCAAACTCCGAAACACCGCCCATTATTATTTTTCAGGGAGATCATGGACCGTGGTTACAGCCCAAGGATAAGCGCTTCTGGAATCTCACAGCCATTTATTTCCCCGGTAAGAATGATGTGCTGTATCCGACCATTTCACCTGTGAATATTTTTCGCCTGGTTTTCAATTCATACTTCGGCGGAAAATATGATATTCTCGAAGATGTCAGCTATTTCTCACCGGTCCCAAATCTGTATGATTTCAGCCAAATGCCCTACCCCTGTGGAAACTAAAAAATGACAAAAACCATCCTTCTCACTGCTCCATACATGATCCCTTTCCTCGACCGCTTCCGCCCTGTGCTTGAAGGGTACGGTTTTGAGCTTATTGTTCCCGAAGTGCAGGAACGCATGGAAGAGGCAGACCTGCTTAAGTATGCCGGTCAATTTGACGGCGCCATCTGCGGCGATGACCGATACACAGCGCGCGCCGTCGAAGCCTGCTCTCCTCGATTGAAGGTCATCTCCAAATGGGGGACCGGGATCGATTCGATCGACGCCGAGGCTTGCTCCCGTTTCAATGTCAAACTTTCTCGAACCCCGAATGCTTTTACCACCCCCGTATCAGATTCTGTTCTCGCGTACATGCTGACCTTTGCGCGCCGCATCCCGTGGATGGACCGTGAAATGAAAAACGGCAAATGGGAGAAGATCCCCGGCAAGGCGCTCAGTGAGTTGACACTGGGCGTGATCGGCATCGGCGCCATCGGCAAGGCGGTTACCCGCCGCGCACGTGCCTTTGGCATGAAGGTGCTTGGCACCGATATCGTGCCGATCGATCATGTGTTTGTCTCCGAGTCAGGGATTCACATGACCTCGCTGGATGAACTTCTCGCAGACGCAGACTTTGTCTCGGTCAACTGTGACCTGAATCCCACTTCGCGCAAGATCATCAATGCCAATACTCTGGCAAAAATGAGGCCCACTGCAGTCCTGATCAATACAGCGCGCGGACCCCTGGTGGATGAAAAAGCACTTGTCGCCGCGCTTGAAGCCGGACAGATCGCAGGCGCCGCGCTGGATGTCTTTGAGTTCGAGCCGCTTCCGGTGGATAGCCCGTTGATGAAGATGGATAACGTCCTGCTCGCTCCGCATAACTCCAACTCCAGCCCGACCGCGTGGGAGCGCATCCATTGGAACACGATCAAGAATTTGGTTGAAGGGCTGGGGATGAAGTACCAAGAAAGATAGAAAATGACAGAAACAAAAACTGTACTTATTACCGGCGCGGCCGGTGGAATTGGACGCGCGACCGTAAACCTCTTTGCCGGGAATGGCTGGCGCGTCATCGGCGTTGACCGCAACGACTACGGCTCAGACTTCCCCCAAAGCGGGCTCTTCATCCGCTCGGACATTTCCCGCCCCGAAGATATCCACGCCATTTTTGAGCAGGCGCACGCCTATACCGATACCCTCGACGCCCTGGTTAACAATGCCGCCTTGCAGGTGGCCAAACCCCTGGTGGAGACCACCGTGGAGGAGTGGGATGCGGTCATGGCGGCCAACTTGCGCTCGGTCTTTCTCGGGGTCAAGCTGGCGCATCCATTGCTCAAGGCGCGGGGCGGAGCGGCTGTCGTGAACGTTTCTTCTGTGCATGCCATTCAAACCTCGGCGAATATTGCGGCCTACGCCGCATCCAAAGGCGGCTTGCTTGCGCTCACACGGGCGATGGCGATCGAGTTCGCCCCCGATAACATCCGCGCAAACGCCATTTTGCCGGGTGCGGTGGATACGCCCATGCTGCGTGCCGGTCTTGGACGTGGACATGTCGGCGGAAGCAATGTGCAGGACAGGCTCGATAACCTTGCCCGCAAGACGGTCAACGGGCGGGTGGGCCAGCCCGAAGAGATCGCGCATGCCATCTTCTTCCTTGCAGACAATTCGCAGTCCTCGTTCATGACGGGGCAGGCTCTTGTTGTAGACGGCGGCGCGACCGCAAGAC
This sequence comes from Anaerolineales bacterium, assembly GCA_017985935.1. Taxonomy (GTDB): domain Bacteria; phylum Chloroflexota; class Anaerolineae; order Anaerolineales; family Villigracilaceae; genus Villigracilis. The sequence goes on along the minus strand of JAGNWT010000002.1, from coordinate 76,413 downwards.
TCAGCACCGAGTAGCGTGGATCGCCAAAATCTCTTTTTGTTTTTCGCAAGGAACTTCTCCCTCCATGAAACAAACCCTGAAATCCATTCTTCCAACTCCCGTGTTGAATTTTGCGCGCGACACGTACGACTCCATTCGCCGTATTCCACAGCTTCCTGCCGCCTATCTGCATCCGTGGCGGCGCGAGAGCATCCGTCGTCTGGCAGAGTTGAAGGATATTCATAAAGGCAAACGCGCCTTCGTCATTGGCAATGGTCCCAGCCTCAAGCAGACCGATCTCTCAAAGTTGAAGAACGAGATCACTTTTGGGATGAACCGCATTTACGTCATCTTCCCGGAATTGGGCTTTCATACCACTTATTATTCCGCGACCAATAATCTTGTCATCGAACAATTTCATCAGGACATTCTCCAGCTTCCCATGCCGAAATTTTTGGCGTGGCGCTCACATGGCTATTTCAATTCCCAATTGCCGATCGACCAAGTTCCCACTTTTCTTTTCACCTCTTACACAGGACCAAAATTCTCTCCCGATGTGCGTGGACGAGTTTGGGAGAGCGCCACGGTTACCAATGTCACCTTGCAGCTTGCCTTTCACATGGGCATTGAGCAGGTCATCCTGATCGGCGTGGACCATAATTTCACATCCAAGGGCGAGGCGAACAAGACCGTTGTCTCTGAGGGGGATGACCCCAACCATGTCGCGCCAAATTATTTTGGCAAGGGTGTCCGCTGGCAATTGCCCGACCTCGACACATCCGAGATCGGTTATGCCATGGCGCGTGATGCCTTCAAGAACGCGGGACGAGAAGTGGTGGATGCCACCATCGGCGGCAAACTGACCATCTTCCGCAAAGTGGACTACAATTCCCTCTTCTGATTTTCATCCCTCATCCTTTCTCATGACGCCTCTTTCCCAAACTCGCACCTGGTCTGCTCTGCTGATCATTTTTCTCGCCCTCGGCGGACTCTTGCGCCTGATCGATATCACCGACCCCCCGTTGGATTTTCAGCCTTCACGCCAGTTACGTAATTCACTGGTGGCGCGTGAGATCTATTATTCCATCCTCCCCTCTGCTACTGCTGAACAAAAACAAGCCTCGAAAATATTTTCCGACTCGGTCGGCAAGTATGAACCGCCCATCATTGAATCCATTGTGGCGGTCACGTATCTGTTCACGGGCGGCGAGAATATTGCGTCTGCCCGGGTTTGGGAGACTCTCTTCTGGTTGGCGGCGGGAATTGCATTGTTCGATCTGATGCGGCGCGCGGTTTCTCCTTGGGCGGCGTTCGCGGGTCTGGCGTATTATCTGATCCTGCCATTCTCCGTCCAATCCAGCCGCTCCTTCCAGCCTGACCCGTTGATGACTGCCGCCTTCGTGATCGGCATTTACTTTCTTTATCGCTGGTCTGAAGAGCAGTTGTGGAAGTGGGCGATCCTTGCGGGGGTGTTCCTCGGGCTTGCGACTTTGGTGAAGATCGTCATTGCGTTCTTTGCGGGCGCGGCGGCGATTGCTTTGGTGTTGTTCACCCTCAAAAAAGATTTCTGGCGCTCGAAACAGGTCTGGGCGATGGCGGCGATGATGATCGTTCCCGCCCTGATCTTTTACATTCTCCTTAATCAAAGCCGCTCCACTGAATATTTCTTCGCGTGGACCGTGACCCTCATTGAACTCATTACCAGTACAGACTTTTATTCCAGTTGGCTGGCTTTCATTGGCAGTCTCTTTGGGCTGACTGTGATCTTCCTTAGTTTGGCGGGAGTCTTGCTCGCCCCGGCCCGTTTGCGCTGGCTGTTGGTTAGTTTGTGGGTGGGCTATGTGCTCTACGGGCTGACTCTTCCCTTCCAGATGTACACCCACAGTTACTATCATATTCAACTGATTCCCATCGTTGCGCTGGGATTGGCCTCGGCGTTGAATCCGCTCCTTGAAAGCGCAGCAGGTCAAAGTCAGGTGGGACGCGCAGGTTTCATCCTGCTGGTCATTGCCGTGATCGGCTATCAATCCTGGGTGGCGCGATCCGTTTTGATCGCCGAGGATTTTCGTCACGAGCCTGCTTTCTGGCAGGGAGTTGGCGAGGCGATCCCCGCCGATGCGGATGTCATTGGTCTGACGCAGGATTATGGTTTTCGTTTGATGCTGTGGGGCTGGCACAAGGTGAGCCTGTGGCCCTTGAGCACAGGACTGAGCGAGGCGCGCGGCGGTGAACAGGATGCGGGAGATTTTGCGTTCCTGACCGAGGGAAAAGATTATTTTCTTGTGACGGCGTTCGGTCAGTTGGAGAAGCAGCCAACTCTGAAGAAGACCCTGGAGCAGTACCCGATCGCCGCGGAAGGCGATGGGTATGTGCTTTATGATTTACGATAAT